>NZ_JEMA01000321.1 GCF_001589285.1 Sorangium cellulosum | reverse complement strand
CGCCAGCGCCCCGCCGGCCCCCGCGTACCCGCCGTCGAGGATCGTCGATGTGGTCCACGTCCTGCACGGGGTCCCGGTGCAGGACCCGTACCGCTGGCTGGAGGACGGCGAGTCCGACGAGGTCCAGGCGTGGACGGCGGCGCAGAACGCCTTCGCGCGCGCCGAGCTCGCGAAGCTCCCCGAGCGCGACGCGCTCCTGAAGCGGTTCCGGGAGCTCTATGACATCGAGCGCGTGGGCGCGCCGCTCCAGCGCGGCGGCCGCCACTTCTGGCCGAAGAAATCGGTCGGTCAGGAGAAGGAAGCCGTCCACTGGCGCCAGGGCAAGGCGGGTGAGCCGAAGGTGCTGCTCGACCCGAACGCGTGGTCGCAGGACGGCAGCGTGTCGCTCGGGAGCTGGCTCCCGAGCTGGGACGGCCGGTACGTCGCCTACCAGGTCAAGAAGAACAACGCCGACGAGGCGACGCTCGAGATCATCGACGTCGCGACAGGCAAGAAGCTGCCCGAGGTGCTCGAGGGGGCCAAGTACGCGGACAGGACGGCGATGGCGTGGGACGGGAAGAGCGCCGGGATCTACTACGTCAAGGTGCCGCCGCTCAGCCGCCGGATCTCGGCGGCAGACCGCCCCGGTCTGGCCGAGATCCGGTATCACGCGCTCGGCGCCGACCCCGCGGGCGATCGCCTGGTCCGCGATGCCACGCGCGACCCGAAGACGTTTCACCAGGTCGCTGCCTCGCGCGACGGCCGCTGGCTGATCGCCACCGTGCAGCACGGCTGGGTGTCGACGGACGTGTACATCCAGGATCTCCGCGCGGGGAAGAAGGCGGAGTGGAAGCCCCTCATCAAGGCGCAGCCGCACATCTACCTGGTCGAGCCGCACCGCGACAACCTCTACATCCTGACCGACGACGGCGCGCCCAACTACCGTGTCTTCCGCGCGGATCCCCGGGATCCCGCGCGAGATCGCTGGGTCGAGGTCGTCCCGGAGCGGCGCGACGAGAAGCTCGACCGCCTCGAGATCGTGGGCAATCGGCTGGGCCTTGTCTACCTCAAGGACGTCTCCGCGCGCCTCGAGATGCGCGAGCTCGACGGCAGCCCTGCGTACGAGGTGAAGCTGCCCGGCATCGGGAGCGTCCCAGCGCTTCACGGCGAGCCGGAGAGCGACGAGGCCTACTTCACGTTCGAGTCGTTCACCCTCCCGCCCGAGATCCACGAGCTCTCCGTGCCAACGGGGCGCACGGAGGTCGCGTACCGGACCCAGGTGCCCGTCGACACCGCCGCCTACACGACGGAGCAGGTCTTCGTGACATCGAAGGACGGCGCGCGGGTGCCGATGTTCGTGCTCCAAAGGAAGGACGCTCGGCGCGACGGGGCTGCGCCCGCCGTGCTCTATGGTTATGGCGGCTTCTCGATGGCGCTCACGCCGAGCTTCTGGTCGAAGGCCTATCCGTGGCTCGAGCGAGGAGGCCTGTTCGCCATCGCGAACCTGAGGGGCGGCGGCGAGTACGGCGAGACATGGCACCGCGCGGGGATGCGGCACAGCAAGCAAAACGTCTTCGACGACGTCATCGCGGCCGCGGAGCACCTGGTCCGCCAGGGCTACACGCGGCCCGACCGGCTTGTCATCGAGGGCCGCTCGAACGGCGGGCTGCTCGTGGGGGCGGCCATCACGCAGCGCCCCGACCTGTTCAAGGTGGCGCTGTGCCAGGTGCCGTTGATGGACATGGTCCGATACCACCTGTTCGGGTCGGGCAAGACGTGGATCGAGGAGTACGGATGGGCCGACGACCCCGACGATTTCCGCGCGCTCATCGGCTACTCCCCGTACCACCGGGTGCGCAGCGGGACGGCCTACCCGAGCCTCCTCGTCATGTCGGTCGACAGCGACGATCGCGTCGACCCGATGCACGCGCGCAAGTTCACGGCCGCGCTCCAGGCCGCCTCGACGGGCGGACCCGCGCTGCTGCGCACCCAGGAGAAGGCCGGGCACGGCGGCGGCGACAGGGTCCAGTCGCTGGTGGAGGAGCTCGCGGACGCGTACGCGTTCGCGCTGTCGCAGATCGCCCGCTGATCCGGCGGCGCTCGGCGCGAGGCAGGGGAACGCCGGGGTCCCGGCTCGACGCGCTGCTCGACATCCCCGCGCGCCGATAACCTAGGCCGTGTTGGTCGCCATCAGCAGCCCGAACTTCTGGCACCCGATCCGCACCGTCTCGATCGAGGCGCCCCGCTCCTCGCCGTCGCACGCCGTCTCGTCGAGCGAGCATGGACCGCTCGAGATCGGCCCGGACTCGGGCGGCTCGTTGCCGCCGCGCGATCGCGGCGAGCGCGCGAGCTCGCCGAACTGGATGAGCCGGGCGCGCACGATGTTCCTGCTGATGCCGAGCAGCCGCGCGGCCTGGAGCTGGTTCCTGTGGCAATAGCGGTAGGCCGTGCGCATGAGGACCTCCTCGATGTGCTCGTGCAGGCCCGGGCGGTTCTGCTCGAACAGCGCGAGCAGGGCGCTCTCCAGGGCGGCCAGGGGCGCCTCGGGGGTCGCCAAGGGCGCCTCGGGGGCCGCCCTGCCGCCCGGCAGCGCCTGCAGCGACGGCACGGCCGCCGGCGCCGGCGGCAGCGTGGACGCCCTCGGCAGGAGGGCTGTCAGCCGCAGGTCGGCGGGGGTGATCCGGTGGCCCTTGCACACGAGCAGCGCGTGGTGAATCGCGTTCTCGAGCTCCCGGATGTTCCCGGGCCACGGGTGCTCCAGCAGCCGCTTCGCCGCCTCCGGGGTGAGCTCGGCCGGCACGGCGCCGACCCGGCTCGCGTGCATCGAGAGGAAATAGCGCGCGAGCGGGAGGATGTCGCCCGGCCGCTCGCGCAGCGGCAAGAGCGAGACGGTCGCGACGTTGAGCCGGTAGTAGAGGTCCTCGCGGAAGTGCCGCGCGGCCATCGCCGCCTCCAGGTCGACGTTCGTCGCGGCGATGAGCCGCACGTCGATCGGGATCGGCTGGCGCGATCCGAGCCGCACCACCTCGCGCTCCTGGAGCACGCGCAGCAGCTTCACCTGGAGCTGCAGCGGCAGGTCGCCGACCTCGTCGAGGAACAGCGTGCCGCCGTCCGCCGCCTCGAACCAGCCCGCCTTCGCCGTTGTCGCCCCGGTGAAGGCCCCCTTCTCGTGGCCGAACAGCTCGCTCTCCACCAGCGACTCCGACCAGGCGCCGCAGTTCACCGCCAAGAACGGCCGCCGCGCCCGGTGGCTCAACGCGTGGATGTGACGCGCCACGATCTCCTTGCCCGTCCCGGTCTCGCCGGTGACCAGGAGCGTGGCGTCGCTCGGCGCGAGCCGCCGGATGCGGTCGAGCAACGCCCTCGATCGCTCGTCCTCGAAGACCACAGCCTTGGCGCGAATCGATAGCGACATCGCGCCCGGGTTCGGAAGCGTGAGCAATGGCATTGTCATGGGTGCTGAGCGCCAGTTTAACAGACGCGACGTCCACCATAGCGGATGATTGCGACGTCCGCCAGATGACGCCGTGCGCCAGGTGGCGTGCGGGGGTCGTCTGATGTGTGCTGGTGTGGGTGGCGGCTGCCGCTGCTGTGGCGGCGGGGGGAGGGCGGGGGCTACATCCCGAAGGGGTACCTGGGCAGGTCGATGGCGCCGCTGGCGCGGACCTGCTGCAGGGCCTTGCCGTACTGGAGGAGGACGCCCAGCGCGTAGCGGAGCCGCTCGCGGATGCGCTCGTCATCGGGGGACTGCGGCGCCGCCGGCTCGTTGAGGAGGGCGCGGACGTTGCGCACGATCACGTGGTCCGGGATGTAGCAGAGGTAGCTGTTCTTGTAGCTGCTCATGCGCAGCTCGGCGATCGGGTAGGCGCCGCCCGCGCCCGCGGAGACAGCGATGATGAGCGCGGGCTTGTGCGCGAGCTCGCCGCGCGTGCAGAGGAGGAAGAAGTTCTTCAATCCTGCGGGGACCATGCCGCCCCACTCCGGCGCGACGATCACGAAGGCGTCGGACGCGGTGAGCTCCGCGGAGACGGGGGACCAGAGGCGCGCCCACTTCTCCGAGAGCTGCGGCGCCTCCGGCTCCCAGAGCGGAAGCGGGTTGTCGGCGAGATCGAGCGCGTAGGTCGAGGTGACGTCCGCTGACGCCGTGAGCTGCTGCTGCACGTAGCGGGCGACCTTCCCCGACTCGGATCCATTGCGATGACTGCCTGAGATGACAGCGAGCTTCATGAGGTCTGGTTGCCGCGGGCGGCGCCCGGGCGCTCCTTGCTGTGGGGTGTTGACGACGGAATGGCGCGGGATGCTACCCCGCGCCCGCGCGGCGGGTCGAGGGATCATCGGCCAGCGACGGGGGACGGGCCGCTGCGGGGGGATCCCTCGGGCGCGCCTTCCTTGCGCGAGCGCGCCGCGACGATGCGGGCGTCGCCCGGCGTCAGGACGCCGCCGCGCGCGCGGCGGCAGGCCCGATGACCCCCAGGGCCACCATGTCGTCCAGGTGCTTGTGAATGAGCTGCTCGCTCACGTGCGGCAGGGCCGCGAGATCGCCCGACCCCTCCCGCGCCGCGAGCTGCTGGAGCCGGGCGAGGAGGCGCTCCGCGTCGAACACCTCCCCGTCGACGAGCGCCGGGTGCTCCCACGCAGGGAGGATGGCGAGCGGCGAGAGGTGCCGCTGACGCTCGCCGAGCTGCATCAGCCGGTCCCGGAACGCCGCATACCACGCCGCATACGGGTCGACGCGCCCGATCGGGTAACCCGCCGATCTCACCCACGCGACGATGACGTCGAGCGAGATGCCGTCATCCCAGTGGGGATTGACGACATGGTACGTGGCGTGGCTCGCCCTCTCCCCCGTACCGGCCGGCGGCTGCTGGTGATCGACGGCGATGGCGGCGATGCTCCGCGCCACGACGTCCACCGGGAGGCCGTCATAGTGGCCGGCGCGGTCCGGGCGGACATCCTGGTAAAACGATCTCGGAGCGAGGGCCGTGTACACGAGGCCGCACAGGAGCCTCGTGAAGAAGTCGGGGACGTTGATCTGCCCCCGACACAGGGGATGCGCCATGATGCTGCTCGGACGATAGACGTTGACGGGCAGGCCGAGCGTGTCGCGCGCGTCCCGGAGCAGCAGCTCGCTCGCCCACTTGCTCGTCGCGTACCCGACGGCGTAACCGCTGTCGATCGGGCGCTCCGGCCAGAGCGCTCGCAGGTCCTCGTCCTCGCGGATGGGGCCGCGGCGGCCGAGGCCGCCCACCGCGGCGATGGTCGACACGTAGTTCATCGCCTTGACGCGGCGGGCGACGGCGAAGCGGATCGCCTCCACCGTGCCGAGGACGTTGGGCTCGAAGAGCTGCGGATAGCTCAGGGCGTGGTTCACCAGGGCGCCGTTGTGCACGACGCAGTCGACCTCCGAGCAGAGGTGCGCGTACAGGTCGTCCGGGAGGCCGAACCTCGGCTTCATGAGGTCGCCGGCGAGCACGACGAGCCGGCCGTGCCCCGACAGCGCGTCGAGCTCGCTCACGAGGGCGGGATCGGACGCGTAGGCCGCGCGGAGCCGATCGAAGGCGAGGGCGTCGTTCCGCGAGCGCACGACGCAGTAGAGCCGGCCCTCCTCGGGCAGCCGCTGGAGGAGCTCCAGCGCGAGGAACCGGCCGAGGAACCCGTTGGCGCCGGTCAGCAGCGCCACCCGGGCGCGCGCCGGCAGCGCGGCGGCCGGCGTCGAGCGCGCCGCGGACGCGAGCTCGTCGGGGCCGAGGAACCTGTCGAGGCGCACGTCCGCGGCCCGCACGACGTCCGCGCCGGCGCCGTGCACCTCGTCGAAGGTCGCGGGGCGCCGGGCGGCGCCGCTCGCCAGGGCGCGCTCCAGGTGCTCGACGATCGCGCGGACGCCGCTTGTCGGGTCGAGCACGAGGCCCACGGGCACGGCGACGCCGGAGAGGTCCTCGACGACGCGGCTGAAGCGGGCGGCGGTGAGCGAGTCGCCGCCGAGCTGGGCGAAGCTCTGCGCGCCCCGCGGCTCGACGTCGGCGAGCCCGAGCGTGGCCTCCAGGGCCCTCTTCACCACCACGTCGGCGGGCGGCGCCGTCGCGCCGAGCTCCTCGTGGAGCCCGCGGAGCTGCTCGATCTGGGTGCGCTCGATCGCCGCGTACATCTCCTCGAGGCGCGCGCCGTACCTGGCCCTGAGCCGCGCGCGCGCGGGCTTCTGCGTCTCCGTGAGCAGGCCGTTCTCGCGGGTGAACGGGGCGCCCTCGACAAGGAAATCGCGCGGGATCTCGTAACCACGGAGCTGGTTGTCCCGGGCGATGCGGTCGATCTCCTCGCGCAGGAGCTGCTTGACGGCCGCGTCGTCGGGCTCCGCCCCGCGCCGCCGCAGGTGGGCGGAGGCGGCCTGGAGATCGGGGACGACGACCGCCAGGAGGTACGAGCGGGCGCTGTTGCCGTACAGGAAGGCCTGGTGGATGAAGGGGCTGCCCGCGCTGTACAGGGCCTCGATCCGCGAGGTGGCGACGAACTCTCCTTGCGAGAGCTTGAGGACGTTCCGCGCGCGATCGATCCAGACGAGGGTATCGGGCCCGCGCTGCTCGACGATGTCGCCGGTGTTCATGAGCCCCTCCTCGTCGAAGAGCTCCCTCGTGGCCTGCTCGTTCTTGTAATAGCCCGGCACCATGAGGAGCGAGCGGAGATGCAGCTCGCCGCGCGGATACGGCTCGTCGGCGGTGCGGTAGCCGAGCTCCGGCATGTCGACCAGCTTGAACTCGGTCACGAACTCTCGATCCAGCCGGTCGTCGAACGTGAGGGAGGCGGCCTCCGTGGAGCCGTAGCCGTCGATGACGGGCACCTCGAAGCAGCGCTTCAGGAACGAGAGGACCTCGGGCGGCGTCGGCGCCGAAGCGACTGTCGCGAGGAGCAGGCGATCGCCGAGCAGCGACGCGCGCATGTCCGCCATGATCTCGTGCTCGATCCGCTCCTGCGCGATGTCGAGATCGCGAGAGCGCTTCAGGAGCTCGGCCTGGAACTGCTGGTGGATCATCTCCGCGATGCGCGGCACCAGGAACAGCGCTGTGGGCCTGGCCAGGCGGATGTCCTCGAAGAGGGTGGACATATCGCTCCTCAGCACGAAGTGCGTGACCCCGCCGCGCATGAGGGAGCGGCCGACCTGGGTGCGCCCGATGAAGTGGTTCATCGGGCTGTAGTTGATGCCCACGTGCGGCAGGACGTCGAGGCGTGGGTCGTGGCTCCTCGTGAACGCTTGCTGCCAGTACCGGCGCCAGAGGCTCTCCGGGATCATCGCGCCCTTCGGCGAGCCGGTGCTCCCGGACGTGTACATGAGCGTCATCAGCGGGTCGCGCTCGCCCCGCTCCTCGGGCAGGACCTTCGGCACGATGCCGTGCTGCCGGCCGAGGCGCTCCACCTCCTGCTGGGTCCGCACCGCGAGGCGGCGGCCCCCTGTCTCCAGCGCGCGCAGGGCGCGTCGCGCCCGATCGAGCTCGTCCTGCGCGCGTCGATCCCCGTCCGCGAGGTCGATGACGACGACGCCGCGCACCGAGGGGCACCGCGGCAGCACGGCCTCGATCCGCGCGAGCTGGTCCACGCTGCACACGATGCACGCGAGCTCGGCCTCGGCGACGATGTGCTGCAGGTCCGCGGGGATCATGCTGGTCTGCATCGGCACCGAGACGGCGGAGAGATACAGACAGGCGAGGTCTGCGACCACCCAGTCGGTGCTGCCGAACCCCATGATGCCCACGAGATCGCCGGTGTCCGCGAGCCGGTCGTGCCGGAGGCCGCTGGCGAACGCCTCGACGCGAGACCACACGTCGGCGTAGCTGGCGGTGCGGAACTCCGGCAGCGGGCGCGGCGAGCCGCCGCCGTCCGGCTCGGCCGCCGCGACGTCGAGCGCGCGGCGGCCGAGGCAGGGGCGATCCGCGTAGAGCGCGAACGCGGTCGCCACGGACTCGATCGCTGTCTGACGGCTCCGGATCTGCTCCAGCGCCTCCGGGGACGGCAGCGCCCGCCGGAGCTCCTCGTCCGTCGCGAGGAGGCGGGCGCACCGCTCCAGCGATCGGGTCAGCAGCGTCTCGTTCGAATCGTCGTTCTGGAGGATCTCCGGTTCTCGTGGATCGTGGATGTCGCTCGATGGATTCATGCGCGCGGACCTTGAGCGGCGCGCCCCACGGGGCAAGCGTCGCCTGCCGTGGCTCGCTGCGCCGCGCGGCCGACCGTGGAGGCGCTCGCCCGCGTGCTCGCCCGGTCCTGCGGGCGAGCTCCCGGCTGCTGTCCGGACGGCGCTAGACGTACCGCTGCTGCGGGGTCGTCTCGGCCTGGGGAGCGGCGCTCGCGCCGCCGGCCCCCTCGGCGAGCGGGGAGGCATCGAGCTGCGCCAGGAGGTCGGCCGGGCCGTCGTAGATGGCGATCGCGCCGGTGAGCCCGCTGTCGGTCCAGCCGCCCGAGCGGAAGCCGATGGTGCGCAGGCCCGCCCGCGCGGCGGCCTCGACGTCGTACGGCGTGTCGCCGATCATCACGACCTCGCCCGGCGGCAGCCCGAGTTTGTGGAGCGCCGCCTCCACGATGTCCGGATCCGGCTTGGACTTCTCGGCGTCGCTCGACGACGTGGCGCTCTCGATGACGCCATGGGCGCCCGTGAGCTTGAGGAGCTCGCGCAGCTTCTCCTTCTGGGCGGAGCTCGCGATCACGATCTTGAGGCCGCGGCGGTGGAGCTCTTCCAGGAGCTCCTTCGTGCCGGCGAAGGCGCGGAGCCCGGGCAGGAGCTGCTCCATGAAGATCTCCGAGCAGCGCGCGTTGATCTTCTCCCCTTCCGGGCTGTCCTTGGAGATCCCCGTCACCTCGGGCAGGAGCTTGTCGCCGCCCATCCCGATGCGCCGCCGCACCTCCTCGAACTGGACCTTGTGCCCGAACTCCTCCAGCGCATCGACCCAGGCGCGCGCGTGCGCGTCGTTGCTGTCGATCAACGTGCCGTCGACATCGAAAATTACGCCGCGAATGGATGCCATGTTCTGGATCCTCTCCTGTTGTTGTCGATTTGCCTGGCGTGCGATTCCGCCTCTCCGAGGAGGCCTGTCTGCTGGCGGGAGCTCGAGCCGGGCGGCGCAGCGCCGCCGGCCGCGCTCAATCGCCCTTCTCGTAGGTCCTGATGGACATCATGTAAGCGATGACAGCGTCCACGTCGGCGTCGGAGATCTCCTTCTCCGAGAAGGCGGGCATGGCGCCGAGCCCGCTCCGGATCTGGAGCTTGATGGCCGCCGCGGGCGCGGGCTTGTTGTTGAGCCCCGGCCCGAGGCCTCCTGCTCCGCCCGGGTGGCACTGGTGGCATTGCTTCATGAAGACGACCTCGCCGCGCCGCTCGGGCGGCTCGTCGAGCGGCGGCGGCCCGAGGATCGGCTCGCTCCTGCGGGACGAGCCGCACCCGACAGCGAGCCCGAGGGACGTGGCGAGGAGACCGCAAAGGACAGCGCGTAGGATCATGGTGTCTCCTCCTTCAGCCTGCGGTGGCCGCGCGGGTGATGCGGAAGAGCGCGCCCGTGCCCTGCTGCGGCCTGGCGCCGCGCTCATCCATGAGCATGACGCCGAAATCGACGACGTAGAGCGACCTGCCCGCGCGGTCGAAGCGCACGGAGATGGGCCGCTCGAGGCCGCCGGACCTGAGCCGCGACGCGGGGCCGTTGTCCTTGCCGCGGTTGACAGCGAAGTCGCGGATGACGCCGGTCTTCAGGTCCACCCGGACGACCTTGAAGCCCACGGGGTGCAGGACCTTGCCGACGTCGGGCGCCTGATCGCCGAACTGCGCGACGAACGCCTCGCCGACGAAGCCGAACGACGGGTCGCGCGCGATGTCGATGCCGTTCGACGAGCTGTGCACGGCGAAGAACGCGACCGGCTGCGGCGGCGGGTTCGGCGGGGCCACGAGGAGGGCGGGGGGCGTCGGCCCGCCCGGCGGGGCATAGCGATCCTGCGAGACAGGGCGGCCGTCGGCGAAGTCGGGCCATCCGTACCAGGTGCCCGGCGTCACGGCCCAGAGGGCGTCGGCGTTGCCCCAGACCGGGCGGCTGCCCCGGTCGTCATAGCCGTTGTCGGTGACGAACAGCTTGCCGTCCGGCGAGAACGCGAGCCCGAACGGGTTGCGGAACCCCCAGGCGACGAGGTTGAGCGTGCCCCCGCGCACCGGCACGCGCAGGACAGCGCCGCTGCAAGGCACCTTGCCCGGGATGACCTGCCCCTTCTGCGTCTGCGTGCCGAACGGGACGAACGCGCCTGTCGTGGCCTTGTCGTCCGCGTCGCGCGGCGTGAGCGGGTTCGACGTGGTGAGCGCGGCGCCCGTGAGCGTCACGTCCTTGCAGGGCACGTCGTGGAACTCGGGGTGTCGCTTCAGCCACCCGAACTTGTGGTTGTCCTCGCCGACGATACCGCTGTTCGTGGCCGTGCCCTGGCCGAAGTAGATGAAGCCGTCGGGGCCGACGACGGGCCCGTTCGTGTGGTGGTCGCCGAAGCTCGGGAGCCCCGCGACGAGGGTCTGGGTCTGGCCGCCTGGCGCGACGCGGAGGATCCGGCCGCCCTCGGTCACGCCGCCCTCCGAGACGATGAAGGCGCCGTCGGCCCAGGCGACCCCGGTCCACGGCGGGTTCTTGCCCGTCGCGACGACTGTCTTGCCGCCGCCCGGCTCGATCCGGAGGAGCCTTGGCGTGGTGAAGACCTCACCGTAGGAGTAGCCGGACTCGGTGACATAGACCTGTCCGGCGTCGTCGAACGTGACGCCGGTCGGGAAGTTGAGCCCCGTGGCGACCACCTCGATGACGTATCCACCGGGCAGCGCGATGTCCGACGTGCGGATCGTCCTGGTCGGCGGCGGCGGCTTCGTCGTCTCGCCGCCGCCCGAGGACGAGCGGGCGCTGAAGCAGCCTGGCGCCGCCGCGAGCGCGGCGAGCGCCACGAGGAGGGTGGGGCCTGGTCGAGATAGCGGACGTGGACAGCTCGTTCCCTGGGCTTTCAAGGGTTCTCCGTGGGTCGTGCGTGGGACTGCTGCGTGAATCCGAGCCATGATGCGTGATGGCGGCCGGCGGCCGCGTCCCGGAGCCGCGCTGCAACGAAGCCGCAGGAGCGCCGGGCGCGTCCGGGCGACGCACAGGGCAACGTACATGCCGCGCGCCGCAGCGCAGCGTGGGCGCGCGCGCCGATCTCCGCGCCATCGTGGCGAGTTGGCTGGCCTGTGGCAGATCGCCCCGCGGCAGGCCGGCGGCGGGCGCGGCGAGGGTCGGTTTGGAAACCGTGTTTACGAAGGCTCGAAGGGCACGGGCCGGCCGTCGCGAGCCAGCGGACGACGTAGCCAAGCCCGCAGCCCACGTCGACGACGCGGAGGGGGCGAGGGGCGCCGGCGGCGCGCAGCGCGTCGAGGAGCGGGGCGAGCACGGAGCGGACGCGCTCGCCCTGGCCGAACTCCTCGGACAGGCGCTCGAGCGCGGCGTGCACGCGGAGCAGGAGCGCGTCGACGGCGGCCTCATCGAGGAGATCGTCGCGCGCCGGGGGCCGCGCCGCGATGCGGGCGACGCCGGGGCGGCCGGCGGCGCGGAGGCGCTCGACGACGTCGCTCCGGCGCACGGGCAGGCGCGCGAGGGTGTCGGGATCGTAGGCGACGAGGAGATCGGAGATCTCCGGAGCATCCACCGCCGCGAGGATGCCGGCGGCGCGCCGGGAAGTCCAGCGCGGCTCGGCGTCGTGTGGACGGCGCTCGGGAGGAATCAGGGGTTGGGGATGTGGCGGTCGGCGGAGACGTGCGAGGTCGGCGGAGGCTCGCGTGCTGCTATGCTGGCTGGCGGGGAGAGCGCGATGGCGGATTGGGATCCTGCGCAGTATCTGATGTTCGAGGACCAGAGGGCGCGACCGGCGGTCGACCTGCTCGGCCGGGTCGCCCTCGGCGTGCCGGGCGAGATCGTCGATCTCGGCTGCGGGGCCGGCAACATCACCCGCCTCGTGGCGCAGCGCTTCCCGGAGCGGGCGATCGTGGGGGTCGACAGCTCTCCGGAGATGCTGGCCCGGGCGCGCGCTGCGCTGCCGGGGGCGCGGTTCGTCGAGGCAGACATCGCGCGCTTCGCGCCGGCCGCGCCGCCGGCGCTGATCTTCAGCAACGCCGCGCTCCACTGGCTCGACGATCATCCGGCGCTGTTCCCTGCGCTCCTCGGGCGGCTGGCGAAGGGCGGCGTGCTGGCGGTGCAGATGCCGAGGAACCACGGCGCGCCGTCGCACACGGCGATGGTGGAGGCGAGCCGGGTGCCGCGGTTCCGCGGCAAGCTGGCGGCGGTGGTGAGGGAGAGCCCGGTCGCGGAGCCTCGGGTGTACTACGAGGTGCTGGCGCCGCACGCGGCGCAGATCGAGATCTGGGAGACGGAGTACCTGCATGTCCTCGAGGGCGAGAGCCCGGTGGTCGAGTGGACCAAGGGGACGGCGCTGCGGCCGCTGCTCGCGGCGCTCGACGACGGCGAGCGGGCCGATTTCCTGGAGGAGTACGGGCGGCGGGTGGCCGCGGCGTATCCGAAGGCGGGGGATGGGAAGACGCCGTTTCCGTTCCGGAGGTTGTTCCTCGTCGCGAGGGCGAGGTGAGGTGATCGCCTGGGGGCGCTGATCCAGCGCAGCGGGCGGGGTCGCGCGCTTCCGGGAGGCGGCGGCGGCGGGTAGGTTGAACGGGAGCCGGCGGGGGTGGAGCGGAGCGGTGACGGCGCGGCGGCTGCCGCGCGGATCAGCGCGCGTACGCGACGGCGCTGACGCCCTCGGCGTCGGGGAGGACTGTCACGAGCGCCTGCGCGCCGACGGAGTCTGACGAGAGCGACGAGCGGACGACGACGAGCCATGTCTGATCGCTCTGTCGCGCGACGAGGATGGCGCAGCGGTCGCCCTGAGGCGTGCCCGCGCGCGCCTCCGCCTCCTGGACGACGCGGGCCCCGGACGCGTCGCAGCCGCGGACGTCGAACTTGCGGTGCGAGAGGGCGGTGAGCGCGACGCTCGCCGCTCTCCGGGCGGCGGTCTCGTCGGCCGACGGCGCGGCAGGGGCCGGCGGCGGGGCGCACCCGGAGGCCAGCGCTGCGAGGAGAGGTGCCCACCGTGCGATCGTGCGTGTCACGGCGCCGTCGTATCGCGACGGCGGCCCCGCGGGAAGGCCTCGTCGAGGCGGGCGGCGGTCCGCGGGCGCCAGGCTGTGCCGGGGACGTCGACGGCACACAAGGTCCGCGCGGACGCCGTGAGCTGCTCCTGGCCGAGATGCCCGCCCAGGATGCCCGCCCAAGATGCCCGCCCAAGATGCCCGACCGATGACGCCGCCGAGCTGCGCAATGCCCTGCGGGGATTCGCGAGCACATCGAACTGCCACGCTCGAGCCAAGACGAACACTTACGTGGATGAGCCGTGATTCGTTTCGCCAACTCACTTCGATCGAAAAGATGGTTCGAGTGCCTCACTCACCTTGCCCGACCATCTGTCGCGCAGTAGCGTGCCGCCCATGCCGACGCTCGAGCACAATGGCTTGGTCGACATGTTCCGCGAGAATCCGTCGCTCGCGCCCCATCTCCTCGAGCTCCTTTTCCACCTGAAGCTCCCGCCCTATGCCACCGTCGATGTGGTCGAGGCATCGCTCGATCAGCTCATCCCGGTCGAGTTCCGGGCCGATCTGGTGCTCGAGCTCCGCGACGAGCGCGGGGTGCAGGTGCTGTCGATCGTCCTCGAGCTCCAGCGCGACATCGATCGGCGCAAGTCCTACTCGTGGCCTGTCTACGTTGCGGTCGTACGGGCGCGGAAGGAGTGCCAGGCCGTCGTCGTCGTCATCGCGCCCGACGCCGAGGTGGCCGCCTGGGCCGCGCAGAAGATCGACCTGGGTCTGGGGCTCGGGACGCTGCAACCCCTGGTGATCGGTCCGGAGATCGTGCCCGAGGTGACGGAACAGGCCGAAGCGGAAAAGGAGACGGAGCTCGCCATTCTCTCGGCCGTGGCGCACGGCAACGGACCGAACGGGCTCGCCGTCGTCCAGGCTGCGCTCGGCGCGCTCGGTCGGTTCGACCACGAGCACGCGGCGGTGTACTTCCAGATCGTCTACAATGCGTTGCGTGACCCCATGCGGAGGGCCCTGGAGGCGCTGATCATGGAACGGCAGACCGAAGGCAAGGCAACTTTCCCCCCGTTCGCCGAGCAGCTCATCGAGCGCGGCCGGCTCGAAGGCATCCGCGAGGGCAGGCTCGAAGGCGTCCGCGAGGGCAAGCTCGAGGGCGTCCGCGAGGGCAAGCTCGAAGGCGTCCGCGAGGGCAAGCTCGAGGGCGTCCGCGAGGGGGAGCTCAAGGGAAAGCGCGACGTCTTGCTGCGCCTGGTCGCGCGGGCAGGTATTGCGCTCTCCGCCGCCGACGTCTCGCGCATCCAGGCATGCACGGACCCCGCGACCCTCGATCGGTGGGTCGACAACATCCTCGGAGCCAAGACCGCCTCGGACGTGTTCTCCTGACGCACCGGTCCGCATCGCGGGCCTCCCGGAACGCCCGCGCGCTCGACGAGCGCGCTCTGGCTCAGCCCCGCGCCACCCGCTCTGCCCGGAAGAAGAGCTCCTCGTCCTCGAGCCGCCGCGCGATCTGGAGCGCCCGCGCCCGCGCCGCTGCTCCCTCCGCCTCGTCCAGGATGCGCGCGGCCGTCACCGGCGCTCCGGCGGCGCCTCTTGCTCCGACGCTTCCGACGCTTCCAGCGCCGCGAGCAGCGCGGTGAGCCCCTTCTTCAGCGAGGCCATCTGCTTCTGGCCCAGCGACAGCGTGAGCTCCTCCTCCAGCTCCTGCAGCACCCCGAGCCCGTGAAGGAGCGCCTTGAGCCCGTACGGCGTGAACCGGACCCGCTTCGCCCGCCCGTCGTCCGGGTCCGGCGTCCGCTCCACGACGCCCATCGCCTCCAGCTCCTCGACGAGCTGACCCACCGCCTGCTTCGTCACCCTGGCGCGCTCCGCCAGGTCCGTCAGCCGCGTGCCCTCGAGATCGATGTACGGCATCAGCGCGGTGTGCGCGCGGCGCACCCGGCTCCCGCCGCGGGCGACGCGCGCCACCGCCCGCTCGTCGAGCAGCCGCGCCGAGCGAAGGAGGAGCTGGCCAAGGCTCGCGCGCTTGCGCCGATCGAGCTCGGCGACGTCGCTTGGATCGAGGTCTTGCTTGGTCATGATGGTCAACCTTCTTGACTAATTGGTCAAGTAGGTTTACCAATTGGAGCATGCTGAGACAGCTCGATCAAGCCCTCTGGGCTGCGGAAGGCACGTTGAAGCTGCCGGGAATCCAGTTCCCGGTGCGATCTCCGATCGTGCGCCTGGCGGACGGGGGGCTGATCCTCTTCTCGCCGCTCCCGAGCCTGGAGCAGGTGGCGGGGGAGATCCGCGCGCTCGGCGAGGTGCGGGCGATCGTGGCGCCGAACCTGATGCACCACCTCGGCCTCGCGCCGGCGGCGCGGCTGTTCCCGGGGGCGCGCCTGTACGGCCGCCGCGGGCTCCACGAGAAGTGCCCTGGCGTGACGTTCACCGGTGTGCTCGACGACGCGCCGGACCCGCTCTGGTCCGCGGAGATCGACCAGGTGGCGGTCGGCGGGATGCCCAGGCTCGACGAGGTGGCCTTCTTCCACCGGCCGACGAGGACCCTCTTTCTCTGGGACCTCTGCTTTCACATCACGCGGAGCGAGCACTTCCCGACGCGCCTCCTCATGCGTCTCAACGGGGCCTACGGACGGTTCGGCCCGACGCGCGTCGCGCGCTCGATGATGCGCGATCGCGCGGCGGTGGGGGCGGCGGTGAAGCAGATGCTCGCGTGGGCGCCGGAGCGCATCGTGGTGGCGCACGGCGACGTCATCGAGCGCGGCGGGCAGGCCGCGCTGCAAGGCGCGTTCGAGCGGGTGCTGTGAGGTCCAAGGGGGGGGCGCCCGGGTCACGCTGCTCGGTCTGGACTTCGGCTCCACGACGAGCTGCGCCGTGGTCGCTGCGGCGGCGCTCACGCGCGCCGCGGGCACCGGCCGGGTGGAGCTCGGCGCGCTGGAGGAGCGCTACCGATCGGAGATGGCGCTCACGCCGCTCGCCGGTGACGCCCTCGAGCTCGACGCCGCGGCGGCGCTGCTCGATCGGCTCGCGCGCCGCTGGGACCCGTTCATGCTCAACAACGTCACCGGGTTCATCGGTCCGGAGACGCACCTCGACGATCGCGAGATGATCCTCGCGAACCTCCAGGACCACTTCATGGGCAAGCTCCTCGGCGTGCCCAGGGGCATGGCCCCCTGTACCACGCTGCACGCCCACGTCACGCTGGAGGGCCAGCAGATGGCGACGCAGCTCCTCACCGCCGCGGGCGCCAGCGATTACATGGACGTCTGTCTCAACACGGATCGCATGCTCGCCTCTCTCGATACGAGCGGGCACGACGTGCAGACCCAGCGGGAGATCCACGGCCGCGCGCCCGGCGGCGAGCTCCTGGCGTGGGCAACGTCCCGGTCCTGCTCGACGGCCTCGGGGCGCGCGGCGCGACCGTCGGGCAGCCGCTGCTCGCGCGGTACGGCCGGGTGAAGCTCGCGGAGGCCGTCGCCGAGCGGCTCGGGGCCCGGCCGGTCGTGATACTGCTCGGCGAGCGCCCGGGCAGCGGCGAGCTCGCCTCGCGCAGCCTCTCGGGCTACATCGCCTACCGCCTCACGCCCGGCGTGAACCAATCTCGCGTCGCAACGGCAGCAGGGTCACTCGACCACCCGCACCGTGGCGTCGAGCAGGTTCACCCCCGTGGCGCCGTCCCACGTCGCGCCGCTCGAGAGTCGGATCGCATAGCGGGGATCCTCGCGCAGGCGCTCCGCCTCGTCGGGCAGCCACAGGCCGAGCTGGTGGTCGCCCGGGGGAAGATCGGCCGGGAGCTGCGCCCCGAGGCAGAGATCGCTCTCCTCGCCCGGCGCCCAGCGGCGCGGGTCGGCGTCGACCTGGACGAAGCGCCGCGTCGCGCCCTGCTGGAGCACGAGGTAGACAGGGCGCGGGTTGTAGGCCCGGGCGTACCCGTCGTTGAACACGCGCAGCCGGAGAGAGAGCGACTGCCCGCGCGCGACCTGCTCGGGGGACTCGTGACCCATCACGGCGAAGCGGTATCCGAGCCGGCAGGCGACGGCCTCGAAGCAGCCCTCGGATCTCCAGTCGGCGATCACGTCAGGGTGGTAGTCGGTGTTGATGAAGCTCCAGTGGTGCGTGGAGAGCTCGGCGAGCGCCGAGGCGCACTGGCTGCGCGTCGGGTTGCGGCCGCACGTCTCGCCCCCGACGGGCACGAACGCGGAGTCCGCGGCGGCATACGCCTTCTCGCCGGGGAGCTGGTAGGTGCCGACGTCGTCGGCGCTCGCGAGGAAGCAGTCGTTCAGGTGGCCGACGCGCGAGAGCGGCGCTCCGGAGAACGCCGTCTCCTCGGTGAGCGGGCCGCCGTACGCCTCGAGCTTGTGAGAGGGGCGGCGCGCGAGGATCATCCGGTTCTCGGGGATCGCCTCGAGCAGCGCGTCGAAGATCTGCTTGCGGCTGTCAGGGCTCGTGAGGTCGTTCGTCGAGGAGTGCCACTCGCCCCACGCGCCGACGAAGCCCGGATGCAGCACGGCGATGACATCGGCGTTCTGCCGGAGCACGGGCTCGAGCTGAGCGATGTGGGACAGCACGCGGCCGAGCGGCGCGTCCGGCGCGGTGCCGGTGTCCGCATAGTAGAAGCGGGGGAGCACCTTGAGCCCCGCCGAGCGCACGGCGGCGAAGCTCGCGTCGAGCTGGTCGAGGAGGCGCTGGTCGATGTCCCGCGTGCGGTAGTCGTCGAGGAGCACCTTGCCGTAGATCAGCGTGTAGCCATCGGCCCGGAGGTTCGATAGCGCGTCGAGGCCCCGGAGATCCATGAAACGAAAGACGCCGCGCTCGGGGTTGAGCACGCCCCGGCACTCGGCATCACCGGAGGGATCCGCGCCCGCGGCGAACAGCCTGGGCGCATAGGAGCGCGCCACGGTGGCGCCGCCGAGCCCGCAGGCGCCGGGCGGATCGCCGGTGCCGCCGGTGCCGCCGCTACCGCCGGCGTCGCCGCCGCCGGTGCCGGCGCCGCTGCTGCTGGCGGTCCCGGTGAGGACCAGCTCGTCCAGCAGCGAGGCGTCGGCGCGGCTCCGCGTCGCGTACCGGATCTTGATCCGCCCGCCGCGGGCGAAGCGGTCGTGCGGCGCCGGGAGCGGGAGGGTCGCGCTCGACCAGGACCACGCGGCAGCGAACGCGTTGTCGCCGATCGGCACCCACGCGTTCGCGTCGGCGTCCCACGCCTCCAGCGTCCAGCGCATGTCGGACTTGCGTGGGCCGCGGTAGTTCACGTCGAGGGACAGCGACGCCAGCTCGGCTCCAGACACCCCCGCCGGGAGCACGTAATCGCACGTGGCGGACGATCCCGGAGCGAACTCGACGTACTTGCTCCAGTCGTCCTGCTCTCCGGTGAGCTCGCGCGCCGAGAGCGCCGCCGCTGTCTGTCCGTCGCCGATGCTGCCCCGCTCGACCGTCAACTGCGAGCACGTCAGTCGGAAGCCCGCGCCTGTCGCGCTGGAGGTGAGTGAGTCGACCGGGCTGCCGTCGCCGGCGCCGGCGCCGCACGCGGTCAGGAGCGCCAGGGCAAGGCAGGGGACGCTGCCGCCGCGAAGAGCGCGCGACAAAACGTGGAACGATGACCGGCTGCTCTGGTGACGCATGACCAAGCTCCTCTTGAAGATGAAAATTGAAGCTGGACTGCACGGCATTGTGGCCGCGCTGCCGAGCCGCGTTCGGCGCAGCCTCAATGCACGGTCGAGGCCACCGGAGCAGCCCGCGTGAGCGCGGGGCGCAGAGGCCAGGCATTGCGCAAGGATCGACCACTTGCGCACGGAGCGGACAGCAGGTGAGGTCGTTCAGCGGGACGGCGTCGGATGAGCCGTCCGCGGGGGCGGGGCGGGCCGGTCGTCGCGGCCGAGCTGCTCTCTATGCCTTCGCGGCAGCGCGAGAGATCTCGTCGATCGCCCCGAGCAGCGCGTCGTTCTGCTCCGGTGTGCCCACCGTGATCCGCAGCTTGTCGTGGAGCCGCGGCGCATCCCAGTAGCGCACGAAGATCGCCCGGTCGTGGAGCGCCCGGTACATCGCCTGCGCCGACAGCCCCCCGGCCGGCGGCGCCGCGAGGACGAAGTTGCTCTGGCTCGGCGCCACCGTGAACCCCTTCTCCTGGAGCGCGCGCGCCAGCCGGGCTCGCTCCGCGATCACCTTCTCCCAGCTCTTCCTCGCCTCGTCCCGCGCCGAAAGCGCCGCTGTCGCCGCGGCCTGCGAGAGGATGTCGGTGTTGTAGCTGTCGCGCGCCTTGTCGAGCGTCTCGATGAGCCGCGGGTGCCCAAGCCCGTACCCGAACCGGAGCCCCGCGAGCGAGTACCCTTTGCTCAGGGTCCGCAGCAGCAGCACGTTGTCGAGCCCCCGCGCCGGGTCGAGCAGCGGCGTCGCGTCGGTCTCCGCGAAATCGACGTACGCCTCGTCGATCAGGAGCACGCCGCGGAACGCCCGCGCCACCCGCTCGAGCCTGTCCAGCGGCTCGTGCCGCCCCGACGGCGCGTGCGGGTTGACGAGGAGCGCGAGGCGGCAGCCGCTCTCGTTCAGGCGGCTCGCGAAATCCTCCGGGACCGACCAGTCCTCCTCGAGGGGGACCTGGGTGATCGCCGTGCCGTGGATCTCCGCGAGGACGTCATAGAGCGAATAGGTCGGGTACGTCTCGCCTATGCCGCTGCCGCCGGGCTCGCAGAAGACGGTCACCGCCATGCGCAGCAGCTCGTCGCCGCCGTTCGTGGCGATCACCTGCTCGGGCGACAGCCCGTGGAGCCTCGCGGCGGCCTCACGGAACTGCTGCGCCCGGGGCGGCGGGTACCGGCGGAGCTGATCGGCCGAGACGCCGCGGATCGCCTCCAGCACGGCGTCCGGCGGCGGATAGGGGTTCTCGTTCGTGTTCAGCTTGACCACGTCGGCCCGCTGCGGCTGCTCGCCGGGCGTGTAGGGCGTGAGACGATGGATGTTGTCGCGTTCGTACGGCATGGGGATGGCCGTCCTCTCGCCCACTGGCTCGCCGGAGACAAGCGCCTCGTCCGGCGCGGCCGCCCGATCCGGCCCCGCTCCCTTCGGGGAAGCTCCGCCCCGCGCGGAGGTGGTCGCGCCCGGCCGCGGCGGCGCGCCCGGCGATCGGGCCATCGAGAGGGCGCGCGCGGCGGCGGGCCCTGGTCGCGCCGGCTGCGCCGATCGGACTAAGATGCGCCGCATGACGACGACGCCCGAGCCCGAAACCTTCCTGGTCCTCTCCTGCCTCGGCCCTGACCGGACGGGCCTCGTCGCGGAGGTGACGCACTACCTGACCGAGCGCGGCGCCAACGTCGAGGACAGCCGGATGGCGGTGCTCGGCGGCGAGTTCGGCATCCTCCTGCTCGCGTCGGGCCCGCCCGGCGCGATCGAGGCGGTGGAGCGCGACGCCGCGTCGCTCACCCAGGCGACGGGGCTCACGGTGCAGAGCCGCAGGACCAAGAGCCCCGAGTCGCACCGGCGCGCGGCGACCATCCCGTGCGTCATCTCGGTCGACGCGCTCGACCACGAGGGGATCGTCCGCGCCGTGTCGCGCGCGCTCCACGGCGCCGGCGTGAACATCGTCTCGCTCGAGACCTCGGCCTACGAGGCGCCCGTCACCGGGTCGCAGCTCTTCCGGATGGAGGCCCGCGTCGACGTCCCCACCGGGGTGACGCTCGGCCGGCTCCGCAAGGCGATGGACGCGGTCGCGGAGTCCGAGAACCTCGATATCGATGTCCGCTCGCTGATCAAGGCGTGACGCCACAAGGGGGAGCGCCGCAGGGGCGGACGTCGCAGGGCCAGACGCGCGCGCAGCGCAGGCGCCGCGAGCGCTGACCCGCCGAAGCCAACGCCCTGGACGCCACCGCTGCCCCGGCGCCGGCCGCGACCCGGCGCGGGGAGCTCGCCGGCCGACTCGCGAGAACGCGGGCCACTCGGCCGGAAGAAGCGCTATCGTCGTGGGCCATGCCCTTCAGCAACCTCAGCTCTCCCCGCAAGGTGCACAGCGTCGACGCGGAGATCCGCGGGGCCGCGTTCCTCGCGAGCCCCGGTCTCGTCGCCATGATCTCGACCGATCCGGTGCGGCTCGGCGTCTGTCCGGTCGGAGGCTCCGGCGCGAAGACGACGAACCTGTCGCTGTCCTCCGCCGAGGACGTGGCGCTCCTCTCGAAGGACGTGGCTGTCGTGCGGAGCGAGGACGCTGTGTGGGCGCTGCTCGGGATCACGCACGGCCCGAAGCTCGACCAGGTCGGCCGCGACGCGCGGCTCCTGGCGACATGCCCGTCGGGCACGACGGCGCTGGCGCTCGGCTGGGACGGCAGCGCGACGGAGCTGAAGCTGGACAGGACCGAGGTAAACGGCCGCACGTTCCCCGTGCGCGGCGCGGCGCGGGCGTTCGATCTGACCGAGGCCGAGACGCACGTGGTCATGGACGGCGCAGGGGAGGGGGGCGAGCTGCGCGTCCACCCCGGCGCGACGCCGGAGCCCGGCCCGACGCTGCGCGCCGCGCTGCCGCGCGCGGCCCAGAACCTGAACCGCGTGCGCGCCGGGGCGAAGCTCACCGCGGTGTACAAGCGCGGCGCGAGCGCTGTCTGCGCTGTCGTCCGGTCGTCGGGCAAGCTGACCGCCAAGCTGCTCGAGTTCGGCGCCCCCGTCGCGGATGTGGCCGTCCTCGAGTCCAGCCTGTTCGCGGCGTTCGCGGACGGCCGGGTCGCGCTGTTCGACGGCGCCGCCATCGAGGCCGCCTCCGCCGCGCCGCCCGCGCCGACGGCCAGCGTCGCGATCGGCGCCCGGGGCGAGCCCACCGTGCTCGCTGTCGCGGGCAAAGGATCGCCGAGCCTGTGGGTGGGCACGAGCGCGGGGGAGATCTGGAGCCTCTCCATCGTGCGCAAGCAGGGCGGCTGACGCGCGCCGCGGCCGCGAAACCACGGCCGCGTCCCCGACGTGACCGCGCGCCGGCTCACGCCGCGCGCGCCGCGAGCCGCCCCTCCACCAGGGCGTCCGCATCGACCTCGTCGAGCGTCGCCACGACGCGATCCGCCCCGGCGGCGACCAGCAGCGCGCGGTCGGCGTGCCGCGCCACGCCGAGCGCGGTCATCCTGCCCGCCTTCGCGGCGAGCACCCCGGCGGGGGCGTCCTCGACGACGAGGCTGCCCGTCGGCGGGACACCGAGCGCGTGCGCGGCGGCCAGGAACAGGTCCGGCGCTGGCTTGCCGCGCGCCACCTCGGCGCCGCAGAGGTCAGCGTCGAACAGGTCGAGCAGCGTCGTTCCCGGCGCGATGGACGGGCGGCGGATGCCCTGCTGCGCGGCGAAGGTGTCGGCGCGGATCCGGCGGAGGAGCTGGCCGGCGTTCCTGGACGACGACGCGGCCGCG
The DNA here is from genome assembly GCF_001589285.1 of Sorangium cellulosum. Classification (GTDB taxonomy): domain Bacteria; phylum Myxococcota_A; class Polyangia; order Polyangiales; family Polyangiaceae; genus Sorangium; species Sorangium cellulosum_G. The sequence continues at coordinate 445 of NZ_JEMA01000321.1, read as the reverse complement.
AGGAGCACGCCGTACGCCTTGAGCCCCAGGACCAGCCGCATCGCGTCCGGGAAGGCCGCGAACTCCCCCGCCTCGATCTTCCGGAGCAGCGCCTCCTGCTTCCGCTCGGCGTACGTGCTGGCGCGCGCCGCGGCGTCGGGCACGCCGAAGTAGTCGAGCGCCGCGCGCGCGCCGCTCTCGCGCGGCTTGCCGGCGACCTCGCTCTGGTAGACGGCCGTCGTGAACCGCTCGGGCGCGTAGCGCGTCTGCGGCGCGATGGCGCGCCACTCCGTGGCCATCAGCGCCTCCAGCGCCTCGCGCCAGGCGCGCTCGTGCGGCGAGTCGACCACCACCCCGTCGATGTCGAAGAGGACCCCCTCGAAACGCATGCCGCCGACATGGCGCCGGCGCGCCGCACCGGGAGCCCCGGGCGCGCGCGGGCGGCGCGTCGATGCGGTGCGCCGCC
>NZ_JEMA01000320.1 GCF_001589285.1 Sorangium cellulosum | reverse complement strand
CTCGAGCTCGCGAGCTACGCGGCCCTCCCCTGCCACGACGACGCCTGGGTCGCCGCGCGCCTCCGGCTCCCGGAGGACGAGGTGCGCGCGTGCATCGAGGCCCTGTCGCGGGCGGGCCTGGTCCGATGGCGCGGAGGGCGGTACGCCGCCACGGCCGAGACGGTCGACATGACCCGAGGCGCCGCCGAGCCGCGACAGCGATTGAAATCGNGAGGCGCCGCCGAGCCGCGACAGCGATTGAAATCGCACTGGCTCGACGTCGCCGCGCGCCGGCAGGGCCGCGGCGATCCAGGCCTGTATTCCTACAACCTCGTCAGCGTCGCGCGCCGTGACCTCGAGCGGCTGCGCGCGTTGCACGTGCGGTATTTCCACGAGCTCCGCCAGATCGTGTCGGACTCGCGCGAGCCCGATTGCGTCGCGCTGGTGGCGATGCAGCTCTTCGAGCTCGGCGCGTGAACCCGGGCCGATGAGGCGCTCGCTGGAGCTCAGGGCCGCGATGCGCCCCCGGCGCGGTAGGCGCCCGGAGGGACCCCGACCTCCCGGCGAAACGCGACGTTGAAGGCGGCCTCGTCCCGGTAGCCCACGGACGACGCCACCTCGGCGAGGGCGAGCTCGGGATGGTCTCTCAGCTCCTCCTTCGCCAGCTCCATGCGCCAGCGCGTCAGGTGCCGGAGCGGGCTCTCTCCCACGTGCTCGCGGAACGCGTGAGCGAAGCCTGAGCGGCTCATGCCCGCCTCCCGCGCGAGGGAGGCCACGGTCCACGCGCGCTCCGGGGCCTGGTAGAGCGCGTCCAGGGCGCGCGCGACGCGCGCGTCCGCGAGCGCGGCACGAAAGGAGCCAGGAGGCGCGGGGCGCTCGATCTCCGCCCGGATCGCCTGCAGCAGGAGCAGCTCCGCGAAGCGAGCGGCCATGACCGGCGCGCCCGGGCGCCGGCCGCGCACCTCGTCGCGGATGCCGTCCAGCAGCCGGCCGAGGCCGGGCACCGGCTCACCGGCGCCGCCGTCGATGAGCACCGCCGAGGGGAGCGCGCGGAGGAGCAGCGACCGCCCGGCGCCGGTGAGGCTCATGGCGGCGCACAGCACCACCGTCATCGCGCCGTCGCCCCCGAGTCGACGCCGCACCGACTGCGCGCCCGGCCGAGGAGGCGCCATCCAGCGCTCCTCGTCGGCGACCGGAGCCCCCTGTCGGTGTCGGAGGCAGTGGGGGGCGCCGTGCGGCAGCAGCAGCAGGTCGCCCCGGTCTACATGGAGCTCTCGGCCGTCCAGCTCCAGCCACATCTCGCCCTCGAGGACGTGGTGGAGCAGCACGGCGTCTCGCCGGCCGACGCGGGCCCCCCACGGGGCGCCGAGCTCGATACGGCCGAAGAGGCTGGTCTCGATGCGCACGTGGCGGAGCAGCGCGGTGAGGACATCCGTCATTGGACGATCACAAAAGGCAGATGGACTCTATCACATGGTGACCCCGCCGGGCGTCCACCAGGATCCGGGCACCGACAGACAAGGAGACAGACACATGGACGTTTTCATCACCGGCGCGAGCGGCTACATCGGATCGGCGGTCGCCCGCGCCCTGGTCGCTCGCGGGCACCGCGTGCGCGGGCTCGCCCGCAGCGACGCGTCGGAAGCGAAGGTGCGCGCCAGCGGAGCAGACCCGGTGCGGGGCGGTCTCCATGCGCTCGACGTGCTCGCGCGCGAGGCGGCGGCCGGCGACGGCGTGGTGCACACCGCGGCGACGACGGGAGAGGACCGCGCGGCCACGGACGCCGAGGCGGTCACCGCGATGCTCTCGGCGATGAGCGGCGGAGTCTTCGTCACGACCACCGGGGCGCCGCGAGCGCGCTCCTCGCGCGTGCCCGTACCGGAGGACGATACGGCGAGCCCGGGCGGGCCGCTCGACTGGCTGGCGGCGGCCGAGTCGCGCGTGCTCGATGCGGCGAATGTCCGTGGCCTTGTCGTGCGGCCGCCCATGGTCTACGGCGACGGCGCAGGCCCGGTGGCGACCCTGGTGAAGGGCGCGCGCGCCGCGGGGGTGGCGCGTTATATCGACGATGGCGCAAACCGCTGGTCCACTGTCCACGTGCAGGACCTGGCGGTGGCCTACGCGACGCTGCTGGAGTCGGAGGCGACAGGCGTCTTCCATGCCGCCGAGGCGTCGCCCGAGCCCATGGCGGCCCTCTTCTCGGCGATCGGCGATGCCGCCGGGGTGCCGGCGCGCTCGTGGAGCCTCGCGGAAGCCCAGGCTGCCCACGGGCTCATCGCGGGATTCCTGGCCATCGACGCGGCCCTCGACGCGACAAGGCTGCGCGGCCTGGGCTGGTCGCCGAGGGTCGGAGAGGCGCTCGGGGGGATCTGCGGCGCCCTGCGCAACCCGGCCCAGCGCTACACCGATCTGGGCCGGTCCGACGACCCGACCCGGGTTGCCCTGGAAGCAGGTCGGGGCGAGCGCGCTCTCAGGGCTTGATCTTCGCCTCGAACGCGCGTGTGACGGCCGGCCTCGCCTTGATCGCCTGCTCCCAGCGGGCGAGGTTCGGATACGGCTCCAGGCTGATCCCCATGCGCGCGGCCATGGAGATCCAGGGGAAGGTCGCGATGTCCGCGATCGAGTACGCGTCGGCGAGGTGCTCGGATCCGGCGAGGCGGCCGTCGAGCACCTTGTAGATGCGGTCCTGCTCCTTCTGGTAGCGCTCGATGGCGTAGGGGATCTTCTCGGGCGCGTTGCGAAAATGCCCGAGCTGGCCAAGCATCGGGCCCACCGAGCCCATCTGGAACATCAGCCACTCGATGACGCGCGACCGGCCCGGCTCGCTCGCGGGCAGCAGCTTGCCCGTCTTCTCGGCGAGATAGATGAGGATCGCCCCCGACTCGAAGACGGTGACCGGCCCGTTCGGGTGGTCGTGATCCACCAGCGCGGGGATCTTCCCGTTCGGGTTGATGCGCAGGTAATCCGGCTGGTGCTGCGCGCCGGACCCGATGTCGATGGGCTTGATCGCATAGGCGATCTCGAGCTCCTCGAGGAGGATGACGGGCTTGTAGCCGTTCGGTGTGGTCCACGTGTACAGGTCGATCATCTGGCTCTCCCTCGTCCCCGCGCCGCGCGCCGGCTCTCCCGGCACCCGTCCGGGTAGCTGCGGCGCATGGTCCCCGGACGCCTCGCGGAGATCAAGCGAAGGCTGAGGGGTTCGCGCAGAGATGACGACTTTCGGCGAGGGCTCGAGAGACGCGATGTGCCTCGACGGCCTTCACGTGACGGCGCTCCGAGGATCGATGTCCTGAACGATCTCGCGCGTGCGTCCACGCAGCCACGCGTGCGCCTTGTGGTTTTCGTAGCGCCTGTGCCAGAGCTGTTCACCGTCATGGCCGATCCAACGAGCCTGCGCGTCTCCCCGACCGCGTTCCTCTCCGGCAACGACGAGAACGCGAAGGCGGTCGTCAGGAGGCTGCTCGGCGATCTGGGGTGGCCGGCGGACTGGATCGAGGATCTCGGAGACGTCGCGACCGCGCGCGACCCCGAGGCGGTCGCCTTGCTCGTCACCTCCGTGGTGCGAAAGCGCGGGCTCGCGCCGTTCGCCTTCGCGCTCGCCCGCTGAACGGTCCTCTGCCGAAGACGAGGACCCCGCTTCAACCGTGGATCGTCTCCGCGTGGCAGAACTCCCTCACCACGCGGCGATCCGCGTCGCTCATGCCCTCATCCACCTTGCGGGCGATCTCCCCGTCGAGCATGAGGCCGCGGAACGATCGCGCGAGCTTGAGCTGCGTCTCGTGCGCGACGTTCTGCGCCGTGTAGTCGAGGCCGAACGTCGCCCTGGCGTGCTCCTCGAAGCGCCTCGCCAGCTCGCCGTTGAGCGCCTCGGTGCGCTCCAGGATCTCGCGCATCCGGCGCCGCTCCTGCCGGCTCAGGGCCGGGATCACGTTGTCGAACAAGAAGTGATCGAACTGGACGTGGCGCGCCTCGTCGAGGCCGTGGGCGTGCAGGACCTGGGTGAAGAAGAACGTCCGCTCCGGGTCGAGCGCCCTGAGGCGGCGCTCGAACACGGTGATGATCGACTCGCCGATGTACGCGGAGCAGCAGAGCGCCGAGAGCTTCACGTACGGCGAGTCGTCGCCGTGGTACAGGGCGACCCGCTCGCTGAAGCGGTTGTCGGGACATTTGAAGTCGCGCCCCGACAGGAGCCGGACGTAGCGGTAGAACATGTTGGCGTGCTGGAGCTCCTCCGCGGCGAAGCAGGACAGCGCGTGGTGGAGCTCGAACCCCTCGCCGAGGGGCCCCGCGTCCGACTGGACCTCTGCCATGACGTAGGTCATCACCGCCGAGACGTGGCGCTCTATCTCGGCGAGCTGCGCGAGCTCCTTGGCCACGTAGGCGACCGCGCCCGCGCGGTGCCCCGGCGCGTCGAACGCCACGCCCGAGATGAAGTCGAGCTCCTCCGGGCGGATCTGCGCGGGCCAGGCGAGGCCGCTCGGGTGCATCGTCCGCAGGTGAGCGTCTCGATTGATGTCGTGCAGCTCGGAGCGCATGTCCCTCACCCCTCCCCTCCAGGTTCGAGCCCGATGAAGCTCAGGGCGTTGTAGATGGTGCGGCGCGGGTCGAGGATCGCGCGGCGACCGTGCATCACCCGGGTGTTGTCGATCAGCAGCACGTCGCCGTCCTGCCAGGCGACATCCATGGTCACCGCCTCCGTCACCCGGACCACCTCGCCGAGGAGCGACGGCGGGATCGCCTCGCGATCGGCGAACGTGATCCTCGGCTTCTCGTAGTTGTAGGACGGGCCCAGGATGCTGTTGGCGAAGGCGATGCGGTCGGAGAACAGCGTCTCCCTGGCGGCCGGCACCTGGAACTCGTAGTAGATCGCCCCGTCGTCGCAGGGCCGGATCACCGTGCCGGGACGGCCCTCGGCGAGCGAGAGCAGGTCGTCGACGGTGACGTCCTCGATCGCCTTCTTCCCTTGCAGCGCGTGGTAGACGAAGCCCTTCCACTTCGCGGCCTCGACGCGGCGGCTGTACACGATGTCCCTGTCCAGGAACGCCCGCTGCGCGGCCGGCGCGAGCGCGTCCCACACCCTGTAGCCGTCGCACACCGTCGTCTCCGAGCCGACCGAGGCCGCCTTCTCGCAGAAGAACCAGCAGAGGTGCGGCATGAACGGGCTGTTGCCGTTCTCGCAGTGGAGCCCGACGGCATCGAGCCCGGCGTCGACCTTCTGCGCCACGCCGCCGTGGAGCGACCGGGCCGGGTCGAGGGTGATCCGCGCGCTCATGCGCCGCACGAGCCGCGAGAACTCGCGCAGGCTGGCGTCGAAGCCGCGCAGCAGGAGGAAGCCGGCGTCCGCCAGCATCTCCATCGCGATGGACCTGTCGAGGACGTCGAGCGGCGTGCCCCGCTCCGCGGTGATGAGCGCGCCGTCGCCGTGCGCATGGCTGGTCTTCGTCGTCACGCAGGACATGAGCTCTCCTCGAGGCCGAGCTCGAGCGTCACGCGCTTCCAGAGCTCGGCGCGGATGGGGCGGCCGGTGATGGTGAAGCAATGTCGGTGAAGCTCAGGGGTGCTCTTCAGGACGACGATCTCCGCTGCCCGCTCCACCTCGGACAGGTGCCGACGGCCGAAGTCGTCGATCGCGGCCCGGGCCGCGGCCGGATCGACGTGATCCTCCACGAGGAAGAGGCCGTGTATCTTCTCGAGGCGATCGCCGAAGATGACCGCCTCTTCCACGAAATCGAGCGACCTGTACCGCGACTCGACCCACGCGGGGGAGACGTTCCTCCCGCTGGCCGTGATGATCAGGTTCTTCTTCCGGCCGGTGATGCGGACGAAGCCGTCGCCGTCGATCTCGGCGATGTCCCCCGTGTGCAGCCAGCCCTCCGGGTCGACGACGCAGCTCGACGGGTCGGCCGAGGTGTAGCCGGCGAACAGGGAAGAGCTCCTGATCAAGAGCTCGCCGTCCGCCCCGAGCTTGACCTCCACGTGCTCGAGCGGCCTGCCCACCGTCCCGATCCTGGCCTTCCCCGGGACGTTCCACGTCGCGACGGAGGAGTTCTCGCTCAGCCCGTAGCCCTCGTAGACGGGGAGCCCGCGCCGGGCGAGGCGGGAGAGCACGTCCGGCGCGATCGGGGCGCCGCCGCAGCCGATGAACGCGGGCTCGTCGCGGCCGAAGAGCTGTTGGAACAGGGCCTCGCCGCGCTTGTCGGTCGCCTGGCAGGAGCCGTCGATCGCCTCCACCATGGCCGGCGGGAGCGTCATGGCCGAGGGGCGCGCGAGCCGGAGATACGGCAAGATCGCCTTCGCTGTCGTCCCCGGGGTGCCGAGGAGCAGCGATGGCGGCGAGAGGAGCACCAGCGTGCCGCCGTCGCTCAGCGTCATGTAGATGCCGGTGACCTGCTCGATGAGCAGGCTCAGGGGCACCATCGACAGGTACCGCGCGTACGTGCCCGGCCGCACCTCGCGGCGCAGCGCCTCGACGAGATCGTCGACGCCGAGAGCCCGGATCTTCACGCCCTTCGGCGCGCTGGTGGTGCCCGACGTATGGATGATCTTGCAGATGAAGTCCTGACGCCGGCGGGGCGTGAGGTCCCTCGGCCCGCCGCGCCGGCTCAGCGCGTCGACGTCGACGGGGACGCACCTCGGGGCCGCGACGCCGGCCTCGGCCCACCCGCGCAGCCTGGCCTGCCCAGGCCCGTCGACAAGGCAGAGATCGACGTGCTCCAGCAGGCTCCTGGCCTGCGCCGCCGAGAACGCGAGCGGGATCGGCACCTCGACGGACCCGCTGAGCAAGAGCGCCAGATCGGCCGCGACCCACTCCGGCGAATTGGCCATGACAAGCCCTACCCGCAGGCCGCCGCCGGCCGCGCCCTGCTTGTCGATCAGCCAGGCTCGCAGCGCGGAGACCGCGTCGAGCATCTCGCGCCATCGATGGCTGCGCCGCGCGCCGGGCGCGGCGTCCAGCACCTCGACCATGACGGCGTCCGGCCGCGCTTCGCCCACGGCGACGATGTGGTCAATGAGCCTCATGGTAGCGCTCCGCCCTCCTGTGCTCTTCCAGCCGGAGGTCGAGGGCCGCGAACCTGTAGCGGCCCGTGTTGCGAGAGAACATCTCCGCGATCGCCTCGAGCCTGATGAAGCCGGTCTGCGGCCGCCGCTCGTAATAGCTGCCCCACCTGTCCAGCGCTCCGGCGCCGAGCCGGGCGACGTCCGCGCCCTGGATGGGCTGGAAGTTGAGGCCAACGGCGTCGAAGATGAGCTTCAGGTTCGCCGTGATCGTGCAGAGGATGTATCTCTTGCCAAGACACCAGGCGAGGATCGGCACGACGCGGATCAGCTCTGTCCCGGCGCGGTGCTCGACGGACGCGAGCGAACCGACCTCGACGATCTCGTCGCGGCCCACCGGCCGCCGCTCCATCGCGGAGAGGGTCTGCTCGATCGGCTCGTCGATGTACTGCTCCGAGAAGAGGCGGGCGCCCGAGCTGAAGGTGATCCCGGCGCAGGCGACCACCTTCGGCGCGCCGGCGCCGAGGCCCTGATCCGTGGCGCAGACGATGAAGCAATCCGGGCTGGGCTGCACCTCGGCGCCGAAGGAGCGCCGGTACTTCTGGCGAACCAGGTCGACGGCCTGGCAAAAGGCGTCGCTCGGCTCGAACGAGACGTTGATCTGCATGCAGAACATCCTTTCGATTGCGATCGACCTACGTGGTCAAGCGCTCGCTGCGGTTCACTGCAGCTAACTGCAATGCACGATCCATCTGGCCATCGTCCGTCTCCATCCGCGTTTTCGCCGGGCGCCGGCGCGCGCCTCTCGCTCGCGTGGCCCGGGCGTCGGCCGGGGCCATCAGCGCCTATCCCGCCGGCGTTTGCGCGAGTGCGCAACGCGGGTGAGCAAGACCCGGGCGGCGGGTCCGCTGACGAGATGGCCCGTCCGGGCGCCCAATCCGGCCGGCGGAGCCCAGGCTTCGTGCCGGCGCGATCCGGCCGGATCATCGGCCGCCGCGCCGCGCATTCCCGGTCAGAAGGTCATCGACGCCAGCGCCACGACGGCGGAAGTCCCGCAGGGCTCGACCGCAGCTCGGCCCGAGCTCGCGCCGCTCGGCGCCGAGCGGGCGCTGGCGCCTCGCGACCCGGGCACGGGCGTTGCTCAGTCGCCTGGACGACGGCGACGTACAGCGAGGCGATGGCCTCATGAAGGAAGCGAGAGCCATCGTGGCCAGAGCGTCCTCGGACGAGGCCCCGCTCTCGCTTCTCGTCGACAACACCCGAACCACGCCCGACAGGAGCACTCCATGGATTCATTGAGCACCCCCGAAGTTTCCCGCGTCCTTGCCCGGATCTACAGCGAGGCGGACAGCACCGATCCGGCCGTCTTCGACCACATCATCGCCGAGATCGAGAGGACCGGTGGGCCGAAGAGCGCCCAGTACTGGGCGAAGGAGCTCGACAAAGCGTACATGCCTGTCGCGCCGGAGGTCGGTCGCCTCCTGTACATCCTGACGAGGACACGCCGGCCGCGGCTCGTCGTCGAGTTCGGCACGTCGTTCGGCATCTCGGCCATTCACCTCGCCTCCGCGCTCCGCGACAACGGCGCGGGGCGGCTGGTCGCCACCGAGCTCAACCCGATCAAGGCCGCCAGGGCCCGCGAGAACCTGCGCTCCACGGGCCTCGCCGATCTCGTCGAGCTCCGTGAGGGCGACGCGCTTCAGACGCTGACGCAGGGGTTCGAGGGGGGGATCGACATGGTCCTGCTCGACGGATGGAAGGAGATCTATCTCCCCGTGCTCCAGCTCCTGGAGCCGCACCTGAACCCTGGAGCGCTCGTCATCGCGGACGACACGACGGTGTACCCGGAGTCCGTGACGCCTTATCTCGAGTACGTCCGGAAGGAGGGCAACGGCTATCTCTCCGTCGCCGTGCCGCTCGACGACGGGCTGGAGCTCTCCTTCGTCACGAGCGCCGGGCGCGTCCAGTAGGATAAAGGTCTGCTGTTCGCGCGCCTCGGACGTCGGCGCCGCCCGCGGTGGCTCAGCTCAGGACGAGGTACGAGTTGGTCCTCCCCCACACGAGCGGCCGTCCGGCCGAGGGGAGCTCGGCGCACAGCGGCCGGCCCGCATAGCGCGTCTGCGTGTGCCAGATCTCGAGCTCCGCGGTCACGAGGATCGGGTCTACTCGGTGGCGTTCAGCCCCGACGGCAAGCGCATCGCCACCGGAGCGCAGGACGACACCGTGCGGGTGTGGAACGCCGACGGCAAGGGCGAGCCGCTGGTCCCTCCGCGCCTCCGATTCGCCGATCAACGCGGTGGTGTTCAGCCCGGATGGCCAGCGCATCGTGGCCGCGGCGGACGACATGGCGGTGCGGGCGTGGACCGATCTCGAGGAGCTCCGCGGCATCGACGCACGTTATGCAGGGGGCGATGTCCCCTCACCGCTGCCGCCGCCTCGACCCCTCGTCGTCTCCAGGCGCGTCGGAGCACGCTCGCGGTGCGATCCCTCCGGCGCGGCAGCGCATCCTGCGCCGAATCCTGATCGCCGTACCCGACGCGGCCATTCACCTCGTCATCGCCCGACGCGGCGGCAGATGATCGCTACAGCTCGTCATGTCACGGCGTCGCGCGGTGATCGACGACACTGGTCAGCGCTCGAGCTCCGACAGGGCGCGCACATGCACATCGAGCTGGTCAAGGTCAAGAAGGAGCACCGTGGCAAGGGCCGCGACATCCGGCTGATGCTCAAGGCGCTCGAGGCCTCCGGCGATGTCCGGTACATCACGCTGGTGGCCTGGGACGATGGGACAGGTAAACTTCTCAAGTGGTACGAGGCGCTTGGCTTCGAGAAGTATCCCGCGGCAACTACGACCTTGCCAGCGTACCGCATCGTGCCGAACCGGCTCCGGCAAGCGGCGCTCACGATCCACGCGAACGAGCTCTGAAATGGTCATAGTCGGCAGGGTATCGCGCGGGGCGGCGACGGCGGCGTGCTTGCACCAGGCCTCGGCCCAGCGCTCTACTCCCGCGTATGATAGCTTGCGCGAACCGGGTACCTGCCCTGGTGTAACGCTTTGTCCTCATCGGCCTCACGCCGAAGCTCTCCCTTGTCCTTATTGCTCCTGAGCTGGTCGGCCATGGCATTGATGAGCACATCAAATTCAGGGATCAGGCCCGCACCGAACCGATAGTGCTGATTATCACCACTGTTGAGTCCACCGTTCTTTGAAGAAGTCCAGTGCTTGGTGAGGGCGGTGGCCGTGGCACCTGAGCGTATCATGCTGATGATCGACAGGAAGGGCATCGCGTGCACGACGAACTCATGGGCGATGGTCGCCGCGGCCCGGGCGACATTGCTCCTGTGCTTGCCCAGGCGGCTGAGGGAGATATGAACCGTGACACTCGTCTTCCGCGTGACGCGCGCGAGCGTATCGCGCTCGAGACCAGAGTCGATATCGACATCCCGCTCGTCGATTTTCAGAGTGAGCCTGGTATATCCGCACGTGTGTCCGTCGCCCTCCTGCACGCCAGAAAATTCGAGGTGCGTATGGTGAGTCGTCAGTGCATGGTAGGCCGCCGCTACGTTGCCCCCGGCTTGGACGGCCGCTGCGCCGAACACCTTGATGGCTTGGCGGTACTGTTTTGCTGTGTTTTGATTGGAAGAAGGCGCCTCCATGCGCTGAGCGGCCCCCTCGCTGTTGCCGCGCGTGCGCGGTTCGCGGTGGCCAGTCGCTGCGTGGGGGTGTGTCGCATTTGGAATCATGGTGGTCAGGTGCGGGGCTGTTGCCCGCTGTACCACCGTCGCCGGGTGCGGTGGGAGCTCTGCCACCCGCCCGAGCGCCGCCTTCCGCTGTACAACCGTCGCCGGGTGCGGCGGCAGCTTCTTCGCAGGTTCGTCGGGCGTCCTCGGTGGGTTCGGCGGCATGGTGCGTCCCATGCTCGTCTTCATGCGCCCGCCGGGCCAAGTCATCGACGCGCCGCCGACTCGCTACCGCTCCCCCGGGCCAGGGCGTCCAAATGACTTCCAAGAAGTGAAGTTCCGCGCAGCCGCCCGCCGCTCGTACAGCCAGGCTGGAGTGAGACGTGTGCGCGCCGGGGAGGACCAGGTTACCAAGGCCGATCGCGGGGAGCAGAGGCAACGGCTGCGACGTTCCCGGAGCAAGCACCTATGGATTTCGCTGTGCCTGAAACGTCGGGACGCCGCGGGGCCGGTACGGCGGACGCACCACCGCCGTGGCCCTGGCCCGCAGGCTGTGGAGTGAACGCGGCCCCTTTGATGCATGGATAAGTTGTTGATACAGCGTCACTTTTCCAGGAAGGAGGTGGATCGCGTAAGGGACCTTCTGTCACCTGAGGTGAGCGCGGCGATTCGCCATTGACATCCTCGAATATCAATAATTTAACGAGGTTTGTTCTTTTTGGTCCCGGCGTCGCCCCCGGCGAGCGCGAACCAGGTCAGGAAGTCGAACGGGCCGCCGAGGTCCCGGCTGTGATAGAGCCGCCTGGCGACGGCCGGCAGGTACATAAGGCCGATCTGGATGTGGCGCGAGCTCGCCTCGAAGATGGCCCGCCGCTCGTCCTGCGCGAGCGCCCACCACGCCTGCGCGGACGGGCGTTTCGCCGCGGTTTCCGCGGGGTTGTTTCCGTCGCCCGGAGCTCAGCTGAGGACGAGATACGAGTCGCCGAACTCGTGGCAAAGATATCCCGCCTGCTCGGCGTGAGCGTTGGCCCGGTGGAGCAGCGCGGCCGGCGCAAACGCCTCGAGGAGCCGGAAATGGCTCTCTGTCGGGTCGTGCACGCCGGTCAGGAGCCCGTCGACCCCCCTCGGCCGGAAGCCGGGGCGGAGGACCAGATCGGTGACGCCCGGGCCGGCCCGGAGCTCACCGCCATTCTGGGCGGCGCAGCCCTCCAGGGCGCGCGTCACCGTCGTGCCCACCGCGACGACCCGGCGCCCGCGCGCCCTGGCCTCGCGCACGGCCGCCACCGTCTCTTCCGGGATCTCGAAGCGCTCCGGCAACGGGAGCAGCGCGTCGAGCGCCGGCTCGCCGGTCGACGAGATCCCCGCCGCGTGGGTGAGCGAGGCGACGCCGACTCCGCGGCGGATAAGCTCGAGCAGGAGCCCCCACACGAGCGGCCGTCCGGCCGAGGGGAGCTCGGCGCACAGCGGCCGGCCCGCATAGCGCGTCTGCGTGTGCCAGATCTCGAGCGGGGCCGCGACGTACGCATACTGGATCGGGCGCCCCCGCCGGTAGAGCGCCGACCAGAGCGGCGCGCCCCGCTCGCGAAAGGCGATCTCCACGAGGCGCGGCGAGGCCGACGACACGCGCTCGACCGTGACCGACAGGTCGTCGCCGAACGTCACCGCGTCGCCCGGGCCGAGGGCGGGCGGCGCCGGGCGCTCCTCGGTGCGCGAGCGCCAGTCGCCGGCGCCGAACAGGAGGGCCGAATAGCGCCCCTCGGACAGCTCGCCGATGAGGCGCACCTCCACCGCCGCGCCGTGGTCGGTCGCGCCGTGCAGCGACGCCGGCAGCGTGGCGCCGTCGTTGACGACCAGGAGATCGCCCGGCTCGAGGAGCGCGGGCAGGTCCGCGATGCGCGCGTCGCGCAGGCGCCCGAGGCGCGGGTCCACGTGGAGGAGCCGCTCCGAAAGGGGGCTCTGGCGAGGCCAGGCGGCGGGGCTCATGGCGCCTCCGGGAGGCGCGCGGCCTCGAGGCGCGCGCCGCTCGGCACCTCGCCCGCGCGGACGACCAGGCCGACGATCCGGCGGGCGACGTCCGCGGGGTTGGCCAGCGTGCTCGGGTCGGCGTCGGGGATGGCCTTAGCGTGCATCCGCGTGTCCATCTCGCCGGGATCCACCGCATAGAACGAGACGCCCGTGCCCTCGAGCTCCGCGGCCCACGTGCGCGAGAGGTGGTCGAGCGCCGCCTTGGAGACGCCGTAAGCGCCCCACCGCGGATAGGCGTTCACGGCCGCGTCCGAGCTGATATGGACGACGACCCCGCGCCGCCGCAGCGCCATCGCGCCGGCGACGACCTTGGTCAGGCGGAAGGGGCCGACAACGTTGACCTCGAGCACGCGGCCGAGATCCTCGCACTCGGTGTCGAGCAGGATCGGCAGCGGCGTCCTGCCGAGCGTGCTCGCGTTGTGGATGAGCAGGTCGATGGGCCCGACCAGCGCCGCTGCCGCGCCCGCGATCGCGTGGGTCTGCCCCTTGTCGCCGATGTCCGCCGCGAGCGCGTGCGCGACCCCGCCCTGCGCGGTGATCTCGGCCGCCACGGCCTCGAGCGGCGCGCGCTCGCGCGCGACCAGCACCACCTTCGCGCCCCGCCGGGCGAGCTCCCGCGCGAGCGCGGCGCCGAGCCCGCGGCTCGCCCCTGTCACCAGCGCGGCGCTCGGCGCGAACGGCCCGGCCCCCGCGGCGCGGCGGGACGGCGGCTGCGAGCTTGCCTCGGCCTGGATGAGCGCATTGCTTCCGGTCGATTCGTTGTTCATCGTGGGTTCCTCCTCGACGACAGCCTAATCCGCGCTGGCTCATGTGTTGGAGGTAGCTCCAATGGCTTGGATACGTGCTAATCTCCGGGCATGGACCAGGACGCGGAGCTCGCGGGCAGGCTCGCGAAGAACATCAAGCAGCTACGGGAGGCCCGTGGGCTGACGCAGCAGCAGCTCGCCAAGCTCGCCGGCGTGCCGCGGGCGACGTGGGCGCACCTCGAGTCCGGCGCGGCGAACCCGACGCTCGGCGTCCTGCACCGCGCCGCCGCCGCGCTCCAGGTCTCGATCGAGGAGATGCTCTCTGCCCCCCGCGCGACATGCCAGCTCTACGCGCGCGACACGCTGCCCACGCGCACGCCCGGGCAGGCGCTCGTCCGCAAGCTCCTGCCGGACCCGATCCCGGGCATGGAGATGGATCGCATCGAGATGCCGCCGGGCGGGCGGATGACGGGCGTCCCGCACACCCCGGGGACGCGCGAGTACCTGACGTGCGAGTCGGGGGAGATGCTGCTCGTGGTGAGCGGCGAGCGGTTCACGCTCGGCTCGGGCGACGTCGCGGTGTTCCGCGGCGATCAGCGCCACTCGTACCACAACCCGGGCAAGCAGCCCTCGGTCGGCTACTCGGTCGTCGTCCTGGCGCGGGTGCTCTGAAGGAAAGGCGCGCTCCACTGGCGATGGCTGCCTGCGCGACCAATCGCCTCCCGTCTCCCGTCTCCCGTCTCCCGCCTCCCGCCTCCCGTCTCACGTTTCACGTCCCCGTCTCCCGTGCTCGTGCGCGTGCGCGTGCGCGTGCTCGCTCCATCCCGTTCTCCCGTCATCGTGAGGGTGTCCCGGCACGACCGAGCACGGGAACGAGCACGGGCACGCGCACGCGCACGCGCACGGAGAGGTGCACGGGAGACGGGAGACGGGAGGCGGGAGACGGGAGGCGGGAGGCGGGAGACGGGAGACGGGAGACGGAGTTTCAGCGCTTCCTTCGCCCGGCGAGCGCCGCGCACGCGAGCAGCGCCAGCGCCGCGATCCCAGTTGTGCCCGCGCCGCCCGATCCGCCCGGAGCCCGGAAGCTACACCCGCTCTCCGCCGTCTCGCCATCACCTCCGCTGCCGCCAGCGCCGTCACCTCCGCTGCCGCCAGCGCCGTCACCTCCGCTGCCGCCAGCGCCTGTACCCGCGCCGCCCGCGCCGCCGCCGCCCGCCCCCATCCCGGAATCGCACGTCCCCCCGGGATAAATGTCCCCCTCGGTCCACGCCGGCTCGGGCGGCGCGCCGAGGCCCGGCTGCGCCGTCTCCGGGTCCTTCCGGTAATAGCAAGGCTTGCAGGCGTGCACGGCCTCTCCCGCGGCGTTCCCGGCCGCGTCGATCGCCGTGGCCCGGAAGCAGAACGCCTCCGGGGCAGCGGCGCCGTCGAGCACATCGGTCGTCCGGCTCAGGGCCACGGTCAGCGCCGCGGCGTTCATGAGCCTGCTCTGCGACATCACGGGATCCGTGAACGTGTCATCCAGGAACGCCTCGATCGTGGTGATCACGGGGGCCTCGCCGCTCCCCGCGATCTCCCCCTCGACAGTGACCCACCAGGAGAGATCGCTGTCCACCTGGCAGTCTCCGCCGCTCGACTTGAAATCGGCGTGATCGTGAACATCGAACGACACCCCGCTCGGCCCCGCAGGAGCGTCCGCGTCCGCGGCGCCGGCGGTGAGCTCGATCCGGGTCGGCCCGCACGGCTCCGCCGCCCTGCAGAAGTCGCCCTCGATCACGATCGCCTGCCCCTCGCCGGGCGGCGGATCGATCCGCGCGACGAGGCTGTACCCCAGAGACGGCAAGTCCGTCACCGCCACGAGGCTCGCCGGCTCGCCGCCGACGGTCACCGACACAGCGTCCAGCGAGATCGAGTACCCATCGAAGAAGATCGCGGCGTTCGCCGGGAGCGACCCGCCGCTCTCCGGAAGCGTGCCCGTCAGACCCGGCAGCGGAGGGCTGCACGCCTCCGCGCTCGACTCCATCGCTGCCGTGCAGAGCAGCGCCGCGATGATCCCGGAAGTCCATGAAAGATAATTCGACATGGACGTGAGCCTATCAAGGTTGGGCCCGGATCAGGGAAACCGTCTGGACGCCAGGGAGGCCAAGAGAACCAGACCTTTCTTCTCTTGGCCTCCTTGACGCCCTGCCGGATCCATCCTCCGCGCGCGTGCGCCGAGCTAGACGGCCGCCAGCACGGCGTCCGCCCGGTGCTTGACGTAGTGCTCGACGGCCTCGGGCAGCGTCGGCAGCGTCGCGCGGCGGCTGCTGTGGAGCCCTCCCTGGCGGGGAAGGTTCGCCCGGAGCCCGAGCGTGTGCGCGGGGCAGGGGTGCACCGCCCGCGAGGGCAGGCCGAACGCGTCGCACATCAGCTTCGCCCACGAGGCGAAGCTGAGGACACCGTCGTTCGCGAGGTGCCACACCCCCTCGGCCTGATCGATCGCGAGGTCCAGGCACGTGTGCGCCAGGTGCGGCAGGTAGGTGGGGGACACGAAGAGATCGTCCGCCGCGCGGAACGGCTCGCCGCGCCGGATGACCGAGAGCGCGAGCGCAGCGAAGCTGCGCGCCTCGAACGGCCCGAACAGGCTCCCCGTGCGGACCACCAGCGCGCTCGGCAGGGCCTCGAGGACGCCCCGCTCGCCCAGCGCCTGCGCCTCGCCGAACGCGTTGATCGGCGCGACCGGATCATCCTCGACGTAGGGGGCGGGCTTGCTCCCGTCGAACACGAAGGACGACGAGAACATCAGCAGCTTCGCTCCGTGGCGCCGGCACGCCTCCGCCAGCAGGGTCGGGCCGACAACGTTGGCGCGGCGGCACGCCTCGATCTCGTCCTCGGCCTCGTGCACGCGCGTGTAGCCCGCCGCGTTGATCACGAGCCACGGGCGGACCTCCGCGATCGCGCGCTCCAGGGCCGCCGCGTCGGCGATGTCGAGCTCGCTGCGCGTCATGGCCCGGACATGGATGCGGCGCTCCTCGCACGCGCGCGTCAGCGCCGCGCCGAGCGAGCCGCCCGCGCCGGTGATCAGGATCGGCCGCTCCCGCGGCCGGCAGATGGTCCGCGTGGTCGAGCGCGGCGCGCCGTAGAGCAGCCGCTCGTCGCGGCGCCACCACCCCGGGACGTCGACGAGCGGGTGCTCGGACCAGCCGGTCTTCGCGAGCTCCTTCGCGACGGCCGCGAGCGCCGTGGGCCGCGGCGCGGGCCCGCGCACGTCGAAGACCCCCGGCTCGTAGTGGCCGCGCGCCTGCGTGACGAGGCTGTCCCAGTCGTACGCCCCGAAGGCGGACCACAGCGTCACCGCCAGCACGTCGGCGCCCTCCGCGCGCGCCGCGTGCGCGCCCTCCCACGCCTCGACAAGCCAGCGGATCTGCTCCTCCGGCGTGCACCCGACGTGGACCTCGGTGATCGCGATCGGCGTCTCGTAGCGCTGCCACACCTCGCGCAGCACGCGGTGGTGGCCGAAGATCCCTTCCTCCCGGACCCGCACCGCCTCCACGTCGGCGTACGCGTCGCGGCCGTTCCCGCCGTGCGTCCAGGAGGGGTACCTGTCGAGCCGGTGATCGAGGAACCTGTCGCTCGTCAGGTAGTAGTTCACGCCGATCACGTCCGGCGGGCACGGCGCCGCCACGAGCCGCGCGAGATCCTCGTCGGCGACGCCGCAGTCGCGGAGGTGCCGGTGGAGCGGGTGCGCGGCGTCCACGCGCCCGTACAGCAGATCGAGGCTCAGCCAGCGCCGGTGGTTCTCGAACGCGGCCTGGTAGGCGAGCCCGGGCGTGCTGGCGACCGCGCCGAAGTCCTCGGTCTGCACGAGGCGCGCGTCCGGGCGCGCCCGCCGGATCGCGCGCATCGCGGCCGCTGTGGCGCGCGTCTCCACGAGCAGCGCGCGCAGGAGCGAGGCCGAGTCCCGGCGGTGCGGGTACCAGTGCCCGTAGAGCGCGCTGAAGCGCGCGGTCGTGAGCGGCTCGTTGACAGGCGTGTAGTCGCGCACCCAGGGGTACCGCTCCGCCACCGCGCCCGCGAACTCCTCGAGGCCGGCCACGAAGCTGTCCTCCATCAGGCTGGTCCACGGCGGCCCGCTCCCGTGGTGCACCAGCCCGACGATCACGTCGATGCCGAGCTCCTTCAGCCGGTGGAGCCGCTCGTCTGCCCAGGAGAAATCGGCGCTCCGGAGACCGTTCGGGGCCGTGCGCTCCCACAGCACCGGGTACCGGACGGCCTTCACGCCGAGCTCCGCGAGCAGGTCCAGATCCGCGATGCGATCGTGGTGGCCGGTCCGCTCGAGCTGGTTGAAGTACCGGTCGCCGACGCGGTTGACCGTGCACTCGACGCCAGCCCAGAGCGCGATCCCGGAGCGCTCCCTCATCAGACGGGCCCTCCTACCAGCACCGTCGCCCGGCGGTTCGGCGTGCGCGCGTAGGCGTCGACGACGGCCCGCCCCACCTTCGCCGCGCTCCCGCGCTTCACGAGGGCGACGATCGATCCGCCGAAGCCGCCGCCGGTCAGCCGCGCGCCGAAGACGTCCGGCTGCGCCCGCGCGCTCTCGACAAGGGCGTCGACCTCGGGCACCGACACCTCGAAGTCGTCGCGCATCGAGCGGTGCGACGCGTCGAAGAGCTGGCCCAGGCGGCGCAGGTCCCCGGCGCGGAGCGCGGCCACGGCGGCGAGCACCCGGGCGTTCTCGGTCACGACATGGCGCGCGCGGCGGTCGAGCGGCGCCGGGAGCGACGCGATCCGCTGCTCGGCGGCGGCGTCGACGTCCCTGAGCTGCGGCACGCCGAGCGCCGCGGCCGCGCGCTCGCACTCCGCGCGCCGCGTCTTGTAGTCGCCGCTCGCGTGCTGGTGCGCCAACCCGGAGTTCACGACGAGCAGCTCGGCCTCTGCCGGCAGCGGGACGCGCTCGAACGCGAGCGTCCTCGTGTCGATGAAGAGCGCCGTGCTCTCGTCGGCGAGGCTCGCGGCCATCTGGTCCATCGTCCCGACGGGCGCGCCCACGAAGTCGTGCTCGGCGGCGTGCGCGATGCGCGCGATCTCCACGTCGTCGATCGACAGATCGAGCATCGCGCGCAGGGCGCGGGCGAGCGCCACGAGCAGCGACGCGCTCGACGACAGGCCGCTGCCGAGCGGCACCGACGACTCGATGCGCGCGTCGAAGCCCGGGATCGAGGCGCCGCGCCCGCGCAGGACCGCGGTGATCCCCTGCACGTAGTCGACCCAGTTGCCGCGGCGCGACTCTTCTCCGGCGCGGAACGAGAGCTGAGCCACGCCGTCCACGCCGTCCACGTTCAGCGTCGCGACCCGGACGAGCCCGTCGTCCCGCGGCGCGATCTCGATCCGCGTCTTCTGCGGGATCGCGGTCGGCAGCACGTACCCGCCGCTGTAGTCGGTGTGCTCGCCGATCAGGTTCACGCGCCCCGGCGCCTCGGCCCTCCGCTTCGCCGGGCGGCCGAAGATCGCCTCGAATCCTCGTCCCGGCGCCGTCATCGCTGCGCCCCCATGTCCACCAGCCCGGGCATGTCCGCCAGCGCCGGCATGTCCGCCATCCCGCCGTCGCTCAGCGTCGACGGCGTCTCGTTGGGGCCGACGAACGGCATCCCCTGCGTCGCGGCCGCCATCTGATGCAGCGGGAACTTCGGCGTGCGGTCGGCGTAGAGCAGCCCGTTCGCCTCCTGATACGTGTCGGCGAACTGCGTGTAACAGAAGCCGGCCAGCAGCTCGAGGGAGTTGATCACCTTCATCAGCTTAGTGTAGCGCTCGGCGAACTCGTCCGAGGTCCTGCACGCCGAGTATCCCCACGTGCCGCCGTTTTCGCCGCCGCTCGTCGGCGCGACCGCGATCCCGCCGAACTCCGACAGCACGATGGCCGTCTCGTGGTTGACCGACGGGTCGAGCACGAGGGCGCGGCCCCCGGGCCGCTCCCGCTTCAGCAGCTTCGGGACGACGTCGTGCGCGAAGTAGCGGCGGGCGATGCGCTCGGGCGACGGATCGTAGTCGTGGATCCCGATGATGTCGGTCGCCACGCTCTCCCACCCGTCGTTGCCGATGACCGGCCTCGTATAGTCCATCGACCGGGTGAGGTGGTAGAGCGCCTGCACGTAGTGCCGCTCGTTCGGGTTGTCCGGCAGGTTCGGGACGCCCCACGACTCGTTGAACGGCACCCACGCGATGATGCACGGGTGGCTGATGTCGCGCCGGATCGCCTCGAGCCACTGCCGCGCGAGCCGATCGATCGACTTGCGCGTGTGCCGGTAGGCGCTCGGCATCTCCTCCCAGACGAGCAGCCCGAGCCTGTCCGCCCAGTACAGGTACCGCGGGTCCTCGATCTTCTGGTGCTTCCGGGCGCCGTTGAAGCCCATCTGCTTCGTGATCTCGACGTCGCGGCGGAGGGCCTCGTCGTCCGGGGCCGTGATCCCTGTCTCGTTCCAGTAGCCCTGGTCGAGCACCATCCGGAGCACGTACGCCCGCCCGTTCAGGAGGAAGCGGTCCCCGCGGACGGCCACCGATCGCAGCGCCGTGTAGCTCTTCACCCTGTCGATCGTCGTCCCCGACTGGTCGTAGAGGACGATGTCGGCGTCGATCAGCGTCGGGCGCTCGGGGCACCACAGTAGCTCGTTGCGGAAGTCGTCGATGCCCGGATCGGAGAGGGTGATGCGCCGGTGGACCTCGCCGGCCACGACCGTGTACTGGTCGTTCGCGATCGTCACGTCGCCGACGCGCAGCCGCACCCCGACGCGCGCGCCCTCCACGGGCGCGTTCGCGACCCGGACCTCGACAGCGATCTCCCAGCGCTCGAGGTTCGGGGTCCAGCGCAGGTACTCGACGTGCATCTTCGGTACGCGCTCGATCCACACCGTCTGCCAGATCCCCGTCGTGCGCGGGTACCAGATGGAGTGCGGCTCGAGCTTCCAGTCCTGCTTGCCGCGCGGCTTCGCGAGGTCGCTCGGATCGTCGTGGGCCTGCACCACGATCGAGACGCTCTTGCGCCCCCGCGCGAGCTCGGTGATGTCGAGGCTGAAGGGGGTGTAGCCGCCCTCGTGCTCCCCGGCGAAGCTGCCGTCGAGCCACACCCTGGCCACATAATCCACGGCCCCGAAGTGCAGGATCAGCCGCTCGGACGGCTCGATCTCCGGCACGTCGACCTGCCTCCTGTACCAGCAGGCCTTGTAGAAGCCGGTCTCCCCGACCCCGCTCCGCGGCGTCTCCGGGGCGAACGGCACCTCGATCGTCCTGTCGAAGCGCGCGTCCGCCGGGGAACACCAGTCCGCCCGCGGATCGAGCGCGAACTCCCACGTCCCGTTCAGCGAGATCCAGTCCCCTCGCCTGAGCAAGGGTCGAGGGTAGCCGCGGGCGCCGCCGCCGATGTCCGTGCTGTCGGCCGGCGGCGGCGCCGAACCTGGGATGCCGATCTGTGCGAGGTGCTGTCGAGGCATGGGTCTATCAGGCGGCGACGGTGACGGCTGCTCCGTCGAGCTTCGCGTCGCGGAGGTGGTCGAAGGTGGCGAGGGCCTGACCCACCACCTGGTCCATGTTGTAGTACCGGTAGGTCGCGAGCCTCCCGACGAAATGCACGTTCGGCGTCGCGTCGGCAAGCGCCTTGTACTTCCGGTAGACCTCCGCGTTCTCGGGCCGCGGCACCGGGTAGTAGGGGTCGCCCTCGGAGGTCGGGAACTCGTAGACGACGCTCGTCTTCGGGTGCTGCTGTCCGGTGAGGTACTTGAACTCCGTGATGCGGGTGTACGCGTGCTCGTTCGGGTAGTTGATGACGGCGCCCGGCTGGAAGACCTCCTTGTCGTGCGTCTCGAACTTGAAATCGAGGGAGCGATAGGGAAGCTTCCCGTAGCGGTGGTCGAAGAAGGCGTCCACCGGCCCTGTGTAGATCATCTCCCTGAAATTCACCTCGTTCATGATGTCGCGGTAATCGGTGTTCAGCACGACGCGGATCTTCTTGTGATCCAGCATGTTCTCGAACATCCGCGTGTAGCCGCGGAGCGGCATCGCCTGGAACTCGTCCGTGAAGTACCGAGAGTCGTAGTTCGTGCGCGCCGGCACGCGCGACGCGACGGCGGCGTCGAGCTCGGACGGGTCGAGCCCCCACTGCTTCCGCGTGTAGTTGCGGAAGAACTTCTCGTAGAGCTCCCGGCCCACCTTGCTGACGACCGCGTCCTCGGAGGTGCGGCAGTGCTTGATCGGCTCGGCGACGCGCGTGAAGAACGCCTCGACCTCGGCGGGTGAGTAGCTGGTTCCGTAGAGGGCGTTCACCGTGTCGACGTTGATCGGGAACGGCACGAGCTTGTCGTCCACGTGCGCGAGCACGCGGTGCTCGTACGGGCGCCACTCCGTGAACTGCGACAGGTAGCGGAAGATGCGCGGCGACGCCGTGTGGAAGATGTGGGGACCGTACTTGTGGATGAGGACCCCGGCGTCATCGTAGCAGTCGTACGCGTTGCCGCCGATGTGAGGCCGCTTGTCGCACAGGAGGACCGATTTGTTCATCTGCGACGCGAGGCGCTCTGCGAGCACGCTGCCTGCAAACCCAGCACCTACGATCAGATAGTCGAACACGGTACATTCCCCTCCGTCCGGACCGCCGCCGGACGCTTGGCTTGGAGTGCGTCTGTCATGAGCCTGGACATCGAGCGCCACGTCTTGTCCCAGGACGTCGCGCTCACCATCTCGTCCGCGATCGCGAGGCGCGCCTCGGTGGGCTGCGCGAGCGCCGCCTCGACGGCCGCCACGAACGAGGGGGCATCGGCGATGTGGACCGCCTTCCTGTCGCCGTAGGGCGTGACCACGTCACGGATGGCGGTGGAGACGACCGGCTTGCCCGCCGCGAGGTACTCGAGGGTCTTCGTCGGGCTGATGAACCGGGTCGCCTCGTTGAGCGCGAACGGCATGATGGCGACGTCCCAGCCGCCGAGGTAGGCCGGAAGATCCTGATATGACTTCTGGCCGAGCCAGTGGATGTTCGGCCGCCGGGGCAGCGAGGCGGGGTCGATCTTGACGACCGGCCCGAGCATCACGATCTGGAAGTCCGGCCGCTCCTCGGCCACGCGGGCGACGAGGTCCACGTCGAGCCGCTCGTCGATCACGCCGAAGAACCCGAGGCGCGGCCTGGGGATATCGCGCTGATCGTCCGGATCCGTCGCCGCCCCGCGCGCCGCCGCGAAGTGGGCCGCGTCGACGCTGCTCGGGAAGGCGTGCACGGACGGGTGGTGGGCGCGCTTCGCCTCGTAGATGCTCTGGCCGCCCGTGAACACGAGGTCGGCGCGCGCGAAGAGCTCGCGCTCGCGCTCGCGGAGCATCGGCGGCGCGCCGCGGAAGGCGGAGAGCTCGTCCATGCAGTCGTACACGACCAGCGACGGCTCCACGTCGGCGGCGATCGGCAGCGACATCGGCGTGTAGAACCACAGGATCGGCTGCCGGATGTCCTGCTCCTTCACGAGGGAGTTGAGCAGGCGGCGCTGCTGGGCGAGGCCCTCCTCCTGCTCGGTGCCGTGGGTCAGGCGCGGCACAACGACGGTGAGGTTGGCCTCGATGTGTCTTGTCTCGAGCCTTGGGGGTCCGTCCTGGAACACCGGCTCTTCGACGAAGTACACCCGCTTCTCCTGCGCGAAGCGGCTCATCAAGTGGTTCGGTCGCTGGAAGACGAAGTTCCAGCGCAGGTGCGACAAACAGATGAGATCGGGCCCGGCCTGCTTCATCTTGTCTCCAATTTGTGGGAAAGGGTACGTAGGCGCGCCGGAGTTTTAGCAAGTAGCGGGCCGACGACGCGACTCAGCCATCGACGGAGATGCGGCGATCGAGGCGTGAAACGCTGCCCCTGGAAGCGCGGCAATCCGCACCATGAGCTGCGCAGAGCACTGAACAGCACGCGTTCCGCGCGCGCTGTCATCGCTGGACGCCGCGAAGGACGAACCTGCCACAGATGGGGCAAAATGCGCCGCAGATCGGGCGTTTCCTGCTGGTCCTTCACAAAGGACGCAAGGTTGATGCAACCGAGAGCGCCGGATACACGCTGGGCGTTGCCCTAAGGGAAACACCGCAGAAGCACCGCCGGGGGCATGAAGGCACTCGACCTCTCGGCTGCGCGCTCCGCGCGATGGAAGAGCGCTCGACTGGAGGGAATGCACGCCGCTCCTGGATCGCCGAGGAGGGCGCGCGCCGCGCCTACCGCTCTCCTGGCAGCATCCACTTGTACTCGACGCTGGGGCGCCACGCGGCGAGCAGCGCGAGCAGCTCCTCCGCGTCGTCCGCCACCTGCAGCACGGCGCGGTGGCCCGGCTTCATGAACTGCTCGGACACGACGTGATCCAGAAAGGCGGTCAACGGGCGGTAGTACCCCTGGACGTCGAGCAACCCGACCGGCTTCTCCTGGGAGCCGAGCTGCGTCCATGTCCACACCTCGAACAGCTCTTCCAGCGTCCCGATGCCTCCCGGCAGGGCGATGAAGGCGTCGGACAGCGCCGCCATCTTCGCCTTGCGCTCGTGCATCGTCTCGACGACGTGGAGCTCCGTCAGCCCCCGGTGCTCGATCTCTCGCTGGTTGAGGAAGTGGGGGATCACGCCTGTCACCTCGCCGCCGCGCGCGAGCGCCGCGTCGGCGATCGCGCCCATGAGCCCCACGCGGCCTCCCCCGTACACAAGCCCTATCCCGCGCGCCGCCAGGAGCTCCCCGAGCCGCACGGCCGCCTCGCGGTAGGCCGGCGACGCGCCGGGATTCGACCCGCAGTAAACGCAGATCCTCGAGAGTGTCCTCATGGCCCGAGCCTACGCCGCCAGGCGCGCTCGTTCCAGCGGCGATCCCCGGGATGCCGGCGCCTGTCGACGCCTGTCTCTGGCGGAGCGTGGTGGCTTGAGCCCGCGCGGACCGCGCCGCGCACGAGGGCGGCGCGGCGCCGAGTCGGGCCGCTTATTCCTTGTCGAGCTTGCCGACGAGGCTGAGCGTGAAGAACGCGCCCATGTACTTGAAGTGCGGGCGCACCTGCATGTCGACCTTGTACCAGCCGGCGTTCCCCGGCACCTCGGTGACGATGATCTTCGCCTTGCGGAGCGGCCTGCGCCCGCGGGTCGCGGCGGAGACGACGTCCTGATCGGCGACGTACTGGCCGATCCAGTCGTTCAGCTCCTTCTCGAGGTCGGCCCGCTCCTTCCAGGTCCCGATCTGCTCGCGCTGCAGCACCTTCAGGTAGTGCGCGATGCGGCACATGATGAACATGTACGGGAGCTGCGTCCCGAGGCGGTAGTTCATCTCGGCCGCCCGGCCCTCCTCGCTCTGCCCGTAGAACTTGGGCTTCTGCGTGGAGTTGGCCGAGAAGAAGCAGGCGTTGTCCGAGTCCTTGCGGAACGTGAGCCCGATGAACCCCTCCTCGGAGAGCTCGAACTCGCGCCGCTCGGTGAGCATGATCTCGGTCGGCACCTTCGTCTGGATCTCGCCCATCGCCTCGTACTGGTGGAGCGGCAGGTTCTCCACCGAGCCGCCCGCCTGCGGGCCGATGATGTTCGGACACCAGCGGTACTTGGCGAAGCTGTCGGCGAGCCGGGTCGCGAAGGCGTACGTCGCGTTACCCCAGCAGTACGCGTCGTGCTTGCCGACCACCTCCTCTTCGTAGTTGAACGCCTTCACCGGGACGGTGTTGGCGCCGAACGGCAGGCGGAGCAGGAAGCGCGGCATCACGAGCCCGACGTAGCGCGCGTCCTCCGTCTCGCGGAACGCGTTCCACTTCGTGTACTGCGGCCCCTCGAAGATCGCCTTCAGGTCCTTCAGGTTGGGCAGCCCCATGAAGTCCTTGAGGCCGAAGAACTGCGGGCCGGCCGCCGCGATGAACGGCGCGTGCGACATCGTCGCCACGGCGGCGCACTTCTGGAGCAGCGCGATGTCCTGAGGTCCGGGCCCGAACTCGTAGTTCGCGATGATCGCGCCCACCGGCTTGCCGCCGAACTGGCCGAACTCCGCCGAGTAGACGAGCTTGTACAGGCCGCTCTTCGGCACCTCGGGCGCGTCCTCGAAATCGGCGAGGAGGTCGTCCTTGGAGCAGTTGAGCATCTCGACCTTGATGTTCTCGCGAAAATCGCAGCGGTCGATCACGAACTTGAGGCCGCGCCAGGCGGACTCGAGCTTCTGGAAGCTGGGGTGGTGGAGGATCTCGTCGATCTGCCGCGAGAGCTTGACGTCGATCTCCGCGATCAGCGCGTCGACGAAGGCCTTGTCGACCTTCTCGCCCTCGCGCCGCGGGGCGACGAGCTCCGAGATGAAGGCCTGCACGCCCCTCTTGGCGATCTCATACCCCTCGTCGCCGGGCGTCATCTTCGTCTCGGCGAGGATCTCGTCGAGCAGGGACCCTCCCTCGAGGGTCTGGACGCCTGCGCTCCCCGCGACCTGTGTCTCTGTCGCC
The DNA here is from genome assembly GCF_001589285.1 of Sorangium cellulosum. GTDB lineage: Bacteria > Myxococcota_A > Polyangia > Polyangiales > Polyangiaceae > Sorangium > Sorangium cellulosum_G. The sequence goes on along the minus strand of NZ_JEMA01000320.1, from coordinate 17,647 downwards.
ATCGCTCACTCCCCTTCCTTGTCGAGCCCGAGCTCGCTCACGATCTTGTTGCGCTGGGCCGGGTCGCTCAGGATCTGCTGGATCTTGTTGCGGAACGCCTTCTCGTTCCCGAGCGGGCCCTTCAGGGCCGTCAGCGCGGCGCGCAGGTCGAGCAGCTTCTTGAGCTCCGGCACCTGGTTCGCGATCGCCTCGGGCTCCATGTCGCTCAGCCGGCGGAACTTGAGGTTGACCGTGAGCTCGCTGTTCTCCTGCTCGGAGAGGACGTCCTTGACGTTGAAGGTGAGCCCGAGCTTCTGCTCGCTCATGACCTTCTGGAAGTTGTCCTTGTCCACGTTGATCGGCTTGCGGTCCTCGAGGGGCCGCGGATCCGGGCGCTGCGTGTAGTCGCCGAGCATCAGGAGCTTCAGCGGCAGCTCTACGTCTTCCTTCGCGTTCCCCGTGGCCGGCTTGTACGTGATGTTCACGCGCTCCTTCGGCGCGACCGATCCCTCTTTCATCGCAGGCTCCTTTCCCCGTCGGCAGCGGGCGGAGCGCCCGCAGGCCACACGAGCATAGACCAAAACCCCCGCCCATCGGGCAAGCTTCTCGGCGCGATGCGCATCGGGCCTCGCATGCGCCTCCTCAGGCCTCCAGCGAAAGTTTCAGGGCGAGCGCAGCGTCGAGCTGGCAGACGCGCTCGAAGCAGAGCGCCTCCTTCGCCTTGGCTTCAGGCGTCGCCTCGTAGCCCTGGTTCAGCACGCGGTAGCATGTGTGGAGCGCGGCGTAGAGCTCCGCGCAGAGATCCGGCTGCCACGTCGTGAGTCGGTGGTGCTCGACGATCTGCTCCAGCGCCTCGAGCTGCGCGCGGGCCACGAGGAACTGGGACAGCTCGATGTTGATCTGGGCCATGGCGAGCCGCACGCGGAAGCGGTCCAGCGCCGACGGAGCCGCGGCCGCGGCCTTCTCGAGGAGCGCCATCGCGTCGATGGGCTGCTGGTTCGCGACGAGCCCGCGCGCCTCGGACAGCGGCTTGTCGAGGTAGCTCCGGGGCCTCGCCGGGGCCGCAGCGCCGTTCCCCCCGCCGCCGATGGCGGCCGCCACCTCGTTCGAGAGCCAGGCCTGCGTCTCGCTGTCGGCGAACGGCGTCCCGTCCCTGAACTGGAGGTTGGGCAGCAGCGGCGCGCGGAGCACCAGGGTGCCCACCTCGACGAGCACGGCCCGCCGGGCCTCGGCGTAGTCCTCGCCGAGCTGCTCGAGCGCGTTCGCCGCGTACCGGTGCGGATCGAGCCAGAGGGGGTAGTTCTGCGCGTACTCGTCGGCGATCGGCAGCAGGTCGGCGAACGCGCCCTGGCTCGTGAGCGCCGGGAGCGTCTGCAGCACGTGCTCGGGCGGCGGCGGGATCGCCGTCTTGCCGTTCGGGGATGCGGCGCCCGGGTCGTCGAGGAGGTCGACCCAGAGCCCGACCCGGAGGACGCGGTACGCGGCTGCGCGCTTCGGATCCGCGGCCCGGAGCGCGTCGCCCGCGCGCGCGAGCAGCGGCGCGCAGCGCCCGAGGGCGGTGAGCGCGGAGTCCTCGTCGACGATCGCCTCGACGCTGAGCGCCGGGTCCGCCGTGCCGACGACGGCCGGCGGCGTCGACGGCGGGGTGACGACAACGGCCGTGACCGCCGGCGCCTGGACGATCGCTGCCTCGGCCTTGGGCGGCTCCACCTTCGGCGGCGGCGGGGGCGGCGGAGGAGGAGGCGGCGGCGCCTCTGCGGGCAGGCTTGCGACGAGGCTCCGGAGCGCGTTCCGGAGCGGGCCCATCCCGCCGTAGGCTTCGCCGAGCTTGTCGCTGAGGTCGGTGTCCACCGCGCGGCTCACCTGCTCGAGGGCGTTCACCACGTCGCGATCCGCGGCGGTGGGCGTGATGCCGGTGAGCGCCGCGGCCGCGATGTCGCCGAACCAGGAGCACAGGTTGCCGCGCGCCTTGGGCCGCTTGAGCGCCGGGTACATCGTGTCCCAGAACGCGCCGTTCAGCTCCTGCACGAGCACCAGCCCGTCGAGCAGGCCGGGGAGCTTGTCGAGCTGCGCCTTCGCCGCCCCGTAGTAGAGGGCGACGCGGAAGTCCTTGGATTTGTCGCTCAGGATCTCGTCGGCGCCGCTCGCGATGCGCCCCCAGTCGACCTTGCCGCCCGCGAGCGACTGCAGCTTATCGACCTCGTTCTTGAGGGCCTCGAACGCTTCGTCGTACGTGACGTCTACGCCGACGCCTCCGTGGATGGGCGCGAACAGCGCCTCGATGCGCGCCTTGGATTGGTTGATCGCGTCTTCAGCGGCCATGGGTCGCGCAGGATATCAAGACGTCCCGAGCGTGGACGGCGAATTCGAGGCAACCGTACGGTGGCGGACGCGGTGACCGACGCGCCGGTTCGGGGGTCGGCGCTCGGGCATCGGTCAGCCGAGGGACTCGAGGAAGCTATCGAGCGACAGGTCGGTCCGTGCGACGAGCGCGTCGAGCTCCGGTCCGAGGGCGTGTCGGGAGACGTGCTCCTCGACCGACGGGGGACCGCAGAGGTCGGCGATGTGTTCGGCCTGGGTGGTGGGCGCGATCATCTCGCGGAACGAGCCGACGTGGGGTGACCCGAGGTGGAGGAGCAGGGTGCGCTGCGGCGTCCAGAACGCGTTCATCAGCGTGCGTCCCCATTTTGACAGGCGGAGGGTCATGTCCATCCACACGGCGGCGGCGTAGGCGTCGCCCGCGCCGAGCGGCAGCCGGAGCGCGAGCCCTGTCCTCGGGAGCTCCTGTCCGCGGAACGGCGTCACCGACTCGAGGATGTTCTGCAGCACCCAGAAGCGGCTTGCGTCGGTGCCGAACCCTGCGTCCCAGAGCGCCTTCATCGGCTGGGTTTTCAGCCATGCGCGGTAGTTGGCGTACGACGCGTCGGCGTCGTCGAGCGACGGCGGGACGATCTGCGAGACGCGGTGGAGGAACGCGTCGACGGGCATGTTGCGGCCGCTGGTGGCGACGTCGTGCGCGGCGGCGAGGAGGGGGAACAGGGTGATGGGCAGCGACGGGCCGGCCGAGACGAGCTGGTCGTAGTCGTACGAACCGAACACGACGATCGGGTAGAGCCGGCCTGCGTTGTCGCCGCTGGCGGCCCATGCGCCCACGAGCCCGCGTCCGGGCGGCTCGTCGCCTTTCGGGTCGCCGTGGAAGACGAAGAGCCCCAGCGCGGTCTGGTAGTACCCGTCGAAATGGGGTCCCATGGCGCGTCGGGCGAAGTCGATGGCCGCGCCCAGCCAGCGGTCGAATGCGGCGAGCTCTTCTCCGCCTGCGTTCAGCCGGATGAAATCGCCCGTTGCGGGCAGCTTGCCGAAGCAGCCGATCTGCGGCGGAGCGGCAGGGCCCTTCTTGCGGCGCCAGAACATGACGGCCTGAGAGTGAACCACGAACGGCGCACTGAGCGCTACCACCTTCCCGATGGCGACGGAGCCGGGTGGGGAGGGAGGGGCTGCACGGGCGGGGGGCCGGCGGGGGCCCCTCCCGTCAACTCAGCGACAGCAGTCCGGATCCACCGCCCCTTCCCTCTTCATTCCGTCACAAAGAGCCGGCGGGGGAGGGGGTGTCGTGCGGGGGGCTGGCGGGGTAGGGCCCCGCGAATCCGAGCGCCGGCCCGCATCGCAGCGTCTCCCTCGTAGCCCACGCCTCTCCGTTCCCATGGCAACAGCCACCACAAGGCGCGAGTTCGCGGGAGGGGCCCCCGCCGGCCCCCCGCACGACACCCCCTCCCCCGCCGGCTCCGTTGCTGTTCGGATCACCCTTTGCCGAAGCGATCGCCGATGCTGGGCGGGCAGTTGGTCGCCCGGAAGAAGCTCGTCGGGAACGGATGGTTCCCGCGGGTCGGCCGGATCTCCATGGTCACGGTGACCGGCGGCGCCGTCATCTGCCACGTCACCGTGAAGAGCTCGTCGTTGTCTTTCTGGGCGGTCGTGGTCCCGGCCTCGAAGAGCCGGAAGATCCCCCACGGCCCTTCGCGCACGAGCTCTTCGTCGAGCCCGCCCGCGCCGCGCACCTGGATCCTCGCGCCCTTCGCTCCGTCGCCGGGCCAGTTGAAGGTGTGCCAGAACTCCTTCTCGTTGCGATAGAGCCTCTTCTGACCGTCGACCTCGAAGATCACCTCGCTCACGATGGGGCTGACCGTCTTCATGTTGATGTGGAAGACGACCTTGGGCTCCGCGCCGCCGCTGCTGCCGAACAGCGCGTCGGTGATCTCGTTCGAGCGCCTCAGGCAGTTGTAGAGGTTCGCGCTGAACGGCGTGAACGGCTTCGCCGCCTGCGGCTGCCCCGACAGGTGCGACTTCGGGAAGTACTCGTGCCCGACCTGGTAGTGGAAGCCCTTGAGGTACGTCTCGTAGAAGCCCCAGAGCACCCCTTCCTTCGGCTTGAAGAACGCCATCGCGTCCTCGAGCGAGGCGTCGCGCGACGAGGCGAGGTTGAACGGGTAGCGGTCCTTGATCTTGTCGCGGTAGTGCGGCCAGACCTCGACCTCCCAGATCCCGCTCGCCGCGCCGCCGGCGCGCCGCACGACCGCCTTGTACGCCTGCCGGAGGGGGTTCATGAGCAGCGGCTCCATCAGGCGCTGCCCGGTCTGGTCCATCGAGAGGAGCAGCCCCTGGGCTTCCTTCACCGCGTCCTGGAACGCCTCCGTGGCCCTCGAGGTGTCCGCGTCCGGCGGCCCGTCCTCGACGACGCTCATCTCGCCCGCGAGCCGCTCGAGGTGGCCCACGTACTGGTTGAGCTTCGGCGGCGGCGGCGGCGGCTGCCCCTCGACCGCCGGCCCCGACACCCCGAAGCTGGCCATCGACTCGAACTTGTCGGGCACCGGGTCGTAGTGCTCGCGCCGGTTGCTGCCCGGGATCAGCTGGTCGATCCGCGCGCCCGTCCGCCGGTCGACCTTCTGCACGATCATGTCCTTCGCCTTGTCGATCAGCCCGCCGTCCGCGGTCAGCACGCTCGGCTTCTCGTCCTTCGCGAACTGCGTCTCGTCCGAGAGCCGCTGGAGCAGCCGCCTGTAGGGCCAGTCGGGCGTGGAGAGGACCCTGAACTCGTGGATCGCGTCCCGGTTCGTCTTCGGGACGTCGACCTGGATGTCGCGGAAGAACGCCTCCCACTGCGCGATGAACGCGTTGTCGTAGTCCTGCCGGACGCGATCGAGCTCCTTCTGGATCTGATCGCCCGTCCGCTTCTCGTCGTTCGACAGCGGGAGCACCCAGAGCTCGCGCTCGAGCTCCTTCCTCCCCTCCTTGAGCGACTCGATCACCTGCGCGTGCCCCTTGGCCGTGTAGGGCCCCTGCACCTCGAACCACGTCCCGGTCCGGTTCTTCTGCGCGCTGTGGATGACGGTCAGCACCTCGGGCCGGTCCGCGAACATCTCGTTGAGGGACACCGGCGGGTACTTCAGGTTCTCCGGCGTGTTCGGCCCCGACTCGTCGTACTTCTCGTCGATCAGCTTCGTGACGAACTGGTCGTAGTAGCGCTTCGTCGGATCGACCCGCAGGAGGTCGGCGCGCGCCCTGTCGATCAGCGTCGTGTTCAGCTCCTCGGCCTCGAGCTTCGTGCGCCGCACGAGGTCGATGTAATAGGCGACGTGCGGCGTGAGCCGCTCCTTGAGGTCGCTCTCGGGCAGGTCGGTCCAGGGCTTCAGGACGTCGGCCCAGACCTGGACCAGCCGCGCGGTCTGCCACCGCGCCACCTGGTCATCCATGTACCCCTGGTGCTCTTTGCCGAGCAGGAGGTAGCTGCGCAGGGCGTTGTAGCCCTCGAGGAACTCCCCGTCGCGCACCCGCTCGAGCTTCGCCTCGAGCTGCGCCTTCGCCGGGCCGACGAACCCCTGCTTCAAGCTCTTGATGTACTGCGCCAGCGTCGGGGGAAAGAGCTTGTCCCCCTGGAACATGAACCAGCCGTGGTCGATCGGCGTGTTCTCGACGTAGCGATCGAGCTGCCCCACGTGCCCCTGCAGCTTGTCGAGCTTGTCGATGTTCGCGGGCACGTTCGGCGGGGTGCCGCTCCTCCCCGACCAGTCCACGAACGCGATCTCGTCCGAAATGCGCCGCGTCTCGGCGACGAGCGCCTTGTTGTTGAAGTACGAGATCACCGCCGGCAGCAGGAACAGGATCGCCACGATCGCCGCCGCCGCCGCCACGAGGATCCGCTGGAGCCGCCGCCGCCGGAGCTCGGCCTCGGTGCGCGCCGCGAGGTCCTGATCGGGGAAGACGACGTTCGTGAAGACGTCGTGCAGGAAGAAGCTCTTCGACTCCTTCGGGATCGCGGCGTCCTCCTCGCCCTCGCCGAGCCCCGCGCGCAGCCCGAACGCCCGCCCCATCGCCCCGACCACGCGGTCGAGCGGGCGCCCCTCCTGGACGCCGCTCGTGAAGTAGAACCCGCGCAGGATCGGCGCCGGCGCCGCGCCGGCCCCGGGCGCGAACGCCGACGCGATGAAGTCCGAGAGGTTGCGCTTCACCGCCGCGAACTCGAGCGGGAACTGGTAGCTCTTCTCCTTCACGTCGCGGTTGCGCTCGCCGATGAGCCGCTTCGTCAGCCGCGCGTGGAGCTTCTCGACCAGGATGTCGAACTCGCGGTCGAAGATCTTGCCGGGCTCGTCCTTGTTCTCGTCGAGCCGGATCGTGGCGCCCCAGGGCTGGCCGCGCTCGCTCTTCTTCAGGTCGCCGAAGTACTCGGTGAACCCCGCCACGAGGTCGCTCTTCGTGAAGAGCACGTAGACCGGCAGCACCATGTGCAGCGTCTGCTGCATCTCGTCGATGCGCGCGCGGACCTTCTTGGCCGTCTGGTCGATCTGGTCGTCGCTCGCGTCGAGCAGCTCGCTCAGGCTCACCGCGACGATGATGCCGTTCAGCGGCTTGTGCTCGCGGTACTGGAGCAGCAGCTCGAGGAACGCCATCCACTCGTCGTGGTCGTCGCTCTCGGTCGTGTACCGGCCGGCGGTGTCGAGGAGGATCGCCTCGTTCGTGAACCACCACTCGCAGTTCCGGGTGCCGCCGACGCCGCGCACGCCCGTGCGCTCGGGATCGATGTACGGGAAGACGAGCCCCGAGTGCCGGAGCGCGGTCGTCTTGCCGGCGCCGGGCGGGCCGACCATCACGTACCAGGGCAGGACGTAGAGCGCGTCAGCGCCGCGCTTGCCCCCGCCGAGCTTCGAGGCCTTGAGCGCGGCGATGCCCTCCTGCATCTGCCGGTTGAGCTCCTGGATCTCCGCGCGCCGCTCCGGCTTCGCGTTGATCACCTGCTCCTGCGCCTGCTGCGCGATCGCCTTCTCGAGCGCCCGCGCGGCGCGCGCCGCGCGGATGCGCCGGTAGACCGCGAGCCCGACGAGCAGCGCCACGATGGCCGCCGTCGCGGCGAGCGGGATCTCGATCGGGAACGCCTCGGTCCCCTCCCCTGCCCCGGGTCGCAGCATGAACCACACTCCCCACACGGCGGTGAGGAACAGGGCGCTCAGGATCCACAGCCACATCGGAAGTCTCCCTCGGGAACAGCAGAGGACGGGCGAAGCCGCCTAGGTACCTGTGCTGATGAGCTTCTTGATCTGGTCGGCGACGTCCTCCGCGTCCGAGGCCACGACGAGCCGGAGCACGATGACCACGAGGACCGCGAGCACGAGCAAGCCGAGCGCGATCGCCAGATAGGGCAGCTCGCGGCGCACCGCGCCGGCGCCGCCGTCCTTGCGCTCCGCGTTCGGCGCGAGGACTTCCCCGCCTCCTTCGCTGACCGCGACGTAGTTGCCCACCCCCTCGACGACAGCGCCGAGGCCCTCCTGCTGGCGCAGACGATATTTCCCCTGGAAGCCGAGGGCCAAGCACAGGAAGTAGATTTGCGCGACGTGGTTTCTGCCGCGCTGGCCGTAGAGGTTGTCGAGGTTCGTGAAGAACCCGTCGCCGGCCGTGTTGAGCTGGAAGAACTGGAACTGCAGCGGGTTCTGGAGCCACTGCGTCCTGCCCGGCCAGTTCGAGTTGAAGATCACCTCGTCGGCGAAGGCCGCGAGCGCGAACTTCGCGTCGATCATGTCCTGCTCGGGGATGCGGGCCTCTCGCCCGTTCTGCATCATCGTGTCGAACAGGCCGAGGACACGCCGCTGGAGGATGTCCGGCGCCGGCAGATCGCGCGAGTTCCTGAGCTGCAGGATCAGCGAGAGCACGTCGGAGCAAACAAAATACATCGTCTGCGAGAGGCTCATGGGCTCCTCACCCGGGAGGGATGGCCGGGCACGATCACTTCCCTGCCGGGACCGCGATCAACCGGAGGTCGACCTTCTGCGGTTCGATGGGCTGATAGATGGCGATCGTGCCAGAGCCGAGGATGTCGTTCCAGTAATCGCCGGCTTGGTCGACGCGCAGGTAAACGAGCCCCGGCTTGACCGGGATGGCGCCCGGCGGCCGGTACTCGATCGCGACGCGCACGCCGGGCGTCGCGGAGTGCAGGATGTGCCCGATCTGGGTCCACGATCCGATCTTGAGCAGGCGAGGGAGCCGCTCGCGCAGCGTGCCCTCGTCCGCCCCCTTCGCTTCGAGGAACATCTCGTGGCTGCGCGGCAGCTTCGGGTCCTCGAACCTGCCGAGGTACATGCCGTCCTCGCGCTTCTCCAGCGGCACGATGACGAACTGATCCGTGATGAGCCCGCTGATGAGCGTGACGGCTCGGTCGAACATCGGATCGAAGACGCCCTCGAGATCGAGGTAGTTGAACTTGGGGATCGTCGTCGGGTCGCTGTCCGCCGCCGAGAAGGTGCAGAGCTCGCCGATGAGCGAGCCGAGGACGATGTAACCCTGCTCCGGGTGCGCGGCGCCGTGGTCGACGAGGTGCGACACGATCGGGATGTACGAGTTCAGCGTGTGGAGCAGCCAGAACTTCGTGATGTCCGACGCCTGGAAGTCGACCGAGGCCGCGGTGCGCATGCGCCGCCCCTCGACGAGCGACTTCTGCTTGCCGACGAGCGCCGAGAGCACCCGCCGCAGGCCGGACATGATGTGGTCCGACGTGTTGATGCGGAGGACCGACGGGATGAAGCTCTTCCGGAGGACGATCGCGCCAGCGCGGTCGCGGACGAGCTGCGCGATCCGCACCGTCTGGTAGGCGTCGCGCGGCTCGGTGCCGAAGATGAGCCGCAGGTTGGCGCGGGCCCAGGTGACCGACGTGTCGTTGCGCCCGGAGTTCACGTCGGGGACCGTCGTCTGCGACGCCACGAACCGCTGAGCCGGCCCTGCCTTCGCCGGATCCAGGCTGATGTTCGCGGCGGTCTCGCGCAGGTTCGGGATCCCGAGGAAGACGTCGAGCGACTCCAGCGCAGCCGGAAAGACGCCCTCCAGCGGCCGCGCCTCGACCTGGTCCTCGCCGCGGTCGCCGATGAAGAACGGCGTCCCGTCGGGGAAGACGCCGTGACATTTGACCACCTTGAACTGCCCGGCCGAGAGCGCGCGCTCATCGAACTGCGCGGACGTGATGCCCCAGTCGTAGCCCACGACGGCGTGGAGGCGCGCGTGGACCAGCGTCTCGTGGTACAGGTCCGACTGCTGAAGATGCTGAGGGGTCATGAAGAGCCCCTCGGTCCAGACAGGCTTACGCGGGTGGATCATGTCGCCCGTCCAGTCTTATCAGATGTGCCGTGCACCGCGGCGCGAAAGCTGGCCGCGCGCGGGGCGCCGCGACGCCGCGGCGCGCGCGTGGATCGAGCGTCGCCGCGACGACCGCACCGAGGACGACCGGGGCGCTCCATGCCTCTACTTCCCCGTCGAGGCGGGCGCCTCCGGCGCGGCCACCTTCTTCGGCAGGCTGAGCCGGCGCACGGCGCTCGCGTTGGGGAACATCGACTCGTCGAACTCGACCCCGTTGTCGATCTTGGTCGAGTCGATGAAGAACGCGACCCGCGGGTCTGCCACCGGCGGCCCCGCGTCGGACTCGCGCCCGCCGCACTGCGCCTCTCCGGGCGGGAGGGGGAACTCGTAGAACGTCTTCCAGCTATTGCCCTTCGGGCTGTGGAACAGGGCGGCGCCGACGAGGTGGCTCGCGTCCGGCAGGCGCTCGAACTTCACCTCGACGAGGTCGTTCGGGAAGACCTCGACCTCGTCGACCTTGGCCAGGTCATCCTCGAGCGTCTCCTTGTCGCGGAGCAGGATCTGATCGTACGTCGCGTTCTCCATGCGCGCGCTGCTCTTGAGCTGGTAGAGCCGCACGACGACGGGCCGCGGGTTGCCGTTCTCGTTGGGGTTGATGTTGTCGGACGCGTAGATCGAGAGCGTCACGATCTGGACGTCGCACGGCTCTGGCGCCGCGGGTGGCGGCGCGGCGGACGTGCAGCCCGCGATGGCGACGGGCGCGGCGGCGCCCAGGAAGGCGGCGAAGGTCGCGGCCGCGACCTTCGCCAGGGTCGCCCCGCGGGGGAGCGACGCCGGCGCCCGTCGGGGCCCTGGCCGGCGGGCCGCACCCTCCCCTTCCGGTTCCGGTTCCGGCGAGGGCGAGCGCAGCTCCCCGATCCACATCGAACGCTGTCGGAGCTTGGCGAACGCGACCATGCTCCACCCAATTTATGCGGAGTCCCGCGGCCCGTACAACTTTCGGTGCGCAGGGGGCGTCGATCAGTCCGAGAACGCGATCGTGAAGTTCTTCTCGGCGTCGACCCCGATCTGGAGCCGCTTCGGGAGCGACCCCTCCGCCATCTTCTCGAGGACGGCGACCGAGAGCTGCGGCAGGAGCGACGCCCGGAGGATGTGATCGATGTTGCGCGCGCCCGTGTCGACCTCGGTGCAGCGCGCCGCGATCGTATCGACGAGCGCGTCCGAGTACGACGCCTCGATCCGCTGGCTCTTGCGCAGGCGGTCGACGAGCGCGTCGAGCTTGAGCCGCGTGATCTCGCCGAGCGCGTCCGGCGAGATCGGCAGGTACGGCACCGTGGTCATGCGGGCGAGCAGCGCCGGCTTGAAGTGCGCCGAGAGCGTAGGCTTGATCGCCTCGACGATCTCCTTGATGAACTCCCCGTCCGCGTCGAGCCGCCGCGCCGGGTCCTCCTCGCGCGCCGCGATCGTCATGTTCGTGATCTTGTCGGTCGCGAGGTTGCTCGTGAGGATGATGACCGTGTTCTTGAAGTCGACGAGCCGCCCCTCGCCGTCGCTCAGCATGCCCTTGTCGAACACCTGGTAGAACAGGTTCATCACGTCGGGGTCGGCCTTCTCGACCTCGTCGAGGAGCACGACCGTGTAGGGCCGCTGGCGCACGGCCTCGGTGAGCATGCCGCCCTCGCCGTAGCCGACGTAGCCGGGGGGCGAGCCGATGAGCCGGGAGACCGTGTGCTTCTCCTGGAACTCGGACATGTTGATGACCGTCATCATCCGCTCGCCGCCGAACATGAGGTCGGCGATCCCGAGCGCGGTCTCCGTCTTGCCGACGCCGCTCGGCCCGACGAGCAGGAACACGCCCTGCGGCGTGCTCAGCGGCTTCAGGCCCGCGCGCGCGCTCCGCAGCTCCTTGGAGATGCTCACGATGCCGTGCGTCTGCCCCTTGATTCGCCGGGTCAGCCGATCCTCCATCTCGAGGAGCGCCTTCACGTCGTCCTGGACCATCTTGCCGACGGGGATGCCCGTCCATGCCGCGACGACGCTCGCGACCATCGCCTCGTCGACGTCCGGCCGGACCAGCGGCACCTCGCCCTGGCTCTGCTTGAGCTCGTCGAGGGCCTTGACCACCTCGCGGCGCGCGGCGTCGCGCTCCTCGTTCGTCTTGGCCTCGTCCATCTTCTTGCGGGCGTCGATGACCCGCTGCGTGCCCGCCGTCTCCTTCGCGTACGCGGCGCGCACCGTCTCGAGCTCGGTCTTCGCCTTCGCGAGCCTGTCCTTCAGCGCGCCGACCCGCTCCTGATCGATGTGCACGCCCCTGTCGCGATCCCGCTCGAGCGCGCTGAGCTCGGTCTCGGTGTTCACGATGAGGATCTCCGCGTCCTCGACCGCGGCCGGGCGTTGCTGCAGCGCGACCTTCACGCGGGCCGCGCAGGTGTCGAGCAGGTCGACCGCCTTGTCCGGGAGCTGCCTGCCGGTGAGGTAGCGCGCCGACAGCCGCACGGCCGCGGTCACCGCCTCGTCCTGGATGATGACGTTGTGGGCCTGCTCGAACTTCGGCCGCAGCCCGCGGAGCATGACGACGGCCGCCGGCTCGCTCGGCTCGTCGACCTTGACCGGCTGGAAGCGCCGCTCGAGCGCCGCGTCCTTCTCGATGTACTTCTTGTACTCGCTCCACGTCGTCGCCGCGATCGTCCGGAGCTCGCCGCGGGCGAGCGCCGGCTTGAGCAGGTTGGCCGCGTCGCCGCCGCCCTGCTGCCCGCCCGCGCCGATCAGCGTGTGCGCCTCGTCGATGAAGAGGATGATCGGCTTCGGCGACCCCTTCACCTCGGCGATCACCTGCTTCATCCGGTTCTCGAACTCGCCCTTCACGCCGGCGCCCGCCTGGAGGAGCCCCATGTCGAGCCCGAGGATGTCGACCCCTTGGAGGAGCGGCGGCACCTTCGGGTTCTCCGGCGTGCTCTCGACGATGAGCAGCGCGAGCCCCTCGACGAGCGCCGTCTTCCCGACGCCCGCGTCGCCGACGATGATCGGGTTGTTCTTGCGCCGGCGCGCGAGGATGTCGATGACCTGCCGGATCTCCCGCTCGCGGCCGAAGATCGGGTCGATCTGCCCTGCGCGCGCCTTGCCCGTGTAGTCGACGCAGAACTTCGCAAGCGCCGAGTCGGGTCCGGCGCTCGCCATCCCTGCCGGTAGTTTCCCCGCCCCGGGCGCGCCCGCGGACGCCGCGGCGGCCTCGGCCTCCTCCTTCGAGCCGGAGACGATCTTGGGGAGGTTGTTCTTGAGATCGTCTTTCGAGATGCCCTCGAGGTAAGCGCCGATGCTGCTCACTGAGTAGCGGGTCGGCTGCTGGACGAGGCGCTGGAAGAGCACGCCGCTCCGCACCCGCTGGTAGCCGTACTCCATGGATCCGACCAGATAGGCGTCCTGCATCCACTCGAGCATCGTCGGCGAGAGCACTGGCCTCCCGGCGTTGCCCTTCCTCAGCTCTTCCAGGCTGCGCTGGAGCGCCGCGCGGAGGTGCGACGGGTCGAGATCATAGTGGGATACGAGAAACGCGATGTCGGAGTTCGCGTCGTCGAGCAGCGCGAGGAGCAGGTGCTCGAGGGTGACCTCGTAGTGGCGCGCGTTGACACACTGGCCAATCGCCGCCTCGAGGGCTGAAGTGCAGTTCTTGGTGAGTCGCTTGACGATGGCCTTGGTGTCGACGAGCTGCATGCGCGGCATGCTAACCGAGGCGCGCCCTCGTCCGAAAGCGCCGTCGTCAGCCTCGCCCTTTGCGCTTCTTCTCCGGGGCCTCCGGGGCGCGGCCCTCGGCCCCGCCGGCCTCGCCGCGTTCGCGCGCGGGCGGCTTGGCCCCGCCGCGGGTCACCTCGCTGCGCGGCGCGGCGTCGTCTGGGCGCTTGTCGTCCTTCGCCTGCGCGGCGTGCGCCTCGCCGGCGGACGCGCGGTCCACCATGTCGGGCCGTATCCGCAGCTTCAGCAGGGCCCCGACGCGGAGCTTCTGGTCCGGATCAATGCCGTTATCGCGCGCGACGTCCTCGACGTCTATGACGAACTGCCGCGCCACGCCGATCAGCGTGTCGCCGGGCCCGACGCGGTAGAGCATCACCTCGCGCTTCGCCTGCCCACGCGCGGGCCTCGACCGCAGCGGGGCGCGGCCCGCCTCGTCTTCATCGGTCGGACCGCCCGCGCCGTCGTCGAGCGACGCCGTGGCCACGGGATCGCGCATCGAGCGCCGCTTGCGGCCCGCGGCGCGATCGTCGTCGGCCGTATCCAGCGGGTCGGCCGTCCGCTTCCGCGGCTTCGGGAGGAGCGACAGCAAGCTCTCGTCGTCGCGATACCCCTTGCGAGGCGCGAAGTCGCGTCCGCCGAGCAGGTCGACGGGATCGAGGATCGACGTGTCGTCGGTGGAGAGCAGCTCCGTGGAGAGCATGGCGGGCAGCGCCGCCTGCGCGCGGGCCAGCGTGTCCGACGGGAGCATCACGAGGAAGTCCCCGCGGCCGGGCGGCACGCGGTCTCCCAGGATGTCGGGGTTCAGCTTCCGCAGCGTCGAGGTAGCGACGCCCGCCGCCTTGGCCAGCGTCTTGAGCGGCGTCCCGGGCGGCGCCGCGATCTCGGCGGCGTCGACCGGCCGGCTCACCTCGACCTGCTCGAAGCCGAACCGCTCCAGGTTGTTCGCCACGATCGCCGCCGCCCCGATCTTCGGCACGTAGGCCGCCGTCTCCGACGGGATCGCCTGCTGGCGCGCCAGCTCGTTGAAGTCGGACGTGCCGTACCGATCGATCCGGTCGAGGAGCTGCTCGTAGCCCATGTTGTAGGCCGCGAGCGCGAGGTCCCAGCTCCCGAAGCGCATGTAGAGATCGCGCAGGTGGTGGGCAGCCGCCTGCGTGGCGAGGCGCGGGTTCTTCCGCTGGTCGAGGTGCCGGCTCTGCTGGAGCCCGTAGACGGCCCCGGTGGCGGGCATGAACTGCCACAGCCCGACGGCGCCTGCCGGAGACTTCGCCGTCGGGTCGAAGCCGCTCTCGATCATGGCCACCCAGATGAGATCTTCCGGCAGCCGCCGGTCCCTGAGCTCGGCCTGGATCACCTCCTGGTAGCGCCCGCTGCGCTTCAGCCACGTCTCGAACATGTTCCGCCCGCGGTCGGTGCGCGTGAAGAAGCGGACGTACTTGAGGGTGCGGCGCGACACGGCGAGCCGGAGGTCCGGCAGTTGCAGCCTCGAGAGCGCCTCGGCGCCGGCCGCGTCGAGGTCGTCCACGTCGTCGGCGTAGCTGCCCTCGGCGGAGAACGCGCGCGGCGGCCGCGAGTAGCTCGGCCGCTCCAGCTCGCAGGAGGCGCCCTCCCGCGCGTCGTGCCCCGTCATGTCGCGCAGCCGCGACAGCTCCCGGGACTCGCTCCCCGGCGGCGCCGCCGTCGCGCCGAGCCCGCGCGCCGGCGGCGCGTACGTCGGCGGCGCGTACGTCGGCGGCAAGGCGGCGAGCGCCGCGGCCGTGATGGGCGCCGTGGTCCGCGCTCCGCCCACCTGGTAGGTCGACACCGCCGACTGGACCGACGAGATCGCCGACTGCGGCGCCGCCATCCCGACCCCGTAGCCAAACGCCAGGGCCGAGACCATGGGAGGGATCTTATCGACGAGGCTCATGTGTGGTTTAAGGTCGCACCATGTAGGCAAATAGGTCAACAAACCCACCGCGCGCGGGGGCGCCGGCTGCCGCGGGTAGGCGGTCGGGGGTCGCGTCGGGGGACCGCGTGGCGCGGAGCGACGTCAGGCACTCCCGTGCCGAGGAGCGGGTCTGCTAGTCTGCACGCATGCCGGCGGCGCTCTCGGCCCGCGTGTCCGACACCCAGGCCAACCAAAGCTTCGACGCTTCGTTCGAGCGCTTCCCTGTCCGGATCGGCAGGAACCAGCTGAACGATCTTCACATCGACCGGCCGTACATCTCCCAGTTTCATGCGGCGGTGGACGTGGACGTCCGCGATCGCCGGATCCTCGTCCGCGACCTCGGCTCCACGAACGGGACGATGTTCGCGGGGCACCGGCTGGCGCGCGACACGTCGGTCGACGTGAGCAGCCAGCCGGAGATCACGATCGGCCCGATCCAGATCCGGCTCGCGATCATCGAGGCGCCGCTGAAGGCCGAGAGCCCGAACGACGGCACGCTGCTCGGCACGAGCGGCGAGCACCTCTCCGCGCTGCTCACGCCGCAGAAGCGCGCCGCGCCCGGCGGCGAGGACCCGTACCTGCGTCAGGTGGTCCCGTACCTGGAGGCGTACCGAACCGCGTGGGCCGCGGTCTACCGGATGATCTGGGATCACCTCGCGCGGCTCCCGCCCGACGCGCGCCAGAGCTATCTGCGCCGGCTGGGCGAAGAGCACCCGAGCGTCCTCGCGGAGCGCGATTTCCAGAAGATCTCGCAGTACTACGGCGTCGACTACCGCACGCTCGGCGAGCTGGCCCCGGCGAACGCCGCGTTCGCGGCGCTCTCGGAGCTGGCGAGCGCCCTCTCGCCCGGCACGAAGCCCCCGGACGACGTCGCGGGCATCGTCAACTTCGCGCGGCGGCTCCGCGACACGATGGAGGTCTTCCTGAAGTGCTTCGTGAGCTTGCGGGACGGCTACCAGACGTTCGAGGCCGAGGTGCTCGCGCGCGATCGTTCCGCGGAGACCGACAAGGTCGCGACCGTGAAGGACGCGAAGGCGCTCGGCACGGTGCTGCTCACGCCCGAGGGGGGCGCGGACGCCGCGCGCCAGCTGCAGGAGATCTTCGCCGACGTGATGAGCCACCAGATGGCGCTCCTGAGCGGCGTGATGGGGGGTGTCCGGTCGTTGCTCGTGAAGCTCGCGCCGAAGACGCTCGAGGAGAAGCTCGAGCGCGAGGGCAAGAAAGGCGGGCTGTTCTCGAACAAGTACGAGGAGCTCTGGCGGCTGTACGAGCGCCGCCACGGCGACTACTCGGGCGAGGACAAGGAGACGTTTCGGGAAATATTTGGCGAGCAGTTCTACCGGGCGTACGCTGCGACCGCCGCAGAGGACTACGTGTCATCCGGCGAGTCGGGAGGCCGGAGCATCGTCCGCTTCCCCGTCTCTGGGAATCCGAACAAACGGTAGCGCCCCTCAACGGCGGGGCTTCATGCGGCGAGCCGCGCCTTGGGCTCGCCGATCTTCGCCGGTGGCGCAGCCGAACGCGAGGCGCCGTTCATGCGAATCAGGGAGAAAGTCGTAGCAGCAGGTTGTCTGGCCGTCGCCGCGTGCCTCCTCGCCCCCGGCGAGGCGGCTGCGCAGACGACGGTACGCCGCGATGAGAGCTGGGCCACGGTCTCGGATGTGAGCCTCGTGCTGGGGACATCGGTCGTCTTCCTGATGCCGCGCGTCTACTACAGCGATCCGGAGGCCACGGTCGGCTGGAAGGGGCGCTGGCATTTCTCGGTTCTGGCGCCTGCCATGACCATGACGGCGCTGACGCTGCTCGTGGACCTGCCGATCAAGGGCGCGATCGAATCGCCGCGCCGGGGTTGTGGGATTGACCAGACGAAGACGGCCGTGTCCGACTCGAACTGCGAGTCCTTCGGCGGCCCTTCCACGCACGCATTCGCCTCGTGGGGCGCGACGGGCGCTGGCACGGGCATCTTCCTGGTCGACACGTTCCGTTACTCCTCTGGCCGCTTCAACGCCGGTGGCTTCATCGGCAATGTGGCTTTCCCTCTCACCGCCTCGGTGGTCACCTCGATCGCCCGCAGCGTCGCCCCCGAGGGCACGCGACCGCACGAGCACGCCGGTCAGATCGCGATCGGCGGCGTCACCGGCTTCCTCAGCGGTCTGGCCGTCGGCACGGCCTACGCGATGTTCCAGCGCCCGAACTGCGGTTACGGCAACGCCCTGTTCTGCTGGTAGCCGCCTCGCCTCGCCTCGCCGGCGAGGCTGTGACCTCGCTGGCGACGACACCGCCGCCCCCTCGTCGGACAGCCCTCCTCCAGCTTCGGCACAACGTCACGCCCTCGAGGCGGCGCCCCCCTCCATCCCCCCGATGGAGCGGCCAGGAGGCCGGAGGGGGGAGCGCGGGGGG
>NZ_JEMA01000319.1 GCF_001589285.1 Sorangium cellulosum | reverse complement strand
GTCGGCGCGGGGGCGCCGGGTGGGCGCGGGCCGAGCGCGCCGGGCGGCGGTGGAGGAGGCGGCGGCGGGCGCAGCCACAAGGGGGCGAAGGCGGGGAAGTCGTCATCGCCGCCGGTGGAGCAGTGCACGACCGAGGGGCACCCGGTCGACGTCACCGACGGCGCGGTGGTCGACGCGGCGACGGACATCGCGGCCCCGGCGATGATCCCGCTCGTATGGGCGCGACATTACCGCTCGTCGCGTCACGAGGAGGCCGACGCGGCGCTGGGGCCCGGGTGGGCGTTCTCCTACGATCAGTGGATCGAGGAGGGCGAGCAGGTCCTCGCGCTGCGTGACGGCGAGGGGCGGTGGATCTGGTTCGACAAGGTGGAGCACGGGGAGACGGCGTTCCACCGGCGCGAGCGGCTGGAGCTCCACCGCGACGGCGCGGGCGCGTACCGGGTGGTGGATCTCGGGTCCCGGCAGGAGCGGCTCTTCGCGGCGGAAGGTGGCTCGTCGAGGACGCTCCTGCGCGCGATCCGCGATGTGCACGGCAATGCGCTGCGGCTGGAGCACGAGGGCGAGCGGCTCGTCCGCATCGTCGACACAGCCGAACGCGAGCTCAGGGTGCGATGGGACAAGGGGCGGATCACGCGCCTCGAGCTGTGGGCGGGGCGGCGGCTGGAGCAGTGGGTGGAGTACCGCCATGACCGCGCGGGACGTCTGATCGCCGCCGTCGACGCGGTGGGCGGCGTGGAAGGTTATGAATACGACGTCCGACACCGGATGACGGCGACGACGCTGAAGAACGGCGAGCGGTTCTGGTACGCGTACGAGGACCACGTCGGTCACCGGTGCAGGAAGACCGGCGGGAAAGGCGGGCTGCACGAGGTGGAGCTCCGCCGCGATGCGCGGGCGCAGACGACCGAGGTCCGCGGCGAGGAGCCGCGGATGTACACATGGAACGTCGATGGCCTCGTGACGCGCGCGGCGCTGCCCGACGGGACGGTGCTGTGGGAGCGTGCGTACGACGAGGACGGGCGCCTGGTCGCGGAGACGAACGGTGCGGGCGAGGGCGTGCAGACCTGGTACGACGCCCGGGGGAATGCGATCCGCGAGGTCGACGCGCTCGGCAACGAGACGCGGTGGGAGCACGAAGGTGACCAGGTGGTGCGGCAGATCAGCCCCGAGGGGCTGGTGACTCAGGTGATCCGCGGCGCGCGCGGCGAGGTGAGCGCCGTGCTGTTCCCGGCGGGCGATGCGTACTCGTTCGCGCGCGACGCGCGCGGGCGCGTCACGGGCGTGTACGGGCATGGCGGCGGGCAGGACGGCCAGCTGTTCGGCTACGAGCACGACGCGCAGCACAACCTGATCGCCGAGACCGACGCGCGCGGCGCGCGGACGGCGTACTCGCACGACGGCATGGGACGGCCCGTGTCGCGGACCGACGCGCTGGGGCGGACGACGCGCGTGGCGTACGATCGGATGGGGCGGCCGATCCGCGTGGAGCGGCCCGACGGGACGAGGACCGTCGCGACCTACGACCTCATGGGCAACCCGGTGCGGCAGGTGGATGCGCTGGGGCAGACGACGCAGCTCGCCTACCAGGGCACGGGCGCGCTGGCGCAGGTGATCGAGCCCGGCGGGGGCGTGTGGCAGCTCGAGTACACGAGCAAGGAGCGGCTGCGCGTCGTCATCAACCCCAAGGGCGAGAAGTACGTCTTTCATCATGACGATGCGGGCCGGGTCGCGCGGGAGGACACCTTCGATGGCCGCACGCTGCGCTACGGCTACCGCAGCTCGGGCCGGCTCGGCCGCATCGAGCTCGCGGCGGACAGGACGTGGCGCAACCTGTTCTACGACCGCGCGGGCAACCTCACCGGCGACGAGACGCCCGATGGGGTGATTGGCTACGCCCGCGATCGCATGGGGCGGCTGATCGGCGCGGTGCTGGAGGAGTCGAGCGGGGAGCGCGTCGAGACGTGGTTCGAGCGAGACGGGTTCGGGCGCGTCGTGTGCGAGCGGCAGGGCAACAGGGCCGTGCGGTACGCGTACGACGCCCGCGGCCGGCGCGTCGAGCGCGTGATGCCGGACGGAGCAAGGACGCGGTACGCGTACGACGCGCTCGATGCGCTGAGCGCCGTCGAGCACGACGGGCACCGCGTGGCGTTCGAGCGCGACGCGCTCGGGCGCGAGGTCCAGCGGACGAGCGGCGCGGCGGACGGGGCGGGCGAGGCGGCGATCGCGGTGCGGAGCGCCTACGACGCGATGGACCGCTTGCTCGAGCAACGCGCGACGGCGCCTGCGCCGGGCGTGCCCCGGGTGCTGGTCGCGCGGCAGTGGCACTACGACGCGCGCGGGCGCGTCGAGCGCATCGACGACGCCCGCTGGGGGGCGACGGCGTATCGGTACGACCGTGTAGATCGGCTGCTGTCCGCGCAGCGCGGGGCACATCGCGAGGTGTTCAGGTACGATCCAGCCGGCTCGATCACGCGCATGCTCGAGGAGCTCTCCGAGCACGGCGGCGCCGGGCTGCTGGCGGAGGCATCGCCGCAGGGCTGGATGCAGCCGTCGTGGCGGATCGAGCCCGGCGGCGTGCTGCGCAGGACCGAGGCGGCCGCGTACGAGGTCGACGCGCGTGGGCGGCGCACGGCCAAGGTGGAGCTGGCGCGCTACCGAGAGAACCACCCGAACGGCGGGGGCGTGACCGAGCAGGAGCTGACCCGGTACAGGTGGGACTGCCGCGACCGGTTGCGCGAGGTGCGGCGGCCGGATGGCACCCGCGTCCTGATGACGTATGACGCCTTCGGGCGGCGGGTGCGCAAGGAGGTGATCGGCACGGCCGTGGCGGGCCAGCCGCGCGTCGTCGAGTTCGTGTGGGACGGGGACGTGCTCGCGGCCGACATCGACAGCGAGCGCGGGCTGCGCGCCTTCGTGCACGCGCCGGGGACGTTCGTGCCGCTGCTCCAGCAGCAGGGCGGGCGCGTGCTGACCTACGTCAACGACCACCTCGGAACGCCCAGGGAGCTGCTCGACCCGCGCGGCCTCGTCGCCTGGGCGGCGGCGCACTCGGCCTGGGGCAAGGTCACCGAGGTGTGGCGCGATCCGATCAGCGTGCTCAACCACAGGACCGGCGTGGAGTCGCCCTTCCGGCTGCTCGGGCAGTACGCGGACGAGGAGACGGGGCTCTGCTCCACGCGGTTCCGGTACTTCGATCCGGAGATCGGGGGTTGGTGCAGCCCGGATCCGCTGAGGATCGCCGGAGGGCTCAACCTGTTCGCGTTCGACGGCGCGCCCACCGTGGACGTCGACCCGCTTGGCCTGTCCTGCATACCGACGCTGAAGGTACCGGCCGGCTCGGACAACATCGGTCGGGACATGAACCGCGAGGCGCTCGAGCACCTCGCCGTAGCGAGGAACAACGGGGCGACCGCGGGGGAGATGGCGGACATGTACCAGGGAATGGTGAAGCAGATCCACGGCGCCGCGAGCCAGCACGGTCAGTCATGGGGCGCGGCGCGCATGGATTGCAGGGACGGTTCAGTTGCTTTCAAAGGCGAGGGCGGCGGACGCGAGCTTGTGATTGCCCCCGACAGGAATATCTATGTAGGCCCTCCCGGCCTCATCAACACGGATCCGAGGCAGATCACCTTCGACCGGAGCACCTCACCCGCACGGCTTCTCATGGCTCCCCCCAACTTCCCGGGCCCGCCGGGGACAAGGACGTTTTGACCTCATGAGCGACCCGGACTCCATCGTGCACGGCCAAGAGGCATTTCAGTACGTCGATCTGATCGCCGACCGGTTCACACAGATGCTCGTATACCAGGGCCTCATTGACCTACTCTCCTCGTATCGTCTGCTACCTGGTGATTCGCCGCTGCACCTTGACATGCTCACATACGCGCACTGCCTCGAGGCGATCTACGTCGACCGGGCGCGCATCGCAGCGCTCGCGTCGGGCGTATCGAGCTCGATCGCCCCGCACGAGCTACGCGCGCACCTCGACAAGGCAGAGACAGCGGGCGCGATCAAGCGCGCAAGCGCGGCGCTCTCTTACTGCGAGGCGCTGCCGGCCGGCCCCGTCCAAGAGCTGGAGCGCTTAGGGCTCTCTGTCTCGGCCCAGGTCGTTGCGGCTCGAGAGCCACGCGCACAACCGGTCGACTTCCTCGTGCACGCACGGTTGCTCGAGGCCTCTTTCCAGAAAACGTATTTCGTGCAGCACGTAGCCGAGGGCAAGGAGCCGTCGCCCTTCATCTGAAGGCACGGCGCGCGATCTCAGGCGATCTCGGGCGGCTCCGGCGACGCGGGCGCCGCGGGCGACGCGGGCGCCGCCCTCTTCGCCTTCTTCACCCTGGCCGCGGCGGCGCGGGGGACATGGAGCTCGTCAAGGTAGCCGAACACCTGGGCATCGAGGTCGGGCGGCAGCTTCGGGTTGTGCTCGACCTCGTCGGCGATGCCCGCTCGCAGGCGGGAGAGGAGGCCGATCGTGGCGGCGCGGAGCGCGCCGGCGCCCTTGCGCGAGGTCTCCTTCACGTCGGCGCGATCGCTGAGCATGGAGTGGAGTCGCTCGCCGGCGTCGAGGAAGCCGATGATCCAGTCATGGAGCGTCTCCCCATCGGCGACAGGGAAGCGCTCGAGATCGGCCTTGTGCTGCTTGACGATCTTCTTGCGCTCGATGGCCGCCCTGGCCTCGTCCGCATAGCTCGCCTTGAGCTCGGACAGCGCGGGGATGAACGCGCGGCGGATCCGCGTCGCGGCGGCGGCGGTCTCGGGCGAGGTCTGCGGGTGCCGGAGGTAAGCCTCGGTCATGTACCAGACGGCCTTGCCGAAGCCGTCGTGCTCCACGTCGGTCTCCTCGAGCTCCGCCGCGAGGGCCTTGCCCCCGATCACGACGGGCGGAAGCGCGGAGATCTCCTCCAGCTTCTTCGCCAGGATCGGCTCGTAGGTCTTGCCGGAGCTGGAACGCAGGAGCGCTGGTTTACGCTTGTCGAGCAGGTCGGTGAGTCCGAGCTTCAGATCGGACAGCGTGAGTGATTGCATCCGGCCGAGGATAGCCACGCAAGAGGTGGCGTCGAGCTGCGCCGGGCGTCGGAACAGTGCCGCTCGGGTGAGCCTGGACGCGAGATGACATGGGCCGGGGGCGGCGCGAGAACTCCAGAGATCCTCGCTGGCGAGCCGGAGCCCCACCGGCGAGACGAGGACGTGGTGACGAACATCCCCCTGGACCCCGGCGGCGAAGCGAACAGGTCGCGGCGAGCACCCCGGCGCCCCGGCCGCGAGACGAGCAGGCCTGGAGGAGCATGCCGAGCCCCCGGCGGCGGGCGTGCGCGTTGCGGCGAGCATCCCCCGGGCCCCGCCGACGGGGCACGCGCGTTGCGGCGCGCATCCCCGGGGGCCCGCCAGCGGGGCACGCGCGTTGCGGCGAGCATCCCCGGGGCCCGCCAGCGGGGCACGCTCCTCCCTGTGATAGCCTCGCAGGGCGCCATGGCCCCCTACCGCTCCTTCCGAGAGGACCGTGCCGCGGCCGCGGCCCCGCCCCCAGGGCCGGTGGCCGACATGGTGCAGCAGTTCGCCGACCCGTACGCCTTCCTCCGCGAGCTCGTGCAGAACGGCATGGACGCCGGCGCGCGGAAGATCACGGTGCGCATCGAGACCCTGCCCGGCGCGTGCGCCACCTCGGTCACCGACGACGGGAGCGGCATGAGCCGCGAGGACATCGAGGGACCGCTGCTCACCCTCTTCAGCTCGTCGAAGGAAGGCGACGCGAGCAAGATCGGCAAGTACGGCGTCGGCTTCGTCTCCGTGTTCGCCGTCCAGCCGGAGCAGGTCGACGTGGAGACGTGGCGCGACGGACAGGCATGGCTCCTCCGGCTGCGCAGCGACACGAGCTACGAGCTCGAGGACGCCGGCCCCCGCGAGGGCAGCGGCACGCGGGTCACCCTGCTCCATCGGCTCGGCCGGGACCGCGAGCGCCTCCACGCGCAGCGCGCGCAGGCCGCGCTCCGGCGCTGGTGCCGGCACGCCCAGTGCGAGATCGCCCTCAGCATCGCCGACGACGAAGGCGACGCACGCACGAGCGTCGCGCGCATCGACACCCCGCTCTCCGTCGCGGCGCCCGTCTCCGTCACCGCCTCCGAGGACGAGACCACCTTCGTCGTCGGCCCCTCCGCCGGCGCGCAGCACCTCGGCCAGCCCGCCGCCGCCAGCGGCGCCGCCGCCGAGCACGGGCAGAGCTTCGCCGGCTTCTACAACCGCGGGCTCACCCTGTTCGAGACCGCGGACGAGCTGTTCAGCGGCCTCTCGGGCGTGCGGTTCAAGGTGATGAGCCCGCGCCTCCAGCACACCCTGAGCCGCGACAACGTGCGCCGCGACGACGCGTTCTGGGAGGCGATCGCCCGCGTGCGCGAGCTCGTCAAGGGGCCGCTCCGGCGCGAGCTCGCCGCGCGCCTGCCGCAGGCCGCCGCAGCAGCGGGCGCCCGCGCGGGCGCCGCCGCGTACGTGGCGATGCTCGAGGCGGCGCTGACGCCGCCGACCGCGCTCGATCCGGACGAGATCCCGTTCCCGCTCGCGAGCCCCGTCGAGGGCGACCGGACGCGCGCCGGCCTGCGGGCGCTCGCGCCGGGGCGCGCGCCGCTGCTCGTCGCCGTGCGGCCCGACGCGCTGACCGAGGCGATGGCGCAGAGCGGCCTGCCCGTCGTGCTGTGCAACCACCCCGCCACCGGCGCGCTGCTCCAGCGGTGCTTCCCGGCGGCGCGCATCGAGGAGGCGCGCGCCGCCTACCTGCTCGTGCGCGAGGAGCCGGAGCGCGCCCGCGAGGGCGACGCGGCGCTGCTCCACGTCGTCGCCGAGGCGCTCGCCCGCGCCCGGCACGGGGTCGCCCGGGTGAGCCTCTGCCAGATCGAGGGCGCCCTCCGCCAGCGCGGCGCGATCCTCCTGCCGGACGGCGGCGAGCGCGGCGAGCGCGGCGCGCCCCACCGGAGCTGCCACGCCGCGCGCGACGTGGTGCGGCGCGCGGCGCGCTTCCGGCCCGGGAACGCCCTCTTCCTCAACGTCGCCAGCGACACCGTGGCGCTCGCGCGCAGGCGCGCCGCCGTCGACCCCGTGACCGCCGGCAACCTGCTCGCCCGCGCGCTGCTCGTCGAGGCCAAGGGGCCGCTCGATCCGGGCGACAGCGACCGGCTCCTCGACCTCGCCGCGAGCCCGCCGCCGCTCCGGGGAGGTCAGGGCGGCGCGCCGCGGGGGCCGCGGCGGTGAGCCGCGTCGTCGCCCGCGGCGCGATCCGCGTCGATGCCCGCCGCGCCGTCCAGAAGCTCCGGGAGCACCTGCTCGTCGACCTGGACCTCTACCTGCTCGAGCTCGTCCGCGCCGCCGCCGCCGGCGGCGCGACGCAGATCGACCTCCGCCACGACGCGGACGACGTCGCGCTGACCTTCGACGGGGAGCCGCTCGACGCGCCCGTCCTGGCGCGCCTCCTCGACCACGTGCTCAACGCCGCGCCCGACGCCGCGTCCCGGCGGCTCCGCCTGCTCGCGCTCGGCGTGAACGCGGCGCTCGGGCTGCGACCGGCGCGCGTCGATCTGATCACGACGGGCCGCGGCCCCTCGGGCGAGGCCTCCGAGGCGACCTGCACGCGCGTGCGCTTCACGCCCGCCCTGCTCGAGGCGCCCGCCGACGCGTTCGCCCCGGCCGCCGCCCCGGCCTGCGACGAGGTGCCGAGGCCGCCGGGGATGCCCGCCGCCGGCATGCGCATCGAGGTGCGGCGGCGGCTCGGCTGGTCGGTGCTGCGCCGGGCGCTCACGGGCGACACGCCGCCCGAGATCGCCCACCTCGCCGCGGCCACGGGCGACTTCCCGATCCCGATCGCGCTCGCGGGCGAGCCGCTCCGCCGCCCGCTCCCGGGCGGCCACCCCGCGGTGCTCGTGCGCGTGCCGTTCCACGTGCGCGGCGCCCGGCGCGCGGCGCTGGAGGTCCTGGCGCCCCC
>NZ_JEMA01000318.1 GCF_001589285.1 Sorangium cellulosum | reverse complement strand
CCTCCGCCGGCCAGCGCGGGCGCGCCGCGCCGCTTCCTCGGCGGCGAGCCTGTCGATGCGGCCGGCGATCTGCTGCTGGAGGTACCGCGCCTGGGCCCTGGGCAGCGGCGGCACCGGCTGCTCGACAAGCGCCCGCAGCGAGGCCTCCACGACCGGCGCCGCGGGGCGCTCCTCCGGGGTGGCGTCCACGTCGTCCTGCTTCATCGTAGCTCCTCGGGTCGAGCGGGGTCGGGTCGCGTCGCCGGGCCGGATTCCCAGCGCGCCTGGAGCTCCCGCCGCCCCCGCGACAGCCGGGACTGGGCCGCGGCCGCGGAGACGCCGGTCAAGTCTGCGATTTCATTGAGGGAATAGCCCATGACATGGAGCAGCAGCGCGGTCGCGCGGTCGCCGTCCATCGCCGCGAGGTGCCGGCGCAGCGCCTCGAGGTCGCGCTGCGCGCTCACCTCCCGCTCGGGGTCAGCGCCCCGCGAGGGCGGCTCGGGCCCGCCCTCGGGGGCCGGCGTGCGATCGATGACCCTGCGCTCGCGCCGGCGGGCGCGCAGCGCGGTCAGCCCGATGTGGCAGGCGATGACGGACGCCCAGCCGGCCAGGCTGCACTCCCCCGCGAAGCGGCGCTTCGCGAGCGTGCTCACGATCTGCTCGAACGCGCCCTGCACGAGGTCGGCATGGTCCTGCTCCCGGCAACCGAGGATCCGGTACAGGGTCCGGTCGACAACGGGAAGCAGGTGCTCGTACAGGCGCAGGCCGATCCCGCGCTCGCCCCGCTGGAAGGCGAGCAGCAGCTCCTCGTCGCTGGCGGGCGCGGGTTGCTCGGCGCCTGGAGCGGAGACGAGCCTGAGCCGGCGGCTCGCTTGTCGTGGCTCGGCGGTTCCCATGCTGGTGGAGTAGCCGCTCCGCCCGGAAGCAGGCTGAGCCGCTGATCTTCCTCGCGTGGCGGCGCCTCGCCGCCCTACTGTAGGCGGAGCTGGAGCCCCAGCATCCCCGTGAAGCCGC
Organism: Sorangium cellulosum; assembly: GCF_001589285.1. GTDB lineage: Bacteria > Myxococcota_A > Polyangia > Polyangiales > Polyangiaceae > Sorangium > Sorangium cellulosum_G. The sequence goes on along the minus strand of NZ_JEMA01000318.1, from coordinate 576 downwards.
CGATCGGCAGCGTGGTCCTGGGCTTCGGGGGCCCCTCGAGCGCGGTCCCGTGGATCCGCACGAGCGCCTCGGCGCTGCCGACGAGCGCCACGTCGCCGTCGGCGGGCCACAGCAGGTCGACCGCGGTGCGCGTCCCGAGGGCCCACCCGCGCCCCGCCTCCGGCGGCTTCTTCGGGTCCTTCGCGGAGGCCGTCACCGCGTCGACGGTGGCCTCGACCCTCGCCCGCACGAGCGCGTCGAGCGGGCGGATCGGCGCGGCGAGGCCGCCTCCGCCGCCGAGCGTGAGCCACTGGACCGACACCCCCGGGGCCGGCTCGCGCAGGGTCGCGGCGTAGGACACCGACAGCGTCCCGAAGAACCCCGAGCGCCAGTCGAGCGCCGTGGCCATGATCCAGCCGCCGGCCCGCGCAGGGCCGCCGNGGCCATGATCCAGCCGCCGGCCCGCGCAGGGCCGCCGTCGAGCCCGCTCCCGGCGAGCCCGCCGGCGCCGACGAACAGGCCGAGCGGGCGCGGCGGCTCCGTGGCCGAGGCCTCCTCGGCGTCCGTGGCCGGGTCGGCGCCTGCCGGCGCGGGGGC
>NZ_JEMA01000317.1 GCF_001589285.1 Sorangium cellulosum | reverse complement strand
GATGCGCTCCGGCAGGTCGAACGACGTATAGCGTACGGTCGTGCCGCCGGGGCGCGCGATCTGATTTCCGACAGCGTCGTAGCCGAAGCTGCCGGTGAGGAGCGCTGCGCCGGTGGCGGCGTGCGGGTGCAGCGGATCGCCGTAAGCGAGCGTGCCGGTGTCCGACTTGAAGGTGAGATTGCCGTTCGGCGCGTAGTCGTAGCCGAACGCGCAAGGCGCCGACGCGCTCTCCACCTCGCCGAAGTACGCGCAGGTCAGCCGGTCTAGCGCGTCGTACCGGAAGCGCTCCGTCGTGTTCCGGCGCTGAAGCGCATCGGTGCGGCGCGTGAGGTTCAGGAGATCGTCATACCCGTAGTCCAGGTCTTGCACCTCGGCCGCGCCGCTCTGCGTCACCACGTGTCCGAGGCGCTGCTTGTCCGCGTGGTAGCTCCGCGTCGTGACCGCGTCGTTGCCGAACACCTCCTCTCGAAAGCGCCCCGCATCGTCCACGTCCGTCAAGCGCCAGTACGCGGCCTTCGTCCGGCTGTCGCGCACGGCGAGCACATGGCCGTGCGCGTCGTGGTCGTGGGCCACCGCGAATGACGCCGCGCCGGAAGGCACAGGATACGTGACCGTATCGATGCGGCCGAGATCGTCGTAGCCCAGCTTGGCCTCCAGGGGAGCGCCCTGTCCGTCGATGCGGAGCGTGATCGTCTCGATCTGGCCGAAGCGGGTGTACCCGTACGTCTTGTCGCCGTCCGGGCTCGCGAGCGTGTGGAGCTTGCCGATCCCGTGCGCCGCCGTGTCCCAGGTCCACTTCGTTGTCAGGAGCTCGGCGCCGTGACGGTCCACGCGCGCGTCGGGTCGGCCGAGCGCATCATGATCCCACGTGGTCTCGCGCCCGAGCGCATCGGTCGACGAGATCAGCTCGCCGAAGCCGTCATGGATCGAGACCGTCGTGCCCCGATCGGGATCGTCAAGCTGCCGGACACGGCCGAACGCGTCGCGCGTCATTCGCGTCACCGCGCCGCCCGGATCGGTGACCGTGTGCAGCATGCCGAACGGGCCGTAACCATAGCGGGTGATCCCATCGGCTGCATCGGTGATGGACTCGACGCGCCCCAGCGGATCCTGCGCGGTCACGGTCACGTGGTCGAGCGCATCGGTGACGCGCACGAGCAAGCCGTCGTACTCGGTCGTGGTGACCGCGTTCCACGGCGTCGTGATGCGCACCTCGCGGCCCACGGCGTCGTGCTCGTAGCGCTCGT
>NZ_JEMA01000316.1 GCF_001589285.1 Sorangium cellulosum | reverse complement strand
CCTGCGCGACAGCGGTCGACGCGGGGGCCGCGACGGCGAAGGCCAGCGCCCACGCGACGAGCCGACGGCGCGCCGCCGCCCGGCGAGGCGCAGAGGGCGCGCGCGGAGGGGTGAGACGGGAACGAGCCTGATCCATCAGCGCGGCGTCATACATCAACAGCGCCGGGGGTCAACGCGCGTTGCTCTCGCCATTGCGGAACCAGCGCGATCGTTCCGTCTGGACTTTCCCTCCGTGCCGAGCACGGTAGCGCTGTCGGCCGACGGCGGGAGGCTCTCCAGTTGCGTGTTAGCCTGGCTGCGATGCAAAAGGTCCCCACGATCCTCGGCCTTGCCCTGGGCGTCGTGCCCCTCCTCCCCACCCTCGCGTGCAGCGGCACCGACGATGCCAGTTCCAGCGATACGCCGCGAGGGGGCGCGGGGGCGGGGGGCAGCGGAGGCGCGGGCGGGGGCGGCCCAAGGTCGCTGAAGACCCGCATCGCCTTCGGCTCCTGCATGCACCAGGACAAGAGGAAGCCTGTCCTCGAGCTCGCGACGGCGAGCGCGCCCGACCTGTTCGTGTTCCTGGGCGACAACATCTACGGCGACTCCGAGGACATCGCCTTGCTGCAGGCGAAATACGACAAGCTCGCGGCGTCCCCCGAGTTCCAGGGCCTCCTCGCGGCCGTCCCCGTCATCGCCACCTGGGACGACCACGACTACGGCGCCAACGACGCCGGCAAGGAGTTCCCCCAGAAGGCCGCCACGAAGGCCCTCTTCCTCGATTTCTGGGGAGAGTCCGCGGGCTCGCCGCGGCGCACGCGCGAGGGGATCTACACCTCGTACCTCCGCGAGGAGCCCGGCGGCACCGTCCAGATCATCCTCCTCGACACCCGCTGGTTCCGCGATCCGCTCGACGCGAACAGCGATCCGACGAGATACAAGCACGATTATCAGCCGACAGCGGATACGTCCCGGACCCTGCTCGGAGACGCCCAGTGGGCCTGGCTCGAGGGCGAGCTGGAGAAGCCCGCGGACGTGCGCATCATCGGGACGAGCACGCAGTTCGGCCATGAATACAACGGCTACGAGTCGTGGACCAACATGCCCCATGAACGCCAGCGGATGGTGGATCTGATCAAGAAAACGCGCGCGGAGGCGACCCTCTTCATCAGCGGCGACGTCCACTGGGGCGAGCTCTCCCGGCTCGAGACCGACGGCGGCTATCCCCTCTACGACCTCACCTCCAGCGGCATCACCGAGACGTGGCCGGAGATCGAGGCGAACGCGAACCGGGTGGGCTCGCCCGTCGCGGAGAACAACTACGGCTTCGTGGAGATCACCTGGGGAGAGACGGACCACGCGCTCTCCCTCGGCCTGATCGACGTCGCCGGCGCGACGCGCGTGGAGCACGAGGTGAGCACGAGCGCGCTGCGGTTCTGACGGACGGCGCGCGAGCGGGCCTCTGCGGCGGCGCGCCCGCGCCCGGCGCTCCGCCTACTCGGTCACGCCGTCGCCGTCCGTCGCGTCGTCGGGGGCCTTCGCGGGCGGCGACGCGCTCGCGTCCTCCAGGCGGTACACGAGGATGTGGTGATCGACGACGGCCTCGCGCACCGCGCCGTCGCGGAGCGCCGCGCACGGCTTCCGGCGTCGGACGTCGACTGTCGCGTGGATCGCCACCCAGGCGGGGCGGGGCAGATCCCGATTGCAGCGGAGCCTCCGGTGCCGGACGCCCGCCCGTGAGAGCTCCGCGGAGGCCCAGTCGCCGTAAGGCTCGTAGTACACGGGCGACGCGTCGCGCTCGCGCAGGGCCTCGCCGAGGCGCGCGATGTCCTGACCCCAGTCCTCTCCCACCATGCTGACCCAGTGTCCGGCGCGCGCGCCCACGAGCCAGTTGAAATGGCTGAGGTGGTGGGGCGTGGCCGCCACCGCCTCCACGGCCACGAGGCCCGCGGCCCCCGCCGCCGCGAACCTGGCGAGCCTCGCGGGGACNGCCCCCGCCGCCGCGAACCTGGCGAGCCTCGCGGGGACGCGCGCCGCCGCCCGCCGGGGGCGGAGCGCGAGCCACGCGCCGCCGCGCGCCGCCACCATCGCGAGGAACGGCACCACGGGCAGGACGTGCCGCACGCCCAGGTTGATCTGCGACCTCACCGCGAGCACCATGAAGAGCGCCGGAGCGGTCGCGAGGGCCACCGTCCGCAGGCGAGGCCAGCGCCGGCGCACGCGGAGGAGCGACGCGCCGACCCCGAGCAAGAACAGGAATCCAACAGGGCTCTTCAGGACGAGCAGGACAGGGAAGTACGCGGGCGAGGGGCCGTTCAGGCCGCCGAAGAAGTAGTTGCCGTGGTTCGACGTGGTGTGGGCGGCGGCGGAGAACGTCCCGAAGACATAGGTGTAGGGCAGCGGCACGCGCAAGCCGCCCGGGAGCGCCTGGAGCAGCGCCGATCGGTCGAGCAGGTTGCTGTTCTGCTTGCTGCTGAGCCAGTGCACCGGCTCGGGCTCCGCGAGGATGCGGTCGACGGTCCAGCCCGTCCGCTGGAAGCCGTACGACACGTTGATCATCAGGAGCACGACAGCGAGGACGACGGCGGCGTCGCGCGCGAGCCCGCCGGCGACGCGCGGCCAGGAGAGACCGGAGAACCGGCCGGCCCGCCGGAGGGCGGCGTACAGCGCGACAAGCGCGAAGGCGGGCGGGAGTATCAGCGCGCTGAACTTGGTGACCATCGCGGCGCCGAGCGCGAGCGCGGCCGTGACGAGCCGCAGCGGCCTGCCGCCCGTGAGGTAGCTCTGCCATTCGCACACGGCGATCACGAAGGCGACGGCGATCGGCAGATCGGTCGTCGTCAGGTGGCCGTGCGCGAGCACCATGGGGTGCAGCGCGTACAGGCCGAGCACGAGGAGCGCGCGCGTCGCGCCGTGCCGGAGCGAGCGGGCGTAGAGGTAGACGCCGAGCAGCAGCGCGAGCGCCGCCGTGACCGCGCGCCCGCGCAGCATGTCCGAGCGCGCGCGCTCGTAGCTCTTTGCCCCGTACCCGCGCGCCACCTCCACGAGATCGGACTGCTCCCACCCGCGGAGCCCGGAGAGATCCACCGCTGCCCCGCGCGCGGCGCCCGGCGCGGCCTGCAGGGCGTTCGCGAGCGGCGGGTGGGCGAACGAGAGGCGGCTGTCCCCCTCCCACCACAGCGCGAGCCCGCGCGTCGTGTGGAACGGCTCATCGTACGTCGGAGAGTCGCGCGCGATGTCGACCGCCATGAGGGCCGCCGCCAGCGCGAGGATCCCGGCCGCGACGGCGTGCGCCGCGCGGCGGGAGATGCGCGGCCAGCGGCGCTCAGGCGGCGTGGCCGCGGGCTCGGGCGAGGCAGGTGTGGCGGTCATGGGGGCGTGCGGCCGCGGAATCTAGTTGCACGCCCCCCGTTTCACAACGAGATCGTCGCGCGCACGCCCGCGCGGCGCGCCGGGTCGCCTCCGGCCTCCTCGCCTGACGGAGCCCGGGAAGAGCTCGGGCGACGAGACGGCCGATGCCGGCGCGGCGCAGGCGGGAGAGCCCGCCCTCTAGCGATCTTCGGCGCCCTCGGTCACGTCGATGCCCCGCAGCGCGTGCTGGGCGATGCTCAGGAAATCGGTCTCGGTGATGATCCCGACGAGCTGCTCCTGGTCGCCGACCACGGGCAGACAGCCGATCTTGTGATCGAGCAGCATCTGGGCTGCGTCGGCGGCCGGGGTCGTCGATCGGACGGTGCGGACACGCCGGGTCATGATCGACGCGATCGGAATGGGCTGGCCGCCGAGGCTGCTCACGTGGCGGAGCAGGTCGCGATCGGAGACGATCCCGACGACGCGCCCCTTCGCGTCGACGACGGGAAGATGCCGGATCTCCGCGAGCTTCATCTCGAGGTTCGCGGCGCTGATCGTGTCGGCCTCCTTCAGCGTGATGACCGCCGTGCTCATGTAATCCTCGACCATGCGATTCTTCGTGAGCTTCATCGAACGGACTCCTTGCGCCCTCGGCGCGCATGAGCACGCCTGCCGTCGCTGCGAGCTCCTCGCCACTGCACCCGCCCGACGGAGCATGCAAGAGGCCGACCAGCGCGCGCCCGCGGCCCGCAGGCCCTGAGCCGTCGGGGCCGTGCAAGGCCTGCGGGCGCGGTGAAATTGCTGCGCTCCACGCGCCTCACCGGGCGCGCCGTCCGCCGGCGCGCAGGGGCCGCCGCCTCGCCATGGCCGGCGAGGGAGCAGAGCCGTCGAGGCTAGTCGATCCGGAACCGGAAGAGGGCCGGCTGCGCCGTGCCCTGCTGCGACGCCTCCACGTAGTTGGCCGGCGAGTGGTCGCCCCAGGAGAAGGGCACCGGGATCCACCGGATGATCGGCAGTTGCTGCTTGATCCAGGCGAAGATGCCGACCGACGCGCCCACGAGGAACGTGCGCGTCTGGCCCGCGGCCTTGCTCTCGTACGTCCACCCCTCCCCCTTCGAGCGGTACGCCCTCCCGAAGTGCGCGAAGCGGCCCGTCGAGAGCGGCGGCAGGCGAGGCACGATGTCGTTCGCGTAGACGAAGCGGAAGCACCTGTCGCCGAAGAGATCTTCGGCCCTGGACGCGAAGGCCGCGTCGCCGACCATGGGCTGCCCGAAGGTGTAGACCCCGCGCAGGAGCCGCCGGATCTCGCCGTATTTGTTGTCCGTGAACAGGCGCGCGGCGGCGAGCGCCGCCATCGCTGCGCCAAGGCTGTGTCCGGTGATGTAGAGCGCCTCCAGCTTGCCCGGGGCCTCCGGCGCGGGCCCGCCGTCCGTGCTCGACCTGACGGCGGTACACGGGGAGTCCGCGGTGCCTGGGAGCACGTCATGGATGTTCTCGCCGCGCAGCGCCGCGTGGAAATGCCTGTCGATCATATCCCACATCACGTCGACGTTGCGCGCGAAGCCGCCGTGGACGCGCCCGAGCGCGTGGAATCGCTGGGACGCGACGCTTGCGTCCGTGAGCCAGTTGAAGATGTTCCCCGGCTCGGTCCCCTTGACGCACAGGATGAGCAGGCGCCTGCACCTGCTCTGGATGAAGCACACGTCGCTCGCCAGGAAGAGCGCGTTGTTCTCCACGCTGACCCGCACGAAATTCCATTCGCCGTAGACACACAGCGCCTTCCTCAGCGTGTCCGGATCCGAGTACATCCACGCCGACGCCAGGGACAGGATCAGCGTCGCATCGCTGTCCGGCTCACGCGTCGCGGGATCTACCCGCAAGAGCCGCTGGATCGTGCCTCGCTCGGCGGATGTGTCGCCGAGCGCGTCCGCCCCAGAGGCCGCCGGCGGGACCAGGACGTCCAGAGGCGGCGTAGCAACGATGGAATCCGTCATGAGTCCTCCCCTCATCAAGCTGCCTGGCATGCCCGGACGCCTCCTCGTGCGGGCCGGACGGGCAGGCCTCATGGCGCGAGCCCTGAGCGCGCTCTCGACAGGTCTACCGCCGGCGAGCGCCCGGTGCCAGAGCGCGACCTGCGCCCGCCGCGGCGCGTGCCGACAAGCAGGGCGTATGGGCGACATGGATGAACCCGCCCCGCGACCGTGTTGAACGGAGCGCCTCGCTGCCCTCGACGACAGCCCGCCATCGCTGCGCCGCGGGGCTGCCCCACACGGCGCAAGCCTGGTGCGGCGTCCCGACGCGTGCCGCCGTCGAGAACAGCATCAGGCCTCCCGTCCGCCGGCTCAGGCGTGCTTCGCCGAGGGCGGCGGCACGAAGCCCTTCCAGACCTTGAAGCCCCCGTCCTTCAGGCTCTCCACCATTGCATCGTCGATGCCGGCCACCTGCTTGAGCTCCTCCCAGCTGCTGAATCCCCCGAGCTGCTCGCGCTTCTCGACGATCCTCCGCGCGCACTCCTCGCTCACCTGGAGCGCCTGCTGCAGCTCCTCCGCGCTCGCCTTGTTGATGTCGATCGTCTCCGCCATGGGTCCCCCCTCGTGCCAGGTACCGTCGCGGCCCCGCCGCGCCGAGAGCAGCCTTGTGCAGCGCGCCCGCGGTGGGGAGTGGCGCCGCTGCGCCGAGCTGCGGGGCCGACCCGAGCCGCCGAGCAACGTCGTCAGGGGCCGTCGACGAGGACAGTGGCACAGGAACTCGACTGTACTGGAATTCGACACGGTACCATGTCGGCCTCCTTCGGCGAGCTTCACAAAAATCAGGCAGGGACAAAATAATCCGAAGGGCGAGCGCCATGGCGGCATCCACGAGGCGTCGGCTGATGAGGCCGGCGCAGCGAGCACGCGTGTCGCGTGCTTCCAGGAGGTTTCATGGTCTCTGGCCCATCTTGCTCCCCATCGACGTCGCGCTCGCGAAGCGAGGCTCTCTCCGCCAGGACGTGGCGGACGGCGCGCCGCGCCGCGCTCCTCTCGCTCGCGATCCCCACGGTCTCCTGCGCGGCGAGCGATCCGATGGACGGCGCACACGACGACGTCGTCGAGGCGGTCGGCGCGGACGCGCAGGCGCTCACGTTCCCGATCGACCCCCGCAAGTCGCTCATCGTCACGGACACGGACATCGTGTCCGGGTTCACGCTGGAGGGCGTGCTGCAGCAGCTCGTCGATCAGGCGAACGTCCCGGGTCTCACGCCGGAGCTGATGTTCCGTCAGATGTTCGACACGTACCGGAAGGCCAGCGAAGGGTTCGCCCTCGGCCCGCACTGCGATGACGTCGTGCTCCCCGATTTCCCCGCGACGATGGACGGCATCTTCACGGAGCGCTTCGACGGGTCCATCAACGGATTCCCTGTCGTCTGCAGCCGCGCCGTCGGGCAAGACGCCGCCAGCGACCCGTTCCCCGCGCCGCCGGGCGAGTCGCTCTACATGGCCACGACGCTCGTGAACCGCTTCGATCTCGCGAGCCCGCTGGGCTCGGACTGCGGCGAGTACCGCGTCGTGTTCGCGCGGCGGGGCGGGGACGCCCAGACGAACGGCGGCATGCGCAGCTTCATCATCTTCGAGTCCAGGCTGCCCAACCCGAACCCCGGCCAGGGCCGGCAAGGCTGCAGCCCTATCGTCGAGTTCTGGCGCGGGCTGTCGGATCCTGACATGAGCGCCCAGGAACGCGCCGACGCGCTGCAGAGCTTCTATTTCGACGGCCTGCCCGGGTTCTCGCCCGTCTTCCACATCGACCGCTTCGCCGCGGGCGGCGGGCAGATCCGCGTCAACGACTTCCTGCGGCCGCCCCCCTTCGCGCAGGACGACTGGTCGCTCCGGGAGTTCAAGCTCTCGCACCAGTGCGCCGGCGGAGGTTGCCAGTTGCTGGCGGTGCCGACCCACGTCGACGACAACCCCTCCGCGCTGCTCTTCGACCCCGCCTCGACCGACCCCCGAGCGGCGAGCTTCCAGTCGTGGTTCGTCAACAACGCTGTGGAGGCGCTCGCCTCCGCTGGGGACATCAACCGGTTCGACTACCCGACGCTCGTGCCAGCCACCTACGGTGCCGGGGAGGCCCTCCTCATCGTCGATCAGAACAACTACCGGCTCGCGCTCGGCACCGGGCAGTCGACCTTCAGGACCGGGATCCAGCAGAAGCTCACCGCCATCGGCAGCCCGCTGACGCCGGATCAGCTCCTCGCGCGCGCCCAGACGATCTCTTGCTCGGGGTGCCACCTCGTCAAGGAAGACAGCGCCGGCGGGAACAACGACGTCGGCCTCTCCTCGCCGATCCCCTCCAACAACTTCCTGTTCACGCACACCTCCGAGCAGACAGAGGACATCCCCGGTGAGCCCGGCAGGAAGCGATTCCAGATCTCGAACCTGCTCACCGACGAGTTCCTCCCGTACCGCGAGCAGGTGATGAGCGACTTCCTCTCCGGCAATCCGGTCCTCGGGTTCGAGCGGTCGGGCCTGTGGACGTCCTCCCAGGCTCCGCTCTCGCTCGTGACGGGCTGGGTGACCGAGGGGATCCGGGCGCTCCGGATCGGGACGCCGAACGCGTGGAATCAGATCAAGAGCGCGCCGTTCAGCGCCGCGGGCCTCGCGCCCGTGGGCAACAAGCTGAAGCTCGACTTCTTCACGTCGCCCGTCCAGCCCAACCCCTCCTGGCTGGGGGCCGTCACGGTGCTGATCTCGATCCCGTCCGCCGGCATCCACAACCAGTTCGTCGGGACGACCAACCTGAGCCCCCTCGGTCAGAACGCGTTCTCGACCTTCACGTACACGCTCGCCGCGCCCACCGTCACCGCGCTGAACGCGTCGCCGAGCGACGTGTCGCTGACGATCGAGCTCAACGTGAACGCCGGCTCGGGGCCCTACTTCGTGGACAACCTCCGGTTCACGAACTGACGCGCGGGCGCCGCTCCCACCCGCGCCCCGGCGCCACGCCCGGCGCGCTGCCCAGGCCGCTCACGCCTCGCGCGGCCTGGGGCGGCGCCGCCTCCCCTCCCCGGCCGGCCGCGCTTCCGCGGCCACGCGGAGCAGCTCCTGGAAGTGCCGCTCCACCGGGCCGAGATCGATGCCGTCCATGAACGACGTGAACGCGAAGTACGGCAGCAGCGTCTGCCAGGCGCGCAGCCAGCCCGGCAGGTAGCGCGGCCGCTCGAGCGCCCCGGCCGCGCGCAGCTCCGCGAGCACCGCGATGTCGTCGAGCGCGATCCGGCCGCACACGAGCAGCTCCACCTCGTCGCGCAGCCCGCCGCGCAGGACGGCGGCCAGGAAGGCGTAGACCTCGAGCATGCCGGCCAGGTAGCAGGCGTCCTTGGTGAACGGCGCGCCGCCCTCGCAGAGCCCGCCGCGGCAGACGCGCTGGGCGTCGAAGTAGGCGTCGCGGCGCTCGGCGCCGCGCTCGCGCAGGTAGCGGTAGAGATCGACGAAGCTCGCGCCCTGCTCGGCCATGTCCACGAGGCGCACCCGCTCGGCGAGCCGGGTGAGCCGGCCGATGGAGAGCGAGCGGCTGTACAGCTCGGCGAAGATGGCGATCCCCTCCTGCGTGCGCGTCGTGCGCGGGCCGCCCGAGCGCAGGAACGGCAGCCTCGGCTGCGCCGCGCCGTTGTGCGCGGTGAGCGCGTGCGTCTCGACCTCGTGGTGCCACAGCCCCTCGGCCTCCCACGACGCGAAGGTGGCCTCCGGCCGGACGCGGACCCGGCTCATGCCGGCCACCACCTTGGCCGTGATCCGCGGGTCGAGCGCGATCTCGATGTCGATGTGCGGCCTCCGCGCGGCCACGCGCGCGGCGAGCTGGTCCCGGAGCGCGCCCGCGTCGAGCGGCTCCTCCTCGGGGTCGCTCGCCTCGTCCCAGCCGTGGACGCGCAGGCGCTCGGTGAGGTGCTCGGCGAGGTCGATGTTCCTGAGCGCGCTCCCGTAGAACCGCGTGCGCGCGCCGCCGTAGAGCTCCCGCGAGCGCTCGGAGAACTCGCGGGTGCCCGCGGCGTCGAGCAGCTCCGCGGCCTGGATCTGCGCGCGCACGTTGTCCCGCAGCCACGCGAGCGCCGGGGCGTCGCCGTCGATCGACCGGAGCAGCTCGCGCAGCTCGGCGATGCGCCGCGCGAGCCCGTCGCGGTCGACGCGGTACTCGACCTCGGGGAGGCGCTCCTCGCCGGAGGCGAAGAAGCGCTCCTCCACCTCGCGGGGCCAGGCGATGTCGTCGAGCAGCCTGAGGGCCTTGCCCTCCGCCAGACGCCCGCCGACCCGATCGATCTGCTCCAGCACGGCGCGGTCGATGCTCATGCACCCCAGGATCGCCCGGACCGCGGGGCGCGGGAAGCGGCTCCGCGCCGGCCGGCGAGCGGGCGACGCGGTCCAGCGGTCGAGGCGCCCGGCTCGGCGAGCGCGTCGAAGCCGCCGGCTTGCTCGTCAACGGTCGTCGGCCTCTCGGTCCTGGAGTAGGCTGCGCGGCCATGGACTCAGCCCTGCTCCGTTTCCTGGATCTCGTGCAGCGCGAGCTCTCGGCCGATGACGCCCTGATCGAGCTCGGCGGCAAGCCCCCCGCCGACCCGCGCGCTGTGTGGTGCGCGCTGCCGAACGGCTCGCGGCTGGTCGCGCGCTTCGCCGAGCCGCCCGGCGAGCCGGCCGAGGTCTCGAGGCGGCTCGAGGAGCTCTCCGCCGCGTTCGCAGGGCTCTCGTCAGGGGGTGGAGCCCAGCGGCCGGCGCACGGCGGGTCGACGCACCGCCTGGACGACGAGCTGGAGGTGCTCGCGCAGCGCGCGGGGGCGCTCGGCGCGGTCGTCGTGGACGACGCCTCCCCGGTGATCTGGGGGACCTCGGAGCCGCGCCGGGACGAGGCGGACGTCGGCTACGCGTTGCTGCTCGCGCAGTGGGCCGACGACGTCGAGCACGCCGGCGTGAACCTGATCGATCTGCTCGAGCTCGACGACCTCGCGCTGGAGCAGACGCTCGCGACAACGTCGCTCGGCCCCGGGGAGCGCGAGACGATCGCCGGCCACCTCCAGAAGATCCGGGAGCGCGGCTCACGCAGCCCGAACGCGTGGCGGCGGCAGGTAGCGATCGCGCGCGCCATCGATCGCGTGCGGGGCCCCGCGGCCTCCGAGGGCGCCGTTCACGGCCGGTTCGTCGGTCAAGACGAGCAGGTGGGCGTGTACGCGCGCTCCTTCGCGAGCATCTACCGCCTGGTCCTCGCCTACCCCGGCCCGTTCTCCGAGCTCCAGGCGGAGGGCGCGGTGCAGCACGCCTTGCCGCAGATCGAGCGGCTCGTGCTCGCGTTGCCCCCGATCGATCCGCGTCCCGGCGCCAAGGTCGTCCGCCTGACGCGCCCGAGCTGAGGACGCGCTCCTCGGCTCGGCCGCCGTGACGCGCGCCCGTGGCGCGCGCGCGGCGGAGCGATCGGCCTGGAGGGCCGATCGCGTCAGAAATCGAAATACGGAAGCCCGCCGCCGGCGACGGTCCGGTGAATGAACATCCCGATCCCGGCGGATCCGGTTCCATAATCGGTCGAGATGCGGAGGAGCTCCTCGCCGGGGAACGCGAGCCCCGACGGCTTCTCGAGCGCGAACAGCATCACCCTGTCGACGAACCGGCGGGCCTCCTCGAGGTAGCGCCCGTCTTCCGTGCGGCGGTGCAGGTCGACGAAGAAGTTGCCGATCCCGGACATCCCGGAGAAGTTCGTGGGGAAGACGGTGTAACCGCCCTCGAGGTGAAGCGCGATCTTCCGCGCCGTCTCCAGGTAGCGAGGGTCGCCCAGCGCCGCGTGGAACCGCAGCGCGACAGTGCCGACGCCGGCGCCGCCGATCCGCCAGTACGGATAGTAGACGTTCTCCTCGATGGATCGTCGGAACACGAGGTGTTCCTTCCCCTCCTGCTGCTCGGCGCTCGCGAGCTCGAAGTCGAGGAGCCCCTTCGCCACCTCGAGGTGCTCCTCCCGCCCGGAGGCCCTGTAGAGCCGCAGCATGAAATAGCCGATGCCGGAGGCCCCGTGCGCGAGGCCGTGATACACGGTGTCCGTGTTCTCGTAACAGTACCCGCCCCTGTCCTCCTTCAGGTTCGGCCTGATGTGGTCGAACGCGTCGACAGCGTTCTTGAGGTACCTCTCGTCGCCGAGCTGCGCGAAGAAGAAGAGGTTGGCGAGGCCCCAGCCCGCGGCGCCGTAGAACATGTCGGCGTTCTCGAAGAGGATCGGCGACCTGGCCGCCAGATCCATGAGCGCCTCTGCCTCCTTGCGCATCCCGAGCTCCAGGAGCGTCCATGCGACGCCGGCGCTGCCAATGTAGAGCCCGGGCGCATAGCTGCCATTGTCGATCTTCGACGCCTCGCCCGCCAGCGCGTCGAGGAACGCCCCGGGGACCTCTCCCCGCGTCCGCTTCAGGAAGAGCGCGATGCCGGACGCGCCATACGCGACGCTCAGCCGGTTCGTCATGAAACGCCGGTAGTCCATCGGCAGATCCAGCGGATCGTCGCCGCTGCCGATCTGCGCCACGATGTGGCTCCCGATCGAATCGACGATCTTCCGTCGGTCGTCGTCGCTCCGGAGCGGCCGGAGCGGCTCGACGGCGGTGACGCGCTCGATGCTGCGCTCGGCCTCCGAGAGCAGCGCGTCCACGCGCTCCGGCTGCTCGCCCACCCCGAGGATCAGCCGCACGAACGCCTCGGGGACGCCGAGCTCCCTCGCGACGTGCGCCAGCATGGGCGCCCGGTGCTGCGGAGAGAGAGAAAAGAAGGGGGTGGGCGGAAACACGAGCTCGCCGAGGATGCGGCTCAGCGCCCTGTAGTCGCCAGCGACAGTCGGCGCCTCACCCATCTTCCGCTCCTCGCCGAAGCCGGCCGTGTGGATCGGGATGATCAGCCCGCCGGCGTCGCGCTCCTGGATGTAAGCCGCCTCGAAATCGATGAACATCACCGTCCGCTCCTCCGGATCGAACAGGATGTTTCGCGGCGAGATGTCCTGGATCACCACCCCTCGTTCATGGATCTTCCGCGCCCCGGCGAGGATCTTCCGCGCGATGTCCAGGAACTCCTCACAGTACCTCCGGATGTCATCGACGGTCGGATCCGTCATGAGCAGGATCGACGACTGCCAGGAGCCGAGGTAGTGCCCGAGGGGCATTCCCTTGACGAGATCCATGGCGAGGAAGCTGTGCTCCCATTCGTCGAAGAGCTCGATCGGCCGAGGGGTCACGCCGGTGCCTTCCAGGCGCTCGAGGACGCGGTGCTCGTTTCTCAGACAATCGATCGCGTCGTGCGGGATCTTCCTCCCCCGGTTCACGAGCGGCCTGGCCTCCTTGACCACGACCTCCTCGTTCGTCTCCAGATCGAGGCACTTGTAGACGCCGCCCTTGCTCGAGGTGCCCAGCGCCTCGGTCGCCTTGTACCTGCCCTTCAGGACGAGCTCGTCGTCCTCTTCCTCCGTGTCCGGGAACGGATCGCTGACCCCCTCGGGCAGGCCGAAGTAGGGTAGCCGGTAGTCGGGGAGCATCTGGCCGTCCGCGGTCCGGAGCATGGGGATCTGCTCACCGAACACGTTGACCTGGCTCGCCTTCCTGAAGGCGCCGTAGCGGTAGAACAGCACCTTGCTGTCCTTGTAGCGCTTGTCGGACAGGATGTACGGACCCCGGAAGTCCTTCGTGACGTCGTGGACGCGCTCCAGGAGCCGCTTGAGCTGGTCGACGTCCGCGGGGTAGATGGTGATGAACTTGCCGCACGCGCCCCGGCCCCAGAACGTCGAGTTGCCGAGGTCGAGGACCCGCTCGTCGACGAGGACCTTGAACGAAGCGCCCTCCTCCACGAGGATGGGCGCCACCGCCGCCAGCATGTCCCGCGCGCTGTCGTGCGTCGTCGACAGGTGGATCTTGAACCCGCCGTCCGGCACCCGCTTCTCCGGCGGGTGGACCTCGCACCATAGCCCCGGGCTCTCTCCGACCGCCCAGCCCTCGGGCACGAGCCCCTTCACCAGGTTCCTGAACTCTGCCCTCTCGGACCTGTAGCTATCCAGGTTCGCGTAGCGCTCCGGGTGAGTGATCGTGAAATCAACGATGCGTTCTCTCGCCCTTCTGTCGATGCCTTGCATGATCCCTCACTGGCCACGGGTCCCGAGGAGACGGCGCGGTCGACGGCTCCCCCGCCCTGGTCGCGAGAGACGACGGCGACCAGGGCGCGTCCACGTGCCGGCGGACGCACCTCGAATCATGAACCACAAACGCAGAGGAGCAGAGTCCTCTCCCGAAGGCTTACCCCCGGGAGAGGACTCTGCTCGCTCCATACTGCATTCGCTGCAATGGCCCTCTATGCAGGACTATTTACAGCTCGTGAGGCTCAGCGAGGAGTCCCCGCAGAGCAGCAGGCTGGCATGCGAGCCACCACCGCCGCCACCGCCACCGCCCGTGGTCGTACCCTTCGTCGAGAGCTTCTGGAGCGACAGGATCTTCTTCATAATTGACCTCCTTTGGTCGAGGAGGGGTTCAGCAAGAGCGAGGCCAAACCTCGGTCGGCGTTGCCGGGGCGTCCGAGATGATGCCATTTGCCCATCCTTTTATGACAACACCAGAATATTACTGCACAAACAGAAGCCTGAGTTGATGAACGCGAGACGGTTGCAGATCAAAACATGTGGAATCCGATGCAGCATGATCGAGACTGGCAAAATGTCTCAATCACGCGGTGGCAAAATTGACGGCATGTAGCGCTCTGCCACGAACCCAAGGCTGAGCCCGCATCGCTCTGTCCGTCGCCTCATCGACGTGGTCAGTGGATATCCAGCGCAAGCGGACTCGACCGAGCGAGGTGGTCAAACCATATCCTGCGAAAGCGGCGTAGCGCCCGACAGGTTGCATGCGGTGTCACGCGAGCGCCGCGGCGCGCGCCCGATCGCGCGGCGCCTGCTAGGCTGAAGGAGGCCAATGCAGCGCTCAGACGAGGGGCGGAGCAGCCCCGGACACCTCCTGCGTCTCCTCCGCCTCGCCCGCCCCGAGCTCGGGAGTCTCGCCCTCGGTACCTTGTTCCTGGCCATCGGCAGCGGGATGAGCCTCCTCCTGCCACAGGTGATCCAGCGGATCATCGACGACGCGCTCGGGCCTGGGAACGCCGCCGGGACGATCGACGGCATGGCGCTCTGGCTCGTGCCCATCATCGCGCTCCAGGCCATCGCGGTGGCGCTCCGGTACGTCCTCTTCACCACCGCCGGCGAGCGCGTTGTCGCCCGGCTGCGCGCGCGCCTGTTCGAGCACGTCCTCCGGCAGGAGATGGCCTTCTTCGATGCTCAAAGGACAGGTGAGCTGACGAGCCGCCTCGCCTCGGACACGACCGTCCTCCAGAACGCCGTCAGCGTGGACATCTCCGCCGGGCTGCGACTTACCGCGTCCGTCATCGGCGGCCTCGGGTTCCTCGTGTACACGTCCCCGCGGCTCACGCTGCTGATGCTGTCGGTGGTCCCCCCCGTGCTGGTGGGCGCCGTGATCTACGGCCGCAAGGTCCGCAAGCTCTCCCGCGCCGTCCAGGACTCGCTCGCGCGCTCCAGCGAGATCGCCGAGGAGGCGCTCTCGGGCATCCGCACCGTCCGCGCGTTCGCCGCCGAGGAGCAGGAGGTGGAGCGCTATGCCGGACAAGTGGCCAGCTCGTTCGAGCGCGCCAGGACCCGCGTCCGCGCCTCGGGGGCCTTCTCGGGGGTGGTGACGTTCGCGGGCTACGCCGCCACGGGGCTCGTGCTCTGGTACGGCGGCCACCTCGTTGTCACCGGGAGCATGACGCTCGGCAAGCTCACCTCCTTTCTCGTCTACACGCTCCTCGTCGCCTTCTCGCTCGCCGGCCTGAGCGACCTGTGGGCCGCGTTCATGAGGGCGCTCGGCGCCGCCGAGCGCGTCTTCGATCTGCTCGACCGGACGCCGGCCATGCCGCTCTCGGGCGGCCTCGAGCCGCCGTACGTCCAGGGGAAGCTGGAGCTCCATCGGGTGCGGTTCAGCTATCCGGCGCGCAGGGACGTGCCTGTCCTCAAGGGGATCGATCTCTCCGTACGTCCCGGAGAGGTCATCGCGCTGGTCGGGTCGTCCGGCGCCGGCAAATCGACGATCGCCTCGCTGCTCCTGCGGCTCTACGATCCCGACGAGGGGCGCATCCTCCTCGACGGGCGCGACCTCCGCGCGCTGTCGCCGAGCTGGCTCCGCCGGCAGATCGGCATCGTCGCGCAGGAGCCCATCCTGTTCGCCACGAGCGTCGCCGACAACATCCGTTATGGCCGGGAGGGCGCCTCGGACGAGGAGGTCGAGGCCGCCGCGCGCGCGGCGAACGCGCACGATTTCATCCGGCGGTTCCCGGAGGGCTATCGCACGCTCGTGGGCGAGCGCGGGGTGCAGCTCTCCGGCGGGCAGAAGCAGCGCGTGGCCATCGCCCGCGCCGTGCTCAAGGACCCTCGCCTGCTCGTGCTCGACGAGGCGACGAGCGCGCTCGACACGGAGAGCGAGCACCTCGTGAAGGCGGCGCTCGATACGCTCATGAAGGGCCGCACGACGCTGATCATCGCCCACCGGCTCTCGACGGTGATGGGCGCCGACCGCGTGCTCGTCATGGATGGCGGCACGATCGTGCAGAGCGGGGCCCACGCGGCGCTCGTCGCGCAGGACGGGCTGTATCGACGGCTGGTCGAGCGGCAGTTCGTCAGCGCGTGATTCCCCGGGAGGGCCCCTGCAGAGGGATGGTCGATCACGCTTCGTCCGAGCGCCGTTTCACTTCGCGCCGCCTCGCCGCCCGGCGAGCACCTGCTGCAGCGTGGCGGCGATCACGGGCTTCGTCAGGTGCAGGTCGAAGCCGGCTCGCGCCGATCGCGCCTGATCCTCGGGCCCACCGTAGCCCGAGAGCGCCACCAGGTAGAGCGCCTCGCCGCCCGGCGCGGCGCGCGCGCGGCGGGCGACCTCGTGGCCGTCGATGCCGGGCAGGCCGACGTCCACGAACGCCACGTCGGGGCGCAGCGCCAGGAGCTTCGCCACGCCGTCCAGCCCGTCCGCCGCCACCGCCACCTCGTGCCCCAGGGCCTCGAGGAACTCCCGCAGCATCCGGCGCACGTCCGCCGCGTCCTCCACGACGAGCACCCGGCGCCGCGCGGCCGCCTCCGCGCGCGGCTCCTCCCGCGCCGCGGGCGGCGGCTCCCCCCGCGCCGCGATCGGCGCCGCAGCCCCGCCGAGCGGCAGGCGCACAGTGAACTCGCTGCCCCGCCCCGGCCCGGCGCTCGCCGCGACAACGCTGCCGCCGTGCATCTCCACGAGCCGCCGCACCAGCGTGAGCCCGAGCCCCAGCCCGCCCGTGCTCCTGTCGATGGTCTGGTCGACCTGCGTGAACAGCTCGAACACCCGCTCCAGCATCGCCGCCGGGATGCCGCGCCCCGTGTCGCGCACCCGCAGCACGGCCTGCGGCGCGCCGCCCGCCGCCTCGCGCGTCAGGCGCACCGAGATCGCGCCCCCCGGCGGCGTGTACTTCGCGGCGTTCGTCAGCAGGTTCGTCACCACCTGCTCCAGCCGCGTGGCGTCCGCGCGGACGCCGAAATCCCCCACCTCCACCGAGAGCGAGAGCGCGTGCTGCCGCGCCTGCACGGCCGGCCGCGCCGCGGCGACGGCGTTCTGCACCAGCGCCGCGAGATCGACGTCGTCCAGGCGCAGCTCCACCGTGCCGCGCGTGATGCGCGACACGTCGAGCAGATCGTCCACCAGCCGCACGAGGTGGCCCATCTGCCGCCGCGCGATCTCCCGGTAGCGCGCCGACTCGGGCCCCTGGCCCTCCACGTCGTCGAGCAGCGTCAACGACAGGCTGATGGAGGCCATGGGGTTGCGGAGCTCGTGCGCGAGCATCGCGAGGAACTCGTCCTTGCGCTGGTCGGCGAGCTTCAGCGCCTCCACGAGCGCCTCCACGCGCCGGCGGGCGATCACCTGATCGGTCACCTCGAAGGCGAACACGAAGACGCCCTCGATCGCCCCGTCGCGGTCGCGCATCGGCTGGTACACGAAGTTGAAGAACACCTCCTCCGTCGCGCCGGTCTCCTGGCGGTCGAGCCGCACGAAGAACTCCTTCCCGACGACGGGCTCGCCGGTGCGCATCACGCTGTCCAGGAGCTCCCAGACGCGCTGGCCCTCGAGCTCGGGCAGGGCGACCCGGATCGGCTTGCCCACGAGCGCGCGCCCGCCGACGAGCTGCTGGTAGAGCGGATTGACCACCTCGAAGACGAGATCCGGCCCGCGCAGGATCGCGATCGGCCCCGGCGCCTGCATGAACAGGTCGTTCAGGTACTGGCGCTGCCCGTCGGCCTCGCGCCGGCGCCGCGCGAGCTCCACGTGGATGCGGACCCGCGCGAGGAGCTCCTTCGCGGAGAACGGCTTCACGAGGAAGTCGTCGGCGCCGGCCTCGAGGCTGTCGACGCGCTCCTCCTCGCCCGCGCGCGCGGACAGCATCACCACCGCCACGCCGCGGGTGCGCTCGTCGGCGCGCAGCGCCCTCAGCAGGCCGAAGCCGTCGAGCCTGGGCATCATCACGTCGGTGAGCACGAGGTCCGGGGCGCTGGCGCGCGCGCTCTCCAGCGCGGCGAGGCCGTCGGACACGGCCTCCACCGCCCACCCCTCCGCGACGAGCAGCCGCCGCACGTACTCGCGCATGTCCGCGTTGTCGTCCGCCACGAGCAGGTGCCCCGACAGCTTCACGGCCGGGCCCTCCGCCGCCGCCGGCATCGCGCCCGGCGGCGGCGGCGCGGAGCGCGCCTCCGCGCCGCGGAGCCACTGCGCGGCCTCGTCGAGGAAGGGCGCCGCGCCGCGCCCCGCCTCGGCCGGCGGCGCGGCCGCCTCGACGTGGTCCTCGGGCAGGTGCGCCTTCCCGAGCGGGATGGAGACCGAGAAGCGGCTCCCCTCGCCGACGCGGCTCTCCACGGCCACGCTGCCGCCGTGGAGCTTCGCCAGCTCCTGCACGAGGGCCAGGCCGATCCCGCTGCCCTCGTAGCTCCGGCCCCTGGCCCCCTCGACGCGGTGGAACCGCTCGAACAGGTGCGGCAGCTCCGCCTGCGGGATGCCGGTGCCTGTGTCCGCGACCGACAGGACGGCCGAGCCATCGACCGCCTCGACGCAGACCCGGACGCCGCCAGCGAAGGTGAACTTGAAGGCGTTCGAGACAAGGTTGAGCACGATCTTCTCCCAGAGCTCCCTGTCGACGTAGGCGGGCTCGGGGAGGGGCGGGCAATCGACAGAGAGGGAGAGGCCGGCCCGCTCGAGGAGCGAGCGGAACGAGCTCGCCAGGTCCGCGGTGAACGCGCCGAGGTCGATGGGCCGGTAGCAGGCCCGGATGCGGCCCGCCTCGATGCGCGAGAAGTCGAGCAGCGTGTTGACGAGCCGGAGGAGCCGCAGGCTGTTGCGGTGGACGATCGCGAGCCGCTCGCGCTGCCGCGGGGGCAAGGGCTGCTCCGCGTCGCGGAGGCTGTCCTCCACGGGCCCGAGGATCAGCGTCAGCGGCGTGCGAAACTCGTGGCTGACGTTGCTGAAGAACGCTGTCTTGGCGCTGTCGAGCTCGGCGAGCGCGAGGAGCCTGCGCTTCTCCTCCTCGCTGGCGCGGGCGTTCTGGAGCGCCGTCGCGCTGTGCGCGGCGACGAGCCGCAGGAAGCTGCGGTAGTCGTCGTCCAGCACCAGCCGGGGGCTGACGCCCGCGACGAGGAACCCGGCCGGCCCCCCGCCCCCGACGCGGGGGAGCGGCAGCACCACGGCCCGCCGCGCGGCGTCCGGCCACGGCCCGCCCGGGAGGGCGCGCGCTGACAGCGCCGACAGCGCCGACAGGTCCACGTCGACCTCCTCGCGCAGCGCGCGGTGGAGCGGCCACACCGCGCCCGCCGCCGGATCGAGGCTCACCGCCGCCGGCGCCGCGGCGTGGCCCGGGTCGAGCCCGGCGCTCGCGGCGAGGGACGCCCGCGCGCCGTCCTGCTCGACGAGGTAGAGCAGGGCGAAGGGCAGGTCGCGCCCGGCCTGCGCGACGGTCTCCATCATCACGCGGCAGGCGTCGTCGACGTTCTTGGCGTCGGCCGCCCGCGCCCCGAGCTCCCCGAGCAGCTGCAGCCGCCGCTGTCCGAGGATGTGCCCGGTGCTCTCGGAGCACGCGACGAAGACGCCAGCGACAGCGCCCCTCTCGTCCCGGATGGGGCTATATCCGTAGTTGAAGTAGCACTCCTCCAGGAAGCCATTCCGATCGAGGATGAGCAGGCCATCGCGGATGTACGTGGCCCCTCCCGAGAAGACCTTCTCGATCATCGGCTCGATGACGTCCCAGATCTCCTTCCAGCACACGCGCCCCGCCTGCCCCATGGCGGCCGGGTGCTTCCTGGAGCCCAGGATCGGGCGGTAGCCGTCGTTGTAGAACTGGATCAGCTCCCGGCCCCACCACAGGAACATCGGGTGCTCGGACGAGAGCAGGATCGACAGCGCGGTGCGCAGCGACTGGGGCCACGCCTCGACGGGGCCGAGCGCCGACCGCGACCAGTCGATCGAGCGCATGAGCGCCCCCATCTCCCCGCCGCCCGAGAGCGCGGCGCCGGCCGGATCCAGCCCGCTCCCGGCGCTCGCCGCCTCGGCCGGGCTCATGCCGATCTCCGCTCCTCGACCCCGTCGAGATCCCCCCCGTGCTGCCTCGCCATGCGACGCCCGCTTGTACCACACCCCCGGTCCGGCGGGCATCCAGCGCCGCCGCGCGTCGGGTGGAGTTCCGGAGGTTTGATGAGCTCGTTGGATGGCGCCCTGAGCGAGCTCGCCACCACCGCGCCGCGCCTCGCGGCGCTCACTGCCGCGAGGTGAACCGGAGCGGCAAGGCGATCGGGCCGCGGACCGTGAGCGTGCGGTTGTAGCGGACCTCTCCAGGGGCGCGCTCGACCCGCTGGAACCGCGCGATCACCGCCTCCAGCGCCACCCTGGCTTCCATGCGGGCCAGCGCCGCGCCGATGCAGAAGTGGATACCGTGTCCGAAGTTGAGCCCTCCCTGCGAGCCGCGGTGCAGGTCGAACCGATCCGGATCCTTGAACTTCGCCTCGTCCCGGTTGGCGGAGGCCACGATCGGGATCACCAGCGCGCCGCGCGGGATGGTCACCCCGGACAGCGCGACGTCCGCTGTGGCGATGCGCGGGAGCGTCTGGACCGGGCCGTCATAGCGGAGCATCTCCTCGACGAACAGGGCTGTCAGGCCGGGCTCGGCGTGCAGCCGATCCATCATGTCCGGGTGGTCGGTGAGGAACAGGAGCGAGTTGCTGAGCAGGTGCGTCGTGGTCTCCAGCCCGCCGATCAGGAGCGTGACGAGGAACTCGACGATCTCGGCGTCCGTCAGCCGCTGTCCGTCGAGCTCGGCGCGGACGAGATCGCTCACCGTGTCGTCCACGGGCGCGCGGCGCCGCTGCTCGATGACATCCATGAGGTATCCGGTCAGCTCCGCGATGGTCTTCCGCACGCGCTCGGCTTCCTCCGGGCTCGGGACCTCGGGCGTGATCGCGACGAACTCGTCGGCCCACCGCTTGAAATGGGCGTGGAGCGCGTGATCGAGCCCGAGGATCTCGCCGATGGCATACGCCGGCAGCGGGTGCGCGAACGCCTCGACGAAGTCGGCCTCCTCCACGAGCCGGTTCGTGAGATCGGCGGCGACGGCGCGGAGGCGCGGCTCGATGCGGGCCACGGTGGCGGCCCCGAACGCGCGGTGGATCAAGCCGCGCAGCCGCGTGTGCGACGGCGGGTCCATGGCGAGCAGCGAGTTGGCAAACGGGTTGTAACCCACCCAGGGCGGTTGCCACGCCACCTTGAAGCCCTCGGACGAGAAGAGCCCCGGGTTCTTCATCACGAAGAGCACGTCCTCGTGCCGAGTGACTGCCCACATCCCGCCTGGCTCGACCTGGCAAACCGGGCTCACCCGCCGCATCTCGGCGAAATAAGGGTACGGATTCGCACGGAGCTCTGGGGCCAACACATTGACAGGGAAATTCATCGCGGCTGCCTCCCGGTTCATCGCGCGAGCGAGGCACGCACCGGCGCCCCCGCCGGGAGGAGGATCCTCTCGGCGCGCCTCGACGTAAGCCCCGACGCCAAGGTAGAAACCACACGCTCTCACAAAATGCGTCCTGCGCGCAAGAGCTCGCTCGATCGGCGGTGCCGTCGCTGACGTCCCACAGCGCCGTCTCGCAACCCCGGGCGGGTCGCCTCGTCGCTTTTCCCGGGGAAGCTTGACAGGGCGGGCGAGCGGGAGAGTACGATATGCACCCACGATGAGCGGGAGGGGTATGCAGAGGTGGGGCGCAGCGCAGGGCGCTCCACCCCGAGACGGCGTCAGCAGCCCTGAGGCCGGGCGACGCCGAGCGGACGTCACGAGCTCACGTGGTCACACCCCGGAAGCGGAACGAGCCAAGGAACCGAGAACCCCATGAAACTCTACGCCCACCCCTTCTCTTCTTACTGTCAAAAGGTCCTGATCGCGCTTTACGAGAACAAGATCCAGTTCGAGCTCCGCATGCTCGGGCCGGACGACCCGGAGGCGGCGGTCGAGCACGAGACGCTGTGGCCGCTCAGGCGCATGCCCCTGCTCCTCGATGGCGGCCGCACGGTGGCGGAGGCGAGCATCATCGTCGAGTACCTCGATCTCCACCATCCCGGGCCCGTCCGGATGGTCCCGGAGGACCGGCGGGCCGCGCTCGATGTACGGATGATGGACCGCATCTTCGACAACTACATCATGACGCCGATGCAGAAGCTCGTGGCCGACGGCATCCGCGCCGCGGAGGACCGCGATCGTCAGGGGGTCGGCGAGGCGCGGCAGCTGCTCGACACGGCCTATCGCTGGCTCGACAGCGCGATGGCGGGGCGAGCGTGGGCCGTGGGCGACGCCTTCAGCCTCGCGGACTGCGCGGCCGGGCCTGCGCTGTTCTATGCCGACTGGGCCCACCCGATCAGCGAGGTCTTCACCAACGTCCGCGCGTACCGGCAACGGCTCCTCGCGCGCCCCTCCTTCGCGCGCGCGATCGACGAGGCGCGCCCCTATCGCCCGCTGTTCCCGCTGGGCGCCCCGGATCGCGACTGACCTGATCGAGGCCGGCCCGCCGGCGCGCGGCTCGCCCTCGCGGCCGCCCGAGGATCAGACCGGCGCTGCGTCCGACGTCCGGCGGAGCCATTCGACCGCGTCGTGGCGCGCCTCGAACACCCCGAAGTGCTTGCCGCCGCGCTCCTCGGCCACCAGCTCCCCGAACCGGCTGCT
Organism: Sorangium cellulosum; assembly: GCF_001589285.1. GTDB lineage: Bacteria > Myxococcota_A > Polyangia > Polyangiales > Polyangiaceae > Sorangium > Sorangium cellulosum_G. The sequence continues at coordinate 18,346 of NZ_JEMA01000316.1, read as the reverse complement.
GAAGCTGACGCTGCCCGGCGGGCACACGACGGCGAGCCGGATCCAGTAGTTCCTTAGCTTCTGCAGGATCGCCCCGGCCTCTCCCGAGCTGAGGTCGAAGAAGGCCGCCGTCAGGTTCGGCGCGTGGAGGAGGGCGCCGCTCACGCCGCCCGAGAAACACGCCTCGAGCACGCGGTCGACGTCGTGAACGCTCGCCATGAGCCGCTGATCCGGCGCGCCTTCAACGAACCGCACGCCCCCCTCGTCGATCACCGTCAAATCCATCGCTCCCCTCGCTGACCGCCCGAGCGCCGCCTGCCTGGCATCGGGCTCCGCTGCGCCCGCGCCCAGGCTAACGCCGGGAGACGGCCGCTGTACAGACCTCGCGCGAGGGCCGGACGAGGCGCTGGTGTCTGTCGGCCTCTTGTCACCGCGGCTCACCGCGGCCGACTCGCGGGCTCCTGCCGCAGCACGCCGCGCTGGCGATGGATATCGAACCGGACAGCGACGGAGTCCCGGTCCCGCGAGCAGCCTCCGTCGGCCATGCCTTCAACGCCGCCACCTGCGCGAGACTCCGAGCGTCCGCTCCTCCGATGTGGCTGCCGGCTGTTCAGCTCGAGCAAAAGATTCCTTCGGAAATCCACCCCGATCGGCGTGGCCATTTTGTTCGACGGGATCGCCAGGAGAGCGGCGCCGCGCGCGCCATTCTGTGGCAGAATAGCGCGCATGCTGATTCGCGTTGTGGGGAAAGGAACGTTCTTGTTTGCGCTGCTCTTTGCGGCCGCATGTGATCCAGGCAATGGCGAGGGGCCGGCCGGCCCCGGCACGGGCTCCGGCGGGGGCGCCACCGCGGGAGATGGCGGAGGCGGTACGCAGGTGGACGGCTCAGGTGGCGGCCCGGGCTCGGGCTGCACCGAGTTCGTGATGCCCACCGGCGTGAACTGCGATGCGCCGATCGACGGCGCGCTGCCGGTCGACCTGCGCTGTACGGGCCTCTACGGGGACTTCGACAGGCGCGAGCCCGCGTGCGGTGTCCTCGAGTACAAGCCGGCGATCGAGCTCTGGAGCGACGGCGCCGCGAAGCGTCGCTGGGTGTCGATCCCGGCGGGCCAGAAGGTGGACGCGAGCAACCCCGACGCGTTCGTGTACCCGGAGGGGACGCAGTTCTGGAAGGAGTTCCAGGTGCAGGGCGCTGACGGCGCGATGCGCCTCGCAGAGACGCGCCTGCTGCGCAAGACGCCGGACGGCTGGCTCTACACGAGCTATGTGTGGTCCGAGGACGGGCGCGAGGCCATCCAGATGCAGAACGACACGGGGGTTGTCGATCTGTACGGCACGGGCCACACGGTGCCGACGCGCGATCAGTGCAAGGAGTGCCACTCCGGGCGCGGCGACTATGTCCTCGGCTGGGACGCGCTGATGCTCGGCCCGGGCGCCGAGGGGCTCACGCGCGAGAAGCTTGTCGAGGCCGGGCTGATGGACGGCGGGAGCCACCTCGCCCTGTCGATCCCGGGCGACGAGGTGGAGCGCCTGGCGCTCGGCTACATGCACGCGAACTGCGGCGTGAGCTGCCACAACGACAGCGTGGACGCGCCGGCGCGGGACACGGGCCTTTACCTGCGGCTCGAGGCAGCCGACCTCGGCAGCGTGGCGACGACCGACGCCGTCACGACCGGCATCAACAGGCGCCCTGCCGACAACGCCAAGTACGAAGGGCTCGAGAACACCGATCCCAGCTACTGGTACGATATCCGTCCGGGCGACCCGGCCCGCAGCCTGCTCGTCGCCCGCCAGGAGCTGCGCGGCTTCGAGGGGCAGATGCCGCGCATCGGGACCCACAAGGTCGATGAAGCGGGCGTGCAGGCGGTCGTTCGCTGGATCGAGGGTATGACCGAGGCCAGCTATCCGCCTCCCGGACCCTGACGCGCCCTCCGGAAGAGGGCGGATAGACCCGCCCGGCGCTGGCCGCACGTCCGCGGCCAGCGCCGGGCAGCCGCTCACATTTCAGGGACGATCTTCACCAGGCTGTTGCGGTTCGCGACGAAGTACAGCTCGCCGTCGTTGTCCTCGACGATCGCGGTGAGATCCTCGAACGTCGGCAGGCCGCCCTGGCGCGCGAACGCGGGGGCGTTCGGCGCGTTCGGATCTCGGTTCTTGAGGATCTGCGTGATCGGCGACGTCTGCGTGCCGCACTGCATGATCGCGCCCATGCGCTCCCCTGTGTAGTCGCCGAACAGGTACACGCCGCGGAGCTGGGTCAGCGCGGTGCCCCGGTACACGTAGCCGCCGATGACCGACACGTAATCGCGGAACGGCCCGGTCGCGGTCCGGCGCCTGTCGATGTCGACGATCGGCTTTGTGTCCGTCGTGCCCTCGCGCAGGGTGCGGCCGTTGCATGTATTCGCATGGTCGCCCTCGAACGCCGCCCAGCCGAAGTTGAGCCCGCTCACGCCGGCAGGAACGAAGTCGACCTCTTCATAGCTATCCTGGCCGACGTCGCCGATGTAGAGATCCTGGGTCAGCCGATCGAAGCTGAACCGATAGGGATTCCGCAGCCCGTAATGCCAGACCCGCGCGGCGCTGCCGTCGAAGGGGTTGCCGGCCGCCGCGTACGGCTCGGGCGCGTTCGGATCGAGCCGCAGGAGCTTCCCGAACAGCGAGTTGATGTCCTGCGACCCTCCGGGCTTGTCGCTGTTGCAGCTCCCGCCTCCGTCGCCCGTGCCGACGTAGAGCATGCCGTCGGGCCCGAACATGACGTGGCCGCCGTTGTGGTTGACCGCCGAGGCGTCGAGCCGCAGGATCGTCTTCGAGGGCGTCTCGTTCGCCACGAAAGGATTGCCCGCCGAGCGCTGGTACTCGAGCACCACGTCGCGGTTCATGTTGGTGCCGGTGGTCGGCGTCATCGCGATGTAGAACTTTCCGCTCGTCGCGTAGTCGGGCGGGAACGCGATGCTGAGGAGTCCGCGCTCGTCGTCGAAGGCGCCCGTGGAGAGCTGGATCTGGCTGCTCACGTCGAGGAAGTTCTCCTCGCGCAGCGCGCCGCCCGTGAACACGCGGATCTTGCCCGTCTGCTGCACGAGGTACCAGTCGCTCGACCCCTTCGGCTGGGCAGCGTAGACCAGCCTGTCGACGCCGGTGACCACCGGCGCGAGCGCCAGCTTCCCGACGTCGGGCGCCGCGCTCGCGTTGCACACAGGCGGCTCGTCGCCCCCGCCGCCCCCGGTGCCGGCCGGCGGCGCGCCGCCGCTCCCGGTCGTCCCCGCCTCCGTTCCAGTCGCCGTGCTCGTGCCAGTCCCGCCCGCCGGTGAACCACCACCGCCGGAGGAGCTGCTGCTGCTTCCCTGCTGCACACCCGTACCGGTGCCCCCCGAGCCCTGCGGGGGATCACCGCTGCTGGAGGAGCCATCGTCGCCACAAGCGCCGTTCACCAGCGCGAGAGCCAGCCAGGAAGCCAGGATCGTTCGTTGCTTCATCATGGGGCCCATCTTAGCCGAAAACGGGCCGACTTCCTTCTCGGTCTGCAGCCCTCAGATCACCTGGACTTCCCGTGCATGCGGCAAAAGACAGTGATGCAGTGCACAACTCCGGCCATCCCACACGGGGTCTCATCAACGTCGCACCCGTGGCGGAGATATATTCCCGCACGTCTCGGTTTCGATCATGCCGTGGCGTCGGCGTCAGCGCTTTCTGGGCGCCGCGCCGTCATGCCCCCACGGCGCCGGCGATCTTCGCGATCGCGAGGACGGCGCGAAGCACCTCGCGCCGCGCGGCGAGGCGCTCCCAGGCCGTGACGCCGGCCAGCGGCAGGCAGGCGGCCTGCGCGTGGGACAGGGCGCCCGGCTCCGGAGGCCGCCTCTGCAAATCTCGTTCGCAGCCGGGTATGCTCTCTGGCGCTGTAGCTGAGGCCGGTCTATACAGAGCCAGCGAGCGACATGCGCTGTTCCGGGAAATGTGCCGCGACCTTGCGGATCTTTGTTGTGAGGTGAAGCGCGCTGTCATCGCTGCCGGAACGCGAACGTGACATAGTCCGCCAATGCAGACCATAACGAACAGGCTTCTTCGTACCATTCGAGTCCTCGTCCTCGCAGGCGCGCCATTCGCCGCACTGGCTTGCTCCAGCAGCGTTTCCGATACGTCGGGGGATGGCGGGAGCGGCGCGACGAGCAGCGGAAGCACCACCGGCAGCGCGACCTCGGCCGGCCCCACGAGCACCTCGACGGCGGCGTCAGGGAGCGGCGGCGCGGGGACCTCGACGGCGACGTCAGGGAGCGGCGGCGCGGGCGGCTCGACGGGCGACGGCGGCGCCGGCGGCGGCGACACGTCCTCTGGTGAATTCACGCTCACGAGCCCCAATCACACGGAAGGCGCGGAGTTCGGCGACAAGTACACCTGCGCGGCCGCCGGCTTCAACGGCAGCCTCCTGCCGGAGCTCAACTGGACCGCGGGGCCTCCGGGCACGAAGAGCTACGCCATCACCTTCATCGACGTCACCCTGACGACCAAGACGCCGCCCAACATGAACGGCTATCACTGGGTCATCTACAACATTCCAGCCGACGTCACCTCGCTGCCCGAGGAGTTCAAGAACGCGGCGTCCATCGGCGCCATGCAGAACATGAACTACCTCGGGCCTTGCCCGAACTTCGGCGGCGGGGGCGCCAACACGGACACCTACGAGTTCACGATCTACGCGCTCGGCGAGGAGTCGGTGACGATCGCGGGCACCGGCACGGCCGCGGTCAAGGACGCGGAGACCAAGCTCGAGGCGAGCCACCTCGCGAAGGCGAAGCTCACCGGCACGTCCGACGCCTCCCCGCCGTGATGAGGGGGGTCACCGCCGCGCGCGCGGCGCGGCGGTGAGGCTCCGCATGCAGAACTTGAGGGCTTCGCGCAGGGTGGCGTGCGTGCCCAGGGCGCGCATGTCGATGTCCAGAGAGGACATTGTCCGCGCGACAGCGGGGCGGATGCCGGTCACGATCGCCCGGACGCCGAGGAGCTGGACGGCCCGCACGATGCGGACGAGGTGATCGGCGACGGCCTCGTCGATGGCCTCGACGCCGGTGGTGTCGAGGATGGCGAAGCGCGCGTCGCCGCGCGAGACCGCCTGCAGCAGGCTGTGCATCAGCTCGTCGGCGCGCTCCTTGTCGAGCGCGCCGATGAGCGGCACGGCGAGCACGCCGTCCCAGACCTGGAGGATGGGGGCAGAGAGGGCGGTCGAGGTCTTCCCGGACGACGACCGGCGCGATCGCCAGGGCGGGCAGCTCGCGCCTCACCAGGAGATCGGGGTGGTCGCGCTCGAGGCGGGCCATGGCGCTCGAGGCGCCCCAGCGCGCGTACTGCGCGTGCGCCTCGATCATGTAGGCGCGCGCGAGCGTTGTCCTCCCGAGCTTCAGGTAGGCGCGCGCGCAGAGCTCGTTGCCGAGGGCGCCGTCGTGCAGGTAGCCGCCGTCTGCGGCCGCGCGGATGCCCTCGTCGTAGAGGTCCAGGGCCCCTCGCCTGTCGCCGCCCACGCGCGCGAGCTCGGCCGAGAGCAGGAGGTGGCGGTGCCTCAGTTGTCGGGGGCGTGGCTCGCCCAGAACGCTACCTTCTCGCCCATCGCGCGGGCCTTCGCGAGGTACTTCTCCCGCGTCTCCGGATCCGCGCCCTCGGCCGCCAGGATCAGCGCGATGCCGCCGTAGAAGTGGAAGGGCGGGTTGCCTTGCCAGCCGGCGATCCCGATGATCGTGGGGTTCGCCTCGAACGCGAGCGCCGCCGCCCCCGCGTTGTCGCCCTGGAACAGGCGCAGGACGAGCCGGTAGAAGAGGGCGAAGAAGAGCGACGCCTGGTTGTTGATCGCCGCCGCGGCCGCGACGATCTCGTCGATCTGGATCCACTCGCCGGCGAGGTCGGACGGGCCCGGATCCGGGCTCATGAGGTTCTCGCAGAGCTGGCCGATGGCGCTGAGTGAGCATCGCCGATCGGGAGGAGGCGCCGCGCTGGCCCGCTGGCGCATGAGCGTGTGAGCGCCCCCTTCGACCCTCCAGGCCGACGGAGGAGCAGGACGACGGCCTTGCGATGAGGAGGGGACACGGCGGTGACAGGGCAGGAGGCACGAGGAGGAGAGTGTGCCTCGGTGTGTCCTGGAGCCCGCCTCCGCTCCCAGAGCGTTTAGAACACAATAAATTACCACGGCGTGGTCCGGCCGGGCAAGTAGGGAAGTGGCCTCGCCGGGCGGGGCACACCACGCAAGCCGTCGCTCCCTGTCGCGGCTCAATCGAGCGGAAACTGTTCCTCTGCCCAGGCCCTCCAGTCCGACGGAGCGCGCGTGGCCTCGAGATAGCGGCGAAGCTGGTGGGCGTCGTCGAAGGCCGACATCCCCCACAGGCGAAACGCGCCGACGTAGCCCATGTCGTCATCGAACGAGTCCGCGAAGTCGGCGAGATCCAGGCCGAGCTGCCATGGGGCCTTCACGTCTCCGGCGCAGAGGAACCGAGCGAGCGAGCTGAGCCCAAGGTGAGGCTCGACAGGGCCTGCGTCGCCGCTCTCGAGCGCTCGCGCGCAGGCGCGCCAGGTCTCCGGCACGATCGGCGGCTTCCATCCGCCGGCGCCCCGGAGCGCGGCGATCCGACGCGACCAGAACCAGAGCTCGCGGGTGTCGTACCGGGCCGCGTCCTCGGGCGTCGCGCCGCGCTCCCACGGCCAACGCACGTCCTTCTGCTGGCCGAGCCACGTGGTGAAGGCGACGTCGGACGCGATGAGTCCCTGCTCCAGGAGCGCGGCGCGACGCTGGGCAGTCGCTGTCGGGTCGTCCTCGTCGTCGCCGTCGTCCTCCGATCGCTCGGTGGGATAGAGCACCTCGTGGACGGCGTCTGCCCAGCTCATCGGCGCCGGAGGATGGCGTCGCAGGTAGGCGATGCGGGTCTCGAGGTCGGGGGCGAGCTGCTCGAGAAAGACGCCCCACAGCCCCATCCAGTCTTCACCCGCGCCCATTCGCCACCCCATCGTGTGGCGCTCGTAATCGGGGAATCGCTCCCAGGGAGGAGCGAGGTCGCCGCGCGGATCGAGGTGCTCGCGGAGGCGGGCGCGACAGCGCTCTTTCCAGTCCATGACGGCAGCATACCGCCATGAGCGGCCCGGCGGTGACGGGGTGATCTCTCCGATCTGCGCCTGCGCGCTCGGGTTCCGGTCGAGCGGCTCCCTCTCATGCGCCCCTCCCCGGGAGAACCGACCCGTCCGCCACCGCTCCTGACCGATCTCCCCTTGCTGAAACGTTTCACTCGCAGCGAACCGAGCATCAATGACGCTGCGCGTCTGACGTGAACGCGATGCGCCGAATGCGATTCGGCGGCTGGCAAGCTCAAGCGCGATCCGAAGCCGAGCGCGCTGGTACGGCCGTCCCATCCCCCTCGAGCAACGCCGGACCCTCTGGCTGGCCTCTGGCCAGCCTCTGGCGAGCCTCTGGCTAGAGCGAGAGCGTACTCCGGCGATCCGCTCTCGCGGGAAAGAGACGCCCCATCGAGATTTTGGTCCCCGGCTCGTCGGGGCAGTCCCGTCTTGACCCCTAGTTTCTTGACGGGTAGTGTACGAGGCCGGTTGGCAACCCGTCGGTGTTGCTTGATTGCGAATTCGATTCAGGGTCGAGTTCCGAGCGCGACCAGTTGATGATCTTGGACTGGCTTACGGTCGCCCCACGAATGTGGTCGCTCGGGACGAGTACCTTGTACTGAATTTGTGCTTAACGAAAAGAGCGAAGCCATGAGAATCCGAAGAAGCCATATCTTCTTGTTTTCCTTCTCCATCCTCGGTCTGGTGGGCGTCGGCTGCGGCGGCGACAGCTCGAGCGGGGCGACCGGGGGCCCGGGCGGCGGCACCGGCGGTGCGGGCACCGGGGCGGGCACGCCGACCGGCGGCACCGGGGCGGGCACCCCGACGGGCGGCACCGGCGGTGCGGGCACCGGGGCGGGCACGCCGACCGGCGGCACCGGGGCGGGCACCCCGACGGGCGGCGCCGGCGTCGGTGGCGGCACGACCAACCCGGATGGGAAGCCCACGCCGGACACCGACGGCTCACCGGCCGGCAAGTTCCGGGTCAACCTCTCGAACGGCCGCCTGACGCAGGACGGCACCGAGATCCAGGTTCGCGGCGGCAACTGGTTCGGCCTCGAGGGACAGGACGATCTCGAGCGCCCCGGCGCCATGGAGCTCTTCATCGGGTCGATGTGGTGGGCGGAGAACAGCGCCCCGCGCACCATCGAGCAAACGATGAAGGAGCTCACGAGCTCTGCGCTCAAGTTCAACACGATCCGGCTCCCCATCGCGCCGCAGACCCTGGTCGCCAACCATCCGGACGGCAACTACAGCACCACCACTCCGCGGATCAAGAACAACGATCCGGACGTGTATCCGTACGCCAACGCCCTCGAGGCGCTCGAGGACTTCCTCAAGCAGGCCGACAAGAACAACCTGAACGTCATCATCGGCATCCACTCCTGCTCGAACCACCTCGGGTGGCGCGCGGGCAGGCTCGACGATGCCCCGCCCTACGTGGACAGCGCCCGCGAGAACTACGACTACAAGGCGGACGACTACAACTGCACGATGGGCGAGGACGCCTACAACGTCGACAAGTGGCTCGCTGACATCCGCACGATCGCGAAGCTCCCCGCGAAGCTCGGGATCGACAACATCATCGGCATCGATTGCTTCAACGAGCCGTGGAAGTACTCCTGGGCCCAGTGGGCCGATATGGCCAAGGCGTGCTACGACGTCATCGCCGAGGAGAACAACGACATGATCGCGGTGGTGCAGGGCGTGTCCGGCAGCCACCAGATCGCGGGTGGCTCGGGCCTGGACCTGGAGCCGGAGCCCCACGGCGATGAGAACCTCAACCCGAACTGGGGTGAGAACTTCTACGGGCAGACGGCCTACCCGATCCAGATCCCGAGGGATCGGCTCTGCTTCTCGCCCCACACCTACGGGCCTGCCGTGTTCGTTCAGAAGCAGCACGTCGACCAGTCGAAGCCCGAGTGCGTCGGGCTCGAGGACGAGGCGGCCGCCGCGGCCAAGTGCGGGCTGATCGTGGAGCGGAGCAACGCGACGGCCGTCGCGGCGCTGGAGAAGCAGTGGGACGAGCACTTCGGGTTCCTGCACGACCAGAACTTCTGCGTGATCACCGGCGAGTTCGGCGGCGTGAAGGAGTGGCCGAAGAACGAGATGGATCCGCCCCTCGCCCAGCAGTGGGCGCACTTGCCCGCTGGCAAGCGCTACGACTGGGAGTGGCAGAACATCTACACGGACTACCTCATCAAGAAGAAGATGACGGACTTCACCTACTGGTCCATCAACCCCGAGTCGGGTGATACGGGTGGCATCTACGAGCACGCGTACACCGATGCCGAGAAGTCGGGCTGGGGCACCTGGACGGGTCTCGACGCGGAGAAGGTCGAGATGCTGGCCCGTCTGAAGTAGACTGGGTCGCGGATCATGAAGATCGCCCGCAGGTCCAGGACCTGCGGGCGGTTTCTTTTTTGTGGCTTCCAGCCGGCGACGGGGGGCGTCAGGGAGCGACAGCAGGCGCCGGCGCGGCCGCGCGGTGCGCCATCAAGAGCTCTGCGAGCGGGCCCTCGGTCACCACGCGCGGCACCTTCACCTGGCCGGGCGAGGCGCCCCGGCGGACCAGGAGCTCGCGCAGCGCGCGGAACGTCCCCGGCTGCACGACGTGGAGCGAGAGCGGCCCGAGGCGCCCCCGGAGGGTGGCGTAGTGCGGGTTGGCCGCGCGGAGCGCGTCGTCAATCCGCCCGGCGAGCCGCTCGATGGACGCAGGCCGGCTCCCGTCGGTGAGCTCCACGAACACGACGTAGCGCTTGAGCGCGGACTCGGCATCTTCCATCGTCGAGAAGTCCACGAGCCCGAGGGCCTCCCTCGACAGCGCCTCGTCCAGGGCGCGATGGATCGCGTGCTCGGACGTCTTCTCCCCGGCGATGTTGAGCAGGCACCCGCGCCGGTGGATGAGCTCCACCACCGGCGCGCGACGGTGGTGGCGCGCGACCTCGATCACGTCGCCCATCCGGTAGCGGTACAGCCCGCCGTGGGTCGTGACGACGATCTCGTACCGTTCCCCCTCGGAGAGCTCGTCGATGCGCCGGACCGAGGGGCGCTCCGCGTCGAGCTCGTCGGCAGGGATGAACTCGTAGAAGGCGGAGCTCGGCAGGAGGGCGTAGACAGGGGCGCCCAGACCGAGGTTGATGCCGAGCATCGCCTCCGAGGACACGTAAAAAGGCGAGTAGATCGGGACATCGCCGAGGTAGCGCGCGAGCTTCTCGGCGTAGATCCGGAAGCTGCCGCTCGTGCCGCCCGAGACGTGGGAGAGGCCCGGCCAGAGCCGCCGCGCGATGCCGTCGAGACCCCGCTCGAGCTCCTTCGCCACGGCGCTCGCCCGCCCGGGATCGGCCCGCAGCCTGGCGCGAATCGGCTGCGCGAGCTCGGGCGGCAGGGCGACGTCGGGGCGCACCGCTCCGCGGCCGAGGTCCTCGACAAGCGCAGGCCAGCGCGCCTCGAGGATCTGGAAGAAATCGAGGAGGCCGGAGGCGAACGGCGCGACGATCGTCCCGAGCGCGGGTTGCGCCAGCGCGAACAGGAGGTGCAGGTAGAGCGCGTCGGGGTGGGCCGGGACGTGGAAGGCCTGCGGCGGGGACGCCCACGCTCCGGGTCGCCGCTCGAGCGCTGTGCGCATCATGTAACAGGAGATGGAGCCTGTCGGAAAACCGCCCTCGGTCCGGCCGGTCAGCAGCGCGCTCATCAACGAGACCGCGGGCCTGTCCTCACGTGACGCGGGGATCGCGTTGAACACGACGCCACGACTCGTGAGGACGGTTTGCGTGAGCTGGCGATGCGCGAGTGCGGTGACCGGGATCAGCTTCTGGGTGCCCGTCGTGCCCGAGGTCAGCGCGAACGCGTTGACCGGATAGGCGGTGAGCACGCGCTGGGCCCCGCGGGCCATGCGCTCGATATCCGCGCGGAGGTCGTCGTAGGTGGCGATGGGCACCGCCCGCTGAAAGTCCCCCGCGGTCCGGATCGCGCTGAAATGGTGACGTCGTCCGAACTCGGTGCCCTGGTGTCGCCTCACGATGTCCAGCAGCAGGCGCTCGTTCACGGCGCCCGCCCGGTGGGCCTGCGCCTCGAAGCGCAGCCTGGCGAGCCGGCTGACGCCGACGAAGGCCGAGTGGAGCAGCGTGGGCAGGATCGAGCGCATACGGGGCCTCCTGGAGCAGCGTCGAGCGACACGGCGGCGAGCGAGCCCCACTGTGCCCGATCGAGCCGAGGAAACCAAGGCACGCGGCGTCCCTGGCCGGCGACCGCTGCCGGCTACCCGACCTGGGGTCGGTCGCGGGGCCGTGGGGTCTCCCGGAGGGACGCGGGCGCCGCGGTGCAGGATGCCGCCACGGGAAAGCTGGCCCCGTCGGCACGACCGGGGGTGACATTCACGGATTCACCGGCGAGACATGAAGGCCAGCTACAGGCCCCCGCTCAGCGCCCCGCGGATCGCTCGCTCGACGGGTGAATAGTCCCCGTGCTCGCGCTCGAGCCGCAACGGCTCGGCCGGGAGCAGGGGCGGCTGCGCCATGAAGCGCGGGCGGGTGCCGCGGTGCGGCTGCGCCGTGTGGACCAGGAACGGATGACACAGGTAGACAGTCCCCGCCTCTCCCGTCGCGAGCACCCGCTGTCGATGCGCCGTCTCCGCGAAGCCGTTCGCTGCGAGGTCACGCAGCGTCAACCCCTGCTCGCCCGCGGGCGCGAGCTGCCTCGCGATGTCCAGGTGCGACCCCGCCCGGATGCGCGTCGGCGCGTCGGACTCGCTGACATCCGAGAAGAGAAACAGCATGAGCAGCGCGCGGCCGCGCGACGCGACGTTCACGCGCCACGTCATGAAGTCGGGGTTCTCCGTGCCGAAGCTGGCGTCGACGTGCCAGCCCGCATCGCCGGGGTCGTCAGGCGACGGAAAGCGGACGGGGAACGTGCCGAGCGCGGCCGGCGGCTGCCAGCGCCCGCGGCCGACCAGCTGATCGAACGCGGCGCGGAGCACCGGCGTGTTCGCCGCGTCAGCGAACGGTCGCTGGCCGTACATCCCGAGCCGGACCACGGGCTTCGTCCATGTCTTCGGGTCGAGCGGATCGAACCCTGTGTCACGCCACAGGATGGCGCGCCCCTCGTCGGCGAGGCTCCGGGGAAAGGCCGCGTCGATCCGCACGAATCCTTCGGTGATGAAGCGCTCGATCTGCGCGTGGCTCAGCTCGGTCATGGCGCGTGAGCCACCCTACTCAATGTGCCGTGAGGGTGCAAGCCGCCGAGAGCGGTGGAGCTCGCGCCGAGGCTCCCCGCCGTGGCGGGGCTACTCCTGCGTGCGCGCGTCGCCCAGGTAGTAGGCACGCTGCGCCGGATAGTAATCGGAGAAGTCCGGCAGCGGCTCGCCGAGCCGGGAGGCGACGAGCATGTCGAGGTAGTACTCCCATCCTGGCCCGGTGTCCCCGGCGAGCGCTGGATCGGCGAGGTGCTGAACGAAGGTGAGCTCGGTCGTCTCCCCCCTCGCCGTGAGCGAGAGCGCGAGCCGCCAGTCGCCGTGGTCGTCCTTCATCGACACGGCGAGGTGATGCGGCGGCTCGCATGCGTCGATCGAGACGTTGCACGGCGGCGCCCCTTTCTCGAACGCCATCTGGAGGCGCACCGTCTTGCCGGGCCCCGCCTCCCCCTCCCACGGGCCGATCCAGCGCGCCGTGCTCTCGGAGGCGGTGACGCTCTGCCAGACGTCCTCGATGGGAGCGCGAAAGCTGCGCTTGATCACGAGATCGGCGCCTGTCGCGGTGCCTCGTACGCGGCCGGTGGGTCGGGGGCTCATGCTGTCTCCTTCTTTCGTTTCGTGTCGTTGCGGGGCGGGTCGATGGTGGCCATGCGCTTCTGCCGGCGCACGCGGTGGACCTCTGTCTCGAGCGCGTCGAACCGACGGTGCCACGGGCTCTCCGCGCGCAGCTCGCGCAGGAACGCCTCGAGCTCATCGAGCGCGCCGAGGACGATGCTGTACTCGCGCTCGCGGCCGCGCGAGACGTCGCGCACCAGGCCGGCTTCGCGCAGCACCCGCAGGTGCCGGCTGACGGCCGGGCGGCTGACCGAGAACGCGCTGGCGAGGGTGCCCGCCGAGGCGGTGCGATCGCGCAGGATCCGCAGGATCTCCCGTCGGATCGGATCCGCCAGCGCCTGGGCGACCGCGTCCATCGGCGTGATGCGTAACCGAATCGTTACGCGTCGTCAAGCCCAGGGGATGATCCGACGATGCTGGACGAGCTCACCGTAGACGCGCGGTGACTCGGCGGGCTGCGTGCAGATCCAGAGGGCGTTCTTCGCGGCGTCCGCCGGCGATTGCGCGGACGACATGTCGTCGAACCACGGGCGCGACGCATCGGTGTCCACGAGCCCTGGGCAGAGCGCGGCGATGACGATCCCGCGCTGCGTCGCCTCGTCGTGTCGCTGTCGCGCGTGGACCTTCATCGAGGCGACCTGGGCGATCTTGGATGGAATGTTGATCCACGCCGGCCAGTGGTGAGCTTCTGCCTCGCCGCGCTCGACGAGCTCCACGTACTCGTCCATGACGCGCTCGATGTCCTCGAGAGAGCGCGTGGCGGGGTCGAAGAGGTGATGGAGCCGCGGGTCCAGCTTGCTCAGGGAGCCGAAGGCGCTCGCGACGACGAGGAGCCGACCGCCGTCGCGCAGCAGGGGCCCGAAGGCGCGGATCATCCGGTAGGTGCCGTGGTTGTTCGTGTCGATGAAGGTGCGGACCTGGGCCGCCTGCGGCCGATCCTTCACGATGCGTGCAGCCGCGTTCGAGAGCACGATGTCGATCCCGCCGTGACGGCGCGCCAGCGTCTCGGCCAGGGCCTGGACGCTCGCGTCGTCGGTCACGTCGAGCCGGGCCAGCGACGGCTGCAGGCCTTGCTCGCGCAGGCTCGCGACGGCCGCCTCGCCGCGCTCCTGATCCCGCGCCGCCAGGTAGACGGCGCTGCCCGCCGGCAAGTCCTGGCAAAGCCGGGCGACCATCGCGTAACCGAGGCCCTGATTGCCGCCTGTGACAAGCGCGATCTTCGACATCGATCCCTCCTCCGTGCGTTCGTGAAGCAGATGAGTCGTCACTATCGCCCAGCTTCGTCCGCCGGGGTAGTCGACGAACGCTGAACGTCCTTGCCGCGCTCGCGCGGGCCCGCGATCCGCTTCCCTCACGGCGGCGCCGCGCGGTACCCTGCGCGGGTGCGTGCCGTTGAAGTCCTGTGCGCCCTGCCGATCTTCGCGATCCTGGCCAGGTACGTGCAGGAGAAGCGCGGCACCGGCAGGATGGGCGAGATGCTCTTTGCCTGCCACGTCGCGGCCCTCGCCGTGGCGCTCGGCCTGCTCGCCGGCGCTGGGTGGCTCGTGGGTCCGGCGTTCGTGTTCTCTGTGGGCGTTGGCATCCCTGCGTGGCTCATCGAGGTCATCGCCACGCGCAAGGTCACGCTCCTCTCGAGCGCCGCGCACCTCGCGCCGCCCGCGGCGGCCGCGCTTCACCTCGCGCGGCGCGGCCTGCCGTCGGGCAGCGCGCTCTCGGCCTGGGGCACGTTCGTCGCGCTGCTTGTGCTGAGCTTCGTCGCGACCGACCCGGCGCTCAACGTGAACCTCGCCCACCGCCCGTCCAGAGAGATGGCTGCTTTCGCGCCCACGCCCTGGGCTGCCCGCCTGCTGATGGCAGGCGTCACGCTGGGCGCGCTGCTCGTCGCGGAGTGGGGCTTCGCGCGTGTCTTCGGCCGGAGCGTGGCAGCCGAGGACTGGGGGTGATCCGTGCGCTTCTGTGATCGAGGGGTCTACCACTTCGCGGGTCGCGTCCGCTGCCCCTTCGCCGGGCTCGGCACGCGCGGCGATCACGAGGGCAATCGCCTCGCCCTCGACGATGATCGCTCTCGGGTCGACCTGGACACCGAGGCGCGACGCATCGTCCTTTACAACGATCACGTTTACCCGGAGAAGACCGTGATCGGCGACGTCCTCTTCCTGGCGGAGGGCACCACGGCGAGCGGGCGGAAGAGCCCCTTCAGCGTGCACCTCAAGGTGTTCAAGAAGGGGCGCGCGTTCTCGTTCGATCTGCACCGGCATATGCGCGCGAGCGAGCCCCTGGCGGCGGCCGAGCTCGAGCCGTTCGAGGTGATCGTGCAGGACGCTGTCACCCGCGCCGTCGCGCTCACGCCGGACAGGACGCGCGCGCTGTGCCTGCGCCCGTCGCTCGCCCTGCGCGTGGTGAAGGCGATCATGGCCACGCGGGATCTGCTGCAGGGCGCGGCGCAGGATCCGGCGCAGGTGGGCTATCGCGTCGCGGATCTGTCGGTGGGCTTCGGGGCGCTCGGGGTTCATCACGGCGTGGCGCGGGCGCAGCTCGTGTCGCTCGACGCGGCGAACGCGCCGCTCATCCGCCGCGGGTCGGTGCCGGAGATGCTGCGCGAGGGCGCGTGGGAGCTGTCGCTCACCGCGCTGTCGAAGCGGTGGCTCGACGAGGTGATCGCGCGGGATCTGTTCCTGTTCGGGCTGGAGGGCGTGTCGATCTTGCGGCCGGTGCGCGAGCACGGGCTCGCGGAGGGGGAGACCCTCTCGTTCCGGTTCGAGCGAGGCGGCGGCTGGGTGGTGCTGGGCGGCGCGAAGGAGGAGCTGCCCGGGGCGACGGACGTGGCGCGGTCGTATCTGGAGTTCCACCTGCTCGGCGGGCTCCTGGCCGAGCATGCGGAGCGGCTACAGCAGCCATGACGCCGGCGCGCGCGGCGGGTCCGGCGGTTTACCGGGTACGGGGATGCTGCTAGGCTCTGGACCATGAGACGCGACAGCCCTGGCGCGCCGACGCAGCCTGAGGCCAGCGAGGTCCGTGGCTATCTGGTCCGGCAGCTCGACATCGCGTGGCAGCTCGCCAGCTATCACCTCGACGGGCTCTCCACCGACGAGTGCTTGTGGCGCCCTGCTGACGCGGGGTTGCACGTCCATCAGACCCCGGGCGGCGAGTGGCGCGCCGACTGGCCTGATCACGAGGGATACGACCTCGGCCCGCCGAGCATCGCGTGGGTGACGTGGCATATCGGCTTCTGGTGGTCCATGGCGCTCGACCGCTCGTTCGGCGACGGAGCGCTCTCTCGCGAGGGCGTGACGTGGCCCGGCGACGCCGATGGCGTGCGCGCGTGGCTCGGCGGCCTGCAGGAACGGTGGCGCGCGGCGCTCGATCGGGTCACGGACGACGATCTGCGGTCGCCGCAGCGCACCCGATGGCCGTTTCAGGATCGTCCGTTCGGTGACGTCGTGGCCTGGGTCAACGTCGAGCTGACGAAGAACGCCGCCGAGATCGGCTATGCTCGCTTCCTCTACGCACGAAGGCCGCCTGGCTGACGCGGCGGTGCGCTGGGCCGGACGGCGCGAGGACGTCGAGCTCCAGGCCGCTTTCACGCATCCGCCCTGTGGAATGTAGGATCGAGACGAGGACCCTCTTGCCCGCACGTCGGGATCTCTGGTGAGGCGCATGATGTCGGTGATTCGGCTGGGGCTCGTCGGCGATCGGGACGACGGGGTGACTGCGCACCGGGCCATCCCGGCGGCGCTGCGACTGGCGGGAGAAGCGCTCGCCGTGCCGCTCTCGTTCGAGTGGGTGCCGACCGAGGAGGTGACCGACGCGTCGCGGGTGGCGGGCTACGACGCCCTCTGGTGCGTGCCAGCGAGCCCGTACCGGAGCATGGATGGGGCGCTGCGCGCGATCCGCTTCGCGCGCGAGCAGCGGCGGCCCTTTCTCGGCACCTGCGGCGGCTTCCAGCACGCGATCGTCGAGTACGCGCGCCATGTGCTGGGCTGGTCGGACGCCGAGCACGCGGAGACGGCGCCGGAGGCGCAGCGCGCGGTGATCGCGCCGCTGGAGTGCTCGCTGGTGGAGGCCACCGGCGCCGTCCGGTTCCGCGCCGGCACCCGCATCGCGCAGGCCTACGGCTGCGCGGAGACGACGGAAGGGTACCGCTGCCGCTATGGCCTGAACCCGGCGTTCCAGGCCGCGCTCGTCTCGGGCCCGCTGCGGGTCGGGGCGGAGGACGACGCCGGCGATGTGCGCGCCGTGGAGCTCGACGGGCATCCGTTCTTCGTCGCCACGCTGTTCCAGCCGGAGCGCGCCGCGCTCGCCGGTCGCCTTCCGCCGCTGGTGGCTGAGCTCCTCCGGGCCTGCACGGCGCGCGCTCGTTGAGGGCGGCCTGACCCAGGTTGGAGCAGCCGTGGCCCGACCGAGGTTGGGCAACCGGGCGTAAGCCGGCCAACCAACCACCCTCAACCCGGGTCGGCTCAACCTGGGTCGGCCTTCGCCAACCCGGGTCGGCTCAACCTGGGTCGGCCTTCGACCCCAACCCGGGTCGGCTCAACCTGGGTGGGTCTTCAGGCGTTCGATGGTTGGAATATTACCATGCCACCGCAATCGTCAGCCCTCAACCCGGGTCGGCTTTCGCAATACCACGGCACAATTCCCATCGACGCGGAACGCCGCGTGGCCGCGGCTTTCGTGTGCGTGTCGTGATCACTTCCAGGGCAGGCGGGAATTGTAGGCGCCGAGCTGTTTGGCACGTAGTTCGCAGAGCGTGTGCGCTCCGGCTCGTACCGCTGCCCATCGGCTCCCTCGCTTCGAGAACCACCAACGACTCAACTCGCGGAAGTGCACAATGAACAAGAACCGTTCTTCTCGATGGCTGTGCGGCACCACGTGGATGGCGCTCGGAGTCGCGGCCCTCTTTGGATGCTCTGGTGGCGACGGCGGGGTCGAGGAGGGCGCGGGCGGCTCGGGGGCAGCCAGCAGCACGGTCAGCTCCGGCAGCACCACCAGCGGCAGCACGACAGCCAGCAGCAGCGCATCGGTCACCAGCGGCGCCGGAGGCCCTGGAACGACAAGCTCCTCGACGGGTAGCTCGAGCGAAGGCGGCGGCGGGTCGGGCGGTTCGAACGGCGGGACCGGCGGAAGCGACGGAACGGGCGGCTCCCCCAGCAGCGAGAAGTTCGTCGGCAACATCACGACGAGCGGCGCCGTGCGCGACGGCTTCGCGAAGTACTGGAACCAGATCACGCCCGAGAACGAGGGCAAGTGGGGCTCCGTCGAGAGGACCCAGGGCTCCAAGGACTGGAGCAAGCTCGACGCGATCTACAAGTACGCGAAGGACAACAACATCATCTTCAAGCACCACGTCTTCGTGTGGGGCAGCCAGCAGCCGGACTGGGTCGGGCGCCTCTCCGCAGATCAGCAGCAGAGCGCCGTGCGCGACTGGATGAAGCAGTTCTGTGAGCGCTACCCCGACACGAAGTACATCGACGTCGTCAA
>NZ_JEMA01000315.1 GCF_001589285.1 Sorangium cellulosum | reverse complement strand
TAACCAACTTAACTACCACCCCAAACTCACATCCAGAATCAACCCCGGGCCCTGACCCAGGAGTGGGCGGGACAGGGGTCGAACCTGCGACCATCGGCTTGTAAGGCCGACGCTCTGCCGCTGAGCTACCCGCCCCGTCGGAGAGGTGCGCGACTCTACTCGCCGAACCGCGTCCGTCAACACCTATTTTTGTGACAGCTCCGTCGCTGGCCGATTCCCTGGCCGATCCGGCCTGATTCCGCTCGCTCTCGTGTCGCCCCCGCGCCGCTCGGGCCCGGCTGGCCCCCTCTGTTTCCCTCCCGTTCCTCTCTGTTCCTCTCTGTTCCTCTCTGTTTCCCTCGGGCTCTCCCCTTGCACGCACCGCTCGCACGATCCGTGCCCCTCGCCACCCGATCTGGGGTTGACCCGCGCGGATCGGGCCGCCTGCCCGCAGATCGAGCCGACTCATCGCTACACTTCTAGCGTAAAATTCCTGGGTATCCGCGCTACGTTGTGCGTCAGCGGCGGTGGCCGTGAACAAACGTGGTGGGAGGAGACAGCAACGTTATGGCGGAGAAGATCGGCATCCTCGTCGGCTGGGAGCAGTCGTTCCCGCAGGCCTTCCTCGAGAGGTGCAACAAGGTGCCGGGGGTCCGGGCGGAGATCGCGACGATCGGCGGCACGCCCGAGCGCTTCGAGAGCCCTTACCGGGTGCTCATCGACCGGATCAGCCAGGAGGTGAAGCACTACCGCTTCCACCTGAAGGCCGCCGCGCTCGGCGGCGCGTTCGTGATCAACGACCCGTTCTGGTGGAGCGCGGACGACAAGTTCTTCGGCTACTCGCTCGCGTCGCAGATCGGCATCGCGACGCCGCGGACCGTCATGCTGCCCCAGCGCGACTACATCCCGGCGATCGTCAAGGAGCGCAGCCTCCGCAACCTCGAGTACCCGCTCAACTGGGAGGCGATCATCGACTACGTGCGCTTCCCGGCGATCCTCAAGCCCGCGGACGGCGGCGGCTGGAAGGACGTGTCGGTGGTGCGGAACCACGAGGAGCTGTTCGCCGCCTACAACGCCTCGGGGCAGAACGTCATGACCCTGCAGGAGTTCATCGACTTCGACGACTACGTCCGCTGCATCTGCATCGGCAAGGATCGCATCCTCCCGATCCAGTACGACCCGAAGGCGATCGGCCCCACCGGACTCCGCGGCTGCTACGTGCAGCACGACGACGAGCGGTGGCTCCCGAAGGCGCTGCACGACCGCATCATCGAGGACGCGACAACGATCAACCGGGCGCTCGGCTACGACATGAACTCGATCGAGTTCGCGATCCGGGACGGCGTCCCCTACGCGATCGACTTCACGAACCCGGCGCCCGACATGCACATCGAGCACCTGCGCGAGCGCTACTTCAACATCGCCGTCGACTGGATGGTCGCGTTCGCCGTGGAGTGCGCGCGCGGTGACCGTCGGACGCGCGACGGGTACGCGTGGTCGAAGCTGGTCCGCCCCTCCGCGGAGAAGGTGCGGCTCGGGGCCCCGAGATGACGGCCGTCGAAGGGCTCCTCGACGGCCAGTTCACGCTCGGCGTCGAGGAGGAGTTCCAGATCGTCGACGCGGGGACGCGCGAGCTCCGGTCGTACGTGAGCCAGCTCCTCGAGGGGGGGCAGGGGCACAAGCTCCTGCGCGAGCGGGTCCGCGCGGAGATGCACCAGTCCGTCGTCGAGACGGGCACCGGCATCTGCCGCGACGTCCGGCAGGCGCGGGAGGAGCTCGCCGAGCTGCGCAGCAGCCTGCGGGCGCTCGCGCAGCAAGGCGGGATGCGCATCGTCGCGGCGGGGACGCACCCGTTCAGCGACTGGAAGAAGCAGGAGATCACCGACGGCGAGCGCTACCGGGGCATCGTGGAGGACCTGCAGGACGTCGCGCGCGCCAACCTGATCTTCGGGCTGCACGTGCACGTCGGCGTCAAGGACCGCGAGGTGGCGATGGCCCTCGCGAACCAGGTCCGCTACTTCCTCCCGCACATCCTCGCGCTGTCGACGAGCTCGCCGTTCTGGCTCGGCCGATGCTCGGGCCTGAAGAGCACGCGCAGCGAGATCTTCAAGCGCTTCCCGCGCACCGGGATCCCGGGGCTCTTCGAGTCCTACGGCCACTTCCAGCGCTTCGTCGACCTCCTCGTGAAGACGGGCTGCATCGACAACGCGAAGAAGATCTGGTGGGACGTGCGCCCCCACCCGTTCTTCGACACGGTCGAGATCCGGATCTGCGACATGACCACGCGGCTCGACGACACGGTGGCGCTGGCGGCGCTCGTCCAGGCCGTCATGGGCAAGCTGTACCTGCTCTACCGGCGCAACCTGGGCTTCCGCGAGTACCGGGAGGAGCTCATCGAGGAGAACAAGTGGCGCGCCGTGCGCTACGGCATCGACGGGCAGCTCATCGACTTCGGCAAGCAGGAGCAGGTCCCTGTCCGCCTCCTCGTCGGGGAGCTGCTCGAGTTCGTCCAGGAGTCGGCGGAGATCTTCGGGTCGCAGGGGGAGCTCGATCGGATCCGGACGATCCTCGACGAGGGGACGAGCGCGGATCGCCAGCTCGCTGTCTACGCCCGGACGAGGAGCTTCGAGGCCGTGGTCGACGACCTGATCGAGCAATCGAGCCTGGGTCTGTAGACGAGAATTTCTGCTCGCGGGCCGGCTCTGCTACCGTGCGGCCGTGGGAATCGCTCCGCTTCGCTGCGCCGCAGCTCTCTCGGTGAGCTGCCTGCTCGCGCTGTCCGCCATGGCGGGCGCCGCGGGCTGCGCGTCGACCGAGTACGTCAACGAGGGGCCGGGGCAGCCGACGCCCCGGGCCTCGGGCTCGCTGCCGCCCGGCGCGATGGGCGTCTGCAAGCAGCCGTTCACGAAGCGTCCGCCGATCGTGAGCGAGGAGCTCTGGGCGCACGCGAAGCCGTGCACGCCGCGCACGCCGACCTCGTACATCCGGATCGGCTACGCGAAGGACGGCGCGGCGGGCGCCGATCCCGAGGCGGAGCAGCTCGTCCAGCGGGTGCTCGAGGCGCTCGCCGAGGGGACGAAGCCCGACGACGGCAACAACAAGGTCATGGGCGCGATCCGCGCCGTCCGGGCCTACGCGGCGAGGAAGGACGAGCTGCGCGCCCGGATCGCGCGGGACTCGGCGTCCGAGCAGACGTGCGACGTGACCTACCTGCTCAACACGATGTCCGCCGCGCGGAGCAAGCTGTCCGGGGGCGACGCGTGCACCGCGGAGGTCTTCGATCCGGAGGCGCGCGCCGAGGCGTGCCTCTTCGACGCGAAGCGGCCCGAGGGGCTGTGGCTCTCGAGCGGCTGGTCCTGCATGACCTTCACCGGCGCGCTCGGGAACGAGGCGTCCTGCCACCAGCTCTGCGGCTACGACGATTACTGCGCGCGGCAGGTCTACTGCGCGGCCGGCGACGTCAACCTCCTGCTCTGCACGCTCGGCGTGTGCCTCCCCGAGCCGTCCGCCGGCATCAAGTGACGGCCCCCGGGCGGGCGGTCGTCCGCGCCGCCGCCCGGCGACGATGAACGGCGGCGCGCGCGGCCTGGCGGGGGCGCGAGGCGGCGCGGAGGTCAGGCGATCCCCGGCCGGCGGGGTCAGTCGGCGAGGAGGGCGCTCAGCCGATCGAGCACGCCGCGGAGCGCCTCGCGCGCGCCGCGCAGGTGCTCGCGCCCGTCGCGCACGAGGCTGTGCACCGCGCCGGGCACGGGCAGGATGCCCGCGCGGGCCGCGAACGCCGCGCCCGAGACGAGCAGCAGGACCACGAAAAGGGCCAGGCGGATGCGGCGGCGCCACCGCCGCCGGGGGCGCGGCGCCGGGGTGACAAGGGCCGGCGGCGCGGAGGTGACGGGCTGCGCGAGGCCGGACGAGGGCGGCGCCTGCGAGCTGGGCTTGGGGGGCCCGTCGTCGAGGGAGACGGGGAGAATGCCGGCGAACGTGGCGGGGAGCGGCGTGCTCCCGGCCGGCGCCTGTTGCTGCCTGGCGCGCCGGTCGCCCCGCACCGCCGACGTGGTGCGCTCGGCCCGCGACGTCATGCGGCTGTCCGCGAGCTGGATCGCCGTCGCGAGCTTCTTCCGGCGCTCCGCCACGATGTCCCCGAGCGTCTCGCGGACGAAGCGGCCGACGTCGCCGTCGGTGACCGGCGTGCCGATCGAGATCGCGATCTGGTCGAGCGTGCGCTGGAACGACGCGCAGTCGTTCCAGCGGTCCGCCGGGTCCTTGGCCAGCGCGCGCTCGATCGCCACCGCGAGATCGAAGGGGACGTCCGGCATGAGCTCGCGGAGGGGGACCGGGGCGAACCGCAGGATGTTCTCCATCGTCTTGGCGTCCGTCCGGCCGCGGAACGGGTGGTAGCCGCTGAGGGTCGTGTAGAGGAGGACGCCGAGCGAGAAGATGTCG
This sequence comes from Sorangium cellulosum, assembly GCF_001589285.1. Lineage (GTDB taxonomy): Bacteria > Myxococcota_A > Polyangia > Polyangiales > Polyangiaceae > Sorangium > Sorangium cellulosum_G. Next base: position 1,764 of record NZ_JEMA01000315.1, on the reverse strand, counting down.
GAGCGCCGGTCGACCTTGCCCGACGTGAGCTGCTCCGGCGAGAGGTACGGGATCTTGCCCTTGAGCTGGCCGGCGACGCGCGTCTCGTGCAGCCGGCCCGTGGCCTTGGCGACGCCGAAGTCGACGATCTTCACGATGCCGTCGAACGACACCATGACGTTCTGCGGCGAGATGTCGCGGTGCACGAGGTCTACGAGCTTCCCCTCGTCGTCGCGGAGCTCGTGCGCGGCGTGCAGGCCGGCGCAGATGCTCGATGCGATGCGCAGGAGGATGGGCAGGGGGACGCCGCCGTTCGATTTGACCTGCTTGTTCAGCGTGGAGATGGTGTCGCCGTCGACCCACTCCATCACGATATAGAGCACGCCGTTCTCGTCGCCGAGCTCGACGATCTCGACCGCGTGGGGGTGCCGGATGCGGGACGCGAGGCGGGCCTCGTCGAGGAACATCGCCTCGAAGGTCGGGTCGTCGCCGAACTCCGGCAGCATCGTCTTGATGGCGACGATCTTCTGGAACCCGCGGGAGCCCACGAGCCGCGCCGCCCAGACGGCCGCCATCCCTCCACGGGCGACCGGCATGAGGATCTCGTAGCGGCCCAGCGTGTCTCCAGGCTTGAGGTCCGACAAGATCTGCACGCGGTGATCCTAGAAGGGGGAGGCGGAGTTGGAGGGGTGGTGCTCGAGTGCCGCCGTTACGTTCGTGGAGGCGCGCAGCCTCGACGTCGGCCGGAGCGACAGCGCCGTCGCCCCGCACGTCACGAAGGAGGTTCCGCGAAGCCAGGGTGCCACGAAGCGGACACGGACCTCAAGTTCGGGCGCGAAGGCGGCCGAGGGTAATGATCTCATCGGCTTCCGGGCCGAAGCGCTCGCGCCGGATCCAGCCGCGGCCGTCGCGATCGTCCTGACGATCCGCCACGGGATCCGGGAAGCGCGCGTGGAGGCCGAGGCGCTCGACGCGGCGCCGTTGGCGCGCGGGGAGAGAGCCCGTTCAGGCTTGACATCGGCTGCGAGCGCCAGCGCGCAGCCGTCATCGTGAGCGCTCAGCTCGCCGGGACCGAGGCGGATGATCCCGGCGCGCAGCGACGCGCCACCGCCGCTCTGCGCGGCCGTCGCGCGCTCCCTGGACGCCTTCGCCGCGCCAGCGCTCCTGCACGCAGGGCGCCGCGCGCTGGGCAGGCGCGCGGCGTGGGAGAGGCTCATCAAAGCGGATGGTACGCGAACGCGGTCGGGCAGGGGAGTGAAGCGAGCGCCGCGATGGGGATGGTGTGCGCGACGATGTGCGCGTGGAAATGCACGCGCGAAATGAGAATGGAGCGCCACGAAGAACGCGGCGGCGGGCGCGGGAGACGCGGGCCGCGCAGTCGTGGTACAGGGGGGAGCGACCTGCTCGACGAGGCCTCATGGAAGCCAGTTTGCGCCCGATCCCGCCGCCGCACGACGAAGACGACGAAGACGTGCACTGGGCGCTGTCGACAGCGACTGCCCTGTGGGCGCGAGGCGAACGCGAGGAATCGCTGAGATGGCTGCGCCGCGCCGCGGAGCAGGCCTCGGACGCCAACGCCGACCTGCGCGCCCTCGAGCTCTTCAAGGCCGCCGCGGAGGTCGCGCAGAAGATCTCGGCGATCGATGGGGCTCCGGCGCCCGCCGTCGACGCGCCGCCGACGGCCGGGAGCGTGCCGCCGAAGGCGTCCCTGAGCGCGCCGCCGCAGGCGCCCGGCGGTCCTCCTGCAGGGGCGAGCGCGCCGCCGCCGAAGCTGGGCGCGCCGGG
>NZ_JEMA01000314.1 GCF_001589285.1 Sorangium cellulosum | reverse complement strand
GTCACCAAGATCCTCGCGTAGGAAGAGCACCATGGCTGATACAACGAAGATCCGGATTCGCCTCAAGGCGTTCGACCACCAGCTTCTCGACAAGTCGACGAGCGACATCGTCGAGACGGCGAAGCGGACCGGCGCGCACGTCGCGGGACCCATCCCGCTGCCCACCGAGATCCGCCGCTACACGGTGCTCCGGGGGCCCCACGTCGACAAGAAGTCGCGCGAGCAGTTCGAGATCCGGACTCACAAGCGGCTTCTCGACATCATCGAGCCGACACAGCAGACCCTCGACGCGCTGATGAAGCTCGACCTTTCGGCCGGCGTCGACGTCGAGATCAAGAGCTAGGAGTCCAGGTACCATGAAGGTTACCGTTTACAACCTCAAGCGGGAGCAGGTCGGCGAGCTCGACCTCTCGGACGAGGTCTTCGGGACCGAGGTGAAAGAGCACCTCTTCTACGAGGTCGTGAAGGCGCAGCTCGCGTCGCGCCGCTCGGGCACCAAGGCCACCAAGGAGCGGAGCGCGGTCGCCGGCTCCACGAAGAAGCTCTATCGCCAGAAGGGCACGGGCCGCGCTCGCCAGGGCTCGATCCGCGCGCCGCACCACGCGGGCGGCGGCATGGCGCACGCGCTGGAGCCGAAGGACTGGTCGTACCGTCCGCCCCGCAAGGTGCGCATCGGCGCCCTGAAGAGCGCGCTCTCCCTCTTCGCGAAGGAGGGCCGGCTCATCGTGCTCGACAGCCTGGAGGTCCCCGAGGTCAAGACCAAGGCGATCGCGGCCACGCTCACGACGCTGCAGGCGGATCGGAAGTCGCTGGTCGTCGACACGGCCGGTAACGAGAAGCTGGTGAAGAGCCTCCGCAACCTGGAGAACCACCAGTACCTGCCGCCGGAGGGGGTCAACGTCTACGATCTCCTCAGGCACGACCACCTCATCGTCTCGAGGGACGCCGCCAAGGCGCTCGAGGCGCGTTGCCTTCGCTAGTCAGGGGAGTCCGCCATGCAGCCCGAGCAGATCATCCGCCGGCCCATCATCCTCACGGAGAAATCGAGCCGGCTCCGCGACCAAGGCAACAAGGTCATCTTTGAGGTCCGCCGCGAGGCGAACAAGATCCAGATCAAGGACGCCATCCAGACGCTCTTCAAGGTGGGCGTGGTGGACGTCAACACCATGATCATGCGCGGCAAGGAAAAGCGCATGGGGCGCGGCTATGCGAAGCTGCGCAATTGGAAGAAGGCGATCGTCACCCTCAAGGAGGGTGACGAGATCCAGTTCTTCGACGAGAAGGCGGAATAGCCATGGGAATCAGATCCTTCAAGCCGACCTCGCCGGCGCGGCGTTACTACTCGGTCAGCGACTTCAAGGAGATCACCAAGGTCGAGCCCGAGCGGTCGCTGCTCGAGCAGCAGACGTCCACCGGCGGCCGGAACAACAACGGCCGGATCACGTCGCGGTTCCGCGGCGGTGGTCACAAGCAGCGGTACCGGGTCATCGATTTCCGGCGCGACAAGATCGGCGTCCCGGCGAAGGTCGCCGCCATCGAGTACGACCCGAACCGGACGGCGCGCATCGCGCTGCTCCACTACGTGGACGGCGAGAAGCGCTATATCCTGGCGCCCGACGGCCTCGCGGTCGGGACGACGCTGCTGGCGAGCAGGAACGCGGACATCAAGCCGGGCAACAGCCTGACGCTCCGCTTCATCCCGCCTGGCACGTCGATCCACAACGTCGAGGTCAAGAAGGGCAAGGGCGGCCAGCTCGTCCGGTCGGCCGGCGTCGCTGCCCAGCTCATGGCGAAGGACGGCGACTACGCGCAGGTCCGCCTCCCGAGCGGCGAGATCCGCAAGGTCCACCTCGATTGCCGCGCCACGATCGGGCAGGTGTCGAACTCCGACCATGCGAACATCAGCCTCGGCAAGGCCGGCCGCTCGCGCTGGCTCGGCCGCCGGCCGCACAACCGGGGTGTCACGATGAACCCGGTCGATCACCCGATGGGCGGCGGTGAGGGCCGGACGAGCGGCGGGCGCCACCCGTGCTCGCCGTGGGGTCAGCTCGCCAAGGGGCTCAAGACGCGGAACAACAAGCGCACGGACTCGATGATCGTCCGGCGGCGCGGGACCAAGGGTTAGTCATGCCGAGGAGCATCAAGAAAGGGCCCTTCATCGATGGTCACCTGCTGGAGAAGATCCAGGCAGCGCAGGCGACCAATGCGAAGAAGGTCATCAAGACGTGGTCGCGCCGCTCGACGATCCTGCCCGAGTCGGTCGGCCTGACGTTCGCCGTGCACAACGGGAGGAAGTTCGTCCCCGTGTTCGTGACGGAGAACATGGTCGGCCACAAGCTGGGTGAGTTCGCCCCGACGCGCACGTTCCACGGTCACTCCGGGGACAAGAAGTCCAAGGTCGGCAAGGGCCCCGGCGGTCGCTGATCTCTCCGCGGTCAGCGCGAGAGCATCGACGGCAAGCGGGCGGGATCGCAGCAGCGATCCCGCCCGTTCGTCTTTGGAGCGCAGCGCTGACGCTCGCGCGGCCCGGAGCCGCTTCAGAACGCGCCGCGCACGCCGACGTAGCTGGGCGCGACGAGGAGCTGCGGTGAGGTGGTGGCGCCCTGCGGCTCGCCGGAGCCGCCGCCGGTGAAGCTCAGGATGAACAGCGTGGTGCCGGTGACGAGCCCGAGCGCGCCGACCACCAGGCCGACGTTCGCGACAGTCTTCTGGGTCTTGCCCGCATCGACGTCGTCCTGACGCTCGATGGGACAGGGGCCTCGGCACGTCTCGGCGAGATCGCTGTAGGAGCTGTTCGCCATCAGCCCGGCGATCGTGAACACGCCGAGCCCCGCCACGCCCACGCCGCCAGCGACGTAGGCGTAGGGGCGCAGGTACGCCCTCGGCGAGGGCGACTCCAGCGCGGGCGGGATCGAGCCCTCGTCGAGGAGCGTCGCATCGTCGTCAGGCGCCCCCGGCGGACCGCTCGCGTCGGCGTCGATCGGCAGCGTCTTCGCTTCGCCCGGCGACAGATCGACGGTCTGCGGGATCGAGGTGATCCTGGTGCGGAGGACGATCTCGGCCTTGCCGGGCTTGACCGGGTACGGCTTGCCCCACCGCTCGCGCGGGACCTCCTTGCCGGCGATCGTGAGCGACGTCGCCGACTCCGGGCGCGCGACCGTGACCGTCACGAGCGCGATCTTGCGCGCGAGCTCGTCTCGCTCCAGCTGCGCCGTCTGCTCCGTCTGGGCGTAGCGCGGCTCGGTCTTCGCGCGCGCCGCGGCCTCGGCCGCGACCCCGTCGAACTCGAGGTACGCCTCGGTGAGATCGTCGAGCTCGGCGAGGCAGCGCGCGATGTACAGGCGCGAGTTCGGGCTCGCCACCGCGGCGTACGAGGCCCGGAACTGCTCGAGCGCGAGCGCGTAGCGCCTGGTCTCGAAGAGGGCAGCGCCCTTCTTGAACAGGCTCTGCGCCTTTTCCACCGCGTCCGGCGCCGGCGTCGACGCGGCGTCGTCCGCGGCCGCTGCGGGTCCGGGGAGCGTGCACAGGCAGAGGCAAGACGCCGCACCGAAGAGCAGCGCACGGAGCCAGGGTCGAGATCGCACGGTGTTCAGATACCCGAGGGGTTGTACTTCTTCTTGGTGGTCGGTTTGCCGGTCGCTGCGGGCTTGGGCGCAGGCTTCGTCGTCGTGGAGGTCGTCCGGGCACGCGCTGTCGTCGCCGGGCGCGGCGGCTGCGGCGCGGCAACGGGCTTCGGCGTCGCCGCCGCCCCCTGCGCCGTCTGAGGAGGCTTCGGCGTCGCCTCGGGAGGCGGCTCGGCGGGCTTCGGCGGCTCCTCCGGCGGCGGCTGTGTCGTCGGCTGCGNCGGCTCCTCCGGCGGCGGCTGTGTCGTCGGCTGCGCCGCCTGCGGCGGCTCCGCCTGCGGCGGCTCCGCCTGCGGCGGCTCCGCTGTCGCCGGGGTCGCTGGCGGGGCGGCGCTCGCAGCGGGCGCGGCGTTGTCCGCCGTCGCTGTCGCGGGCAGCGCGTCGACGCGCGCCTTGCCGATCTCGGTGGTGTTGCGCTCGTCGCCGCTGCGCGCGACCAGCGCGACGGCGCCGAGCGCCACGCAGAGCATCGCCGCGCCGGCCACGATGAGCTGGAGCCGCTTGTGCCGCTGCCCTGTCTCGTAGGAGCGGTCGACCACCGTGACCTCGCCGACGTCGTTGGCAAGGCTCCGGGACCCGCCCCTCGCGAACCGGGCGCTGAGCGCCGCGGCCCTCGAGGCGGGCGGATCCGCCGCCGCGAGCACCTTCGACGCGGGCGTGCCGGCCGCCGGGAGGACCCGCCGGACGGACGCGCCGAGCGGCTTGCCCTCGCGGGGAGAGGGCGGCGAGCCCGCCGCCTCCGCCGGCCCGCCGAGCGGGAGATTGGCTTGCAGCGCCGGCGCGATGATCAGCCGCGGCGGGGTCTGCGGCGGCTGCGCCGGCGCGGCCATCTCCTCGATCGAGATCGGCTCCAGGCTGATGGGGGTCTCGTCCTCCTGCGCCGCAGGCGGAGAGGCTTGCGTTGCGTTCGACTTCAGGCCGGCGGCAGCCGCGGCCGTCGCTGCTGCCGCTGCAGCAGCGGCCGGCGCCGCGCCGGCGATGCCGAGCCCGCGCTCGCTCGATCCCGGGCTGACGTCGGCGAGCGAGGCCTGGAGCTCCGGAGAGATGGCGGGGCGGGGCTCCGAGTTCTGGGCCGCGCCGGCGTCGACCGCCGCGATGGCGTCGCGGAGCTCCTGCGCGCGCCTCGCCTGGGTATCGCCGATCGCCAGCCGCACGAAGGCGGCCACGTCCTCGTCGGTCGTGGGCTCGCCGAGGCTCGACGCCACCTGATCGATGGCCCGCTGCATCTCGGCGCACGTCGAAAAGCGGTTGTCGCGATCCTTCTCGAGCGCCTTGAGGATGATCCTCTCGAGATCGGAGTGGATCGCGCTGTTCAGCTCGCGCGGCGGGAGCGGGGCCTTGATGGTGATGTTCTCGACGGTCGAGAGCTCGGTCTCGGCGCGGAACGGGTGCATCCCCGTCGTGAGCACGTACAGCAGCGCGCCGAGCGAGAAGATGTCGCTCCGGCGATCGATGGGGAGCCCGCCGAGCTGCTCCGGCGAGAGGTACGGCGTTTTGCCCTTGATGATGCCGCCGGCGCGCGTGATGTGCAGGCGTCCCTTCGACTTCGCCACGCCGAAGTCGACGATCTTCACGAACCCGGCGGTCGAGATGAGCACGTTCGCCGGCGAGATGTCGCGGTGGACCAGATCGAGCAGCGCGCCGCTGTCGTCGCGGAGCTCGTGCGCGTTGTGGAGGCCCGCGCAGATCTGCGAGGCGATGCGGAGCACGATCCGCTGCGGGATGCCGCCGAGCTTCTTCGCGGCCTTCTGGAGCGTGCCGGCCGTCTCGCCGTCGACCCACTCCATGACGATGTAGAGGACGTCGTCCTCCTCGCCGAGATCGAGGATCTCGACCACGTTGGGGTGACGGACGCGCGCCGCGACCCGCGCCTCGTCGAGGAACATCGACTCGAAGTCGGGGTCGTCGGAGACGTCCGGCAGCATCGTCTTGATGGCGACGATCTTCCGGAAGCCGCGGGTGCCCTGCAGGCGCGCGGCCCAGACGGCCGCCATGCCTCCCTTGGCGACCGGAATGAGGATCTCGTAGCGGCCGAGGGTGCTCCCCGGGCCCAGCCGATCCACGGCCGACGCCGCGCGGCCCCACAGCTTCGTCGGGCCCTGCGACCCGGTCGGCGTGTTGAGCGTCCTGGCGGAGATCGGCGGCAGGTCGATGCCGCGCGCGCTCTCCGGTGTCACCGCGGTCGCCGCGCCTGCCGAGACGACGGTTGACGCGGACGACGGAGCCTTCTGCGTGGCAGGGATCGCCGGCGCGGCGGCCGACGGCGGGGCCGGCACCGGCGTCCGCGGAGCCGCGGCTGCAGCGGGCGCCGTCGCTGCTGCGGACGACGTCGCTGCCGCGAGGGTGGCGGCGACCGCAGGCGCCGCGGGTGCAGCGGGTGATGTCGCTGCTGCGGGTACAGCGGGCGCCGCAGGCGCTGCGGGGCCGCGCGACATGGCAGGC
>NZ_JEMA01000313.1 GCF_001589285.1 Sorangium cellulosum | reverse complement strand
GGCGTCGGCAGGCGGCGGCGCCGCGGCGGCTTCCTTGACGATCGGCAGCGAGCGCTTGTGGGCGCCGAGCCGGTCGAGGAAGGTCAGCCGCTCCTCGCGCATCTGCGTCATGTCGCAGGCGACGCCGCAGTCGTAACAGACGAGCCGGCGCGCGTCGGCCCGGGCGTCGTCGAGGTTCGTGTGGTGCACGAACATGCCGGCGACCTTGCCGCACGGCGGGCTGAGGCGGTTCTGGAGCGCCTTCCTGTACTCCCGCGCGAGGAAGCCCTCCTCGAGGCCGACGTCGATGTGATCCCACGGCAGCCGCGCCGTCACCGGGAGGGTGCCGAGGTACTTCGCCCGGTCGACGCCCGTGTGCGCGAACGCCTCCTCCCACACGGCGAGCTTGAGCTGATCGTCCCACGAGTCGAAGTGGGCGCCGTTGCGCCAGGCGCGCTCGAGCACGTCGGCGAGGGGGCGATCGCCGCGGGCGAAGATGCCCTCGAGGACGCTGGCGTGGGCCTCGTGGGTCTTCAGCGTGACGGCGCGGTAGGGCCGCACCGTGTCCCGGAGGATCTGCTGCTTGCGCGCGACCTCCGAGAGCGTGTCCATCGCCGCCCACTGGAACGGGGTGTGGGGCTTCGGCACGTGCGTCGAGACGCTGACCGTCACGTCGACCGGCTTGCCCCTGCCGGCCCCCTTCCGCCCGGCGCCGGCCGCGCGGGCGCCCGTCTCGACGATGCCGCGCACGTCCTCGTCGCCCTCGGTGGGGAGGCCGATCATGAAGTAGAGCTTCATCTTGCCCCAGCCGCGGCTGAACACCCGCTCGGCCGTCTCGAGGAGCTGCTCCTCCGTGACGTTCTTGTTCACCACGTCGCGCATCCGCTGGGTCCCCGCCTCGGGCGCGAACGTGAGGCCCGTCGCGCGCACGCGCTTCAGCTCGTCGAGGAGATCGGGCTCGAGCCCGTACGCGCGCAGCGACGAGACGCCGAGCGAGATGCGCTCGGCGGTGAGGCGCTCGGTGACCTTCTTGATGAGCGGCGAGATGCACGAGACGTCGGCCGTCGACAGCGCCGTCAGCGAGACCTCGTCCTGACCGGACTTCTGAACCGCGCGCATCACTGTGTCGACGATCTGCTCGGGATCGCGCTCGCGGACCGGGCGGTAGATCATGCCGGCCTGGCAGAAGCGGCACCCCTCGGTGCAGCCGCGGGCGATCTCGATCGACATGCGGTCGAAGATCGCCTCGGGGCCGCCGGTCGGGCTCTCGTCGGGGAACGGGTACCGGTCGAGGTCGACCAGGGCGCGCTCGACGGGGAACGGGATCCCGGAGACGAGCGGGCGGTCCACGACCTCGAAGCCGGTGTCGGGGTCGCGCCGGGTCGCGTAGAGCGAGGGCACGTAGATGGCGCCGAGGCGCGCGATCGCGATCAGCCGCTCGCGCCGCGGCACGCCCTCGCGCTTCAGCCGGGTCCACGCGAGGGCGACCTCCGTGGCCTTCTCCTCGCCGTCGCCGATGACGAGGGCGTCGAGGAAGGGGGCGATCGGCTCGGGGTGGGTCGCGGTCGGGCCGCCGGCGATCACGAGCGGGTCGTCCTCGCCGCGATCCGCCGCGCGCAGCGGGATGCCGCCGAGGTGCAGCATCGTGAGGATGTTCGAGTAGGTGAGCTCGAACTGCAGCGAGAAGCCCACGACGTCGAAGTCCCTGAGCGGGCGGGCCGACTCGAGGGAGACCAGCGGCAGCCCGCGCTTCACGAGCTGGGCCTCCATGTCGACCCAGGGCGCGTAGCTGCGCTCGGCCAGGGTGCGCGGGTCGTCGTTCAGGAGCTTGTAGAGGATCTTGAAGCCGAGGTGGCTCATCCCGATGTCGTAGACATCCGGGAAGGCGAGGCAGACGCGCGCCTCGACCGACGCCCAGTCCTTGACGACCGAGCCGACCTCGCCGCCCGCGTAGCGCGCGGGCTTCTCGACCTGATCGAGAAAGGATGCGTACGGGTGATCGGCGAGGAGGGGGAGGCTGTCCATGGCGCTCCGGCGCGTAGCATGGCCGGCCAGCGCCGGCACCCACGGCCCTGGGTTTGTCGGGGCGCGGGCGCGCGCGCCCGCCCTCGGCGCTCGTGGCAAGCGGGCTTATCGGCAGCTCGTCGCTGTCGGCGGGCGCGCCGCGAGCGGGGCCGCTGCGACCGGCGCGGGTGCGACCTTCGCGCCTCGCGCGGGACGGCGGACGCCCGGATCCGCGCGCCCTGGGCGGCAGGGCGGCCCGCGTGGGCTATGCTGACGCCGTGCGCGAGCGAGACCCCCACCACGTGGAGCTCCACCGGGAGCGGCACGTCGAGTACCGCGATCCCAGCGAGTTCGACCGGATCGCCTTCGCCATGCGCGCGCTGGACCGCCTGCGGCCGAAGCGGATGACCGTCGCCGTCTACCCGGCGCTCGCCGCGCTCCGGGTCGAGCGCGGGCAGAACCTCCAGCGCGGCGAGGGGGGCTCGTGGGCGATCGTCGGCATCCCGCCGCACGCGAGCCGCGAGCACATCGCCTATGCGCTCGCCGAGCTCGCCGGCGTCGAGTCGGTTCCCTACGCGGTGCAGAGTCTCCTCGCCGCGGACACAAACGCCGAGGCCTAGCCGCCGAGGCCCGGGTCCCGGGGTCGGCGGAGCCGGGAGCGCACGGCAGATGGTATTGCGCCCCGCACGAGGGAGAGCGAGGCTGCTCGCGTGCCTGCTCCGATCCGGCGACACATCGAGCGCCACCGCGCCGCCCAGGCGGTGTGGAGCGTCATCATCAGCCTGGATCGCCACAACGCGCCGCGGGCCGCGAGCGCGATGGCCTTCGACGCGTTCCTCAGCCTGATCCCCCTCGCCGCGTTCGCCGGCTACGTGCTCAGCCGGATCCAGCAGTGGTCCGATGTGGTCGTGCGGCCGATCCTCCTGGCCGCGCCCCCGGAGGTCGCCGTCATCGTCTCCGACGAGCTCCTCCGGCTCTCGCAGTCGTCGGCCGTCGCCCCGATCAGCATCACCGGCTTCCTCTGGATCACGTCCTCCGGGCTCTCGACCGCCATGGGCGTGTTCGACACCATCTACAACGCCCGCGAGCGCCCCTGGTACGTCCGCAGGGCGATCGCGGCGGCGTGCGTGATGGCCAGCCTCGCCGTGGTGCCCGTGGTCGCGGGCCTCGGCGTGCTGATCGGGTCGCTCTCGGGCTCCATCGGCGCGCGCATCGTCGCGTTCGCGCTCCCCGCGGGGCTCGTCATCTGCATGGTGGCCGCGTTCTTCAGGATCTCGATCCAGCGCCCGAACATCGAGCGGCGCCGGATCTTCCCGGGCGCGGTGCTCACCGTGGCGCTCTGGTCGATCGTGTCGACCCTCTTCTCGCTCTACGTCGCCACGCTCGGCCGCTACGCCACGTTCTACGGGAGCCTCGCGACCGTCGCGATCTTCCTCTTCTGGCTCTGGCTGCTGGCGCTGGCGCTGCTCATCGGGGGCGAGCTGAACGCGCGCCTGGAGCGCGAGCGCGCCGGGGTCATCTCGATCCCGCCCCCGGGCAAGTGGAGCGCGCTGGAGCTCTCCGAGCTGCTCCACATCGCCGACCCGCCCCACACCTCCACGCCGCTCCCCCAGAGCACCACACAGCCCCAGAGCGCCNCCACGCCGCTCCCCCAGAGCACCACACAGCCCCAGAGCGCCACCCGCGCCCGCGGCGCCGCGGCGCGGCTCGGCGGGGGCGATGACGCCGCGGACAACGACGACGGCGACGCCGCGGACGACGAGACCCGCGGCGCCCCGAGCTCGCCGCCGGCGCGGCGGGCCGCGAGCTAGGCCGGCGCGCCGGCGCCGGTTTCCCCGCTGGCCGCTGTCGCGCCGGGGCCGACGCCCGCGGCGGCTGCGCTGAAGGACGGACGGCCGCCGCCCGACGGCTCGGCTCGGCACGGGCAGTGAAAGCTCCGTCGATCGTTCGCCGCTCGGCGCTCACTCGGCGCGGTTTCGCACGGTGGGTGCGCGCTCTTCGCGCAGGAGGATGTCGAGGGCGGGCGTGAGGGGGAGCGGTCGAGCGTGCACGCGCACTACGGAGCGGGGGGAGACGGGGGCGGCGGCCGACGCGCGGCGCCCCTGCAAGGAGACGCCGGGCTGTACTTCCTCGGGTCGCTGCACGAGCTCGTCGCCGTGGGCCTGCACCGCCCGGCGCTCGAGGCGCTGTGCGCAGGGCAGCGCGACCTGGCGGAGCCGCCGATCGACCGCGCCTACCTGCTCAAGGTGCTCGACGAGGAGATCTCCCGCCAGTTCGGGCACCCGCTCCGGCCGCTCATCGAGCTCGTGCTCAACGCCGCCGACGCGGCCCGCGGGCCGCAGCCGCTCGTCGACGTCGCCGTCACCGACGGGCGGGTCGACGTCTGCGACACCGGCGTCGGCATGGGGCTGCGGGCGATCCTCTCACGGCTGCTCATCCCGTTCGCGACAGACAAGCGGCCCGGGATCGATCTCGGCCGGTTCGGGGTCGGGTTCTTCTCGGTGCTCGGGTTCGGGCTCTCAGATCCCGAGAGCTTCAGCCTGCACCTCACCACCGGCGACGGCATCGAGGGGTGGGCGATCCGCGTCGTGCCCTGGCCGGGCACGGGCGACCCGCCCGACCCGCCCGCGTCCGCCCCGGAGGAGGTCGGGCGCGCCCACGGCCGCGCGTCGCCGGAGCTCGCCGCCGCCCTGATGTGCTCGGTGCGACGGGTCGCGCCGCTGCTCGGCACCCGCGTGCGCGTCACGTCGGCGCTGCTCGAGGCGGGCGCGGTGCGCGCCTACCTGCGCGACGCGCTCCACTTCTTCCCCGCGAGCCGCGCCCTCGTGCTGCTCGACGGCGCGGCCGTGAACGACGGCCGGCTGATCTCGGGCGGGCAGCTCGTGCAGGAGCCGATCGCCCCCGGCCCCGGCGGCGGGGCGCGCGCGACGG
>NZ_JEMA01000312.1 GCF_001589285.1 Sorangium cellulosum | reverse complement strand
TCGCCGCGCCCGTCGCCGTCGTGCTCGCCGCCGCGCCCGTCGCCGCGCCCGTCGCCGCGGCGGCAGGTTGCTCGCCCTCGCCGAGCTGCGCGATCTTCGCGGCGAGCGCCTGCCTCGCGTCCGCGGCGACCTGATCGACGGTGCCGCCCGCCGCCGCCCGCACCGCGGCGGCGACAGCGCCTTCCACGATCGGCCCGCCGCTCAGGCGGGTGCGCGCGCTGAGCTCCGGATCGACGAGCTCGAGCGCCGTCTCGGCGCTCAGGATCGCGCTGCCGATGTCCATCAGCACGACGGCGCCGGCGGGCCCGCAGACGCGCTCGAGCGCCGCGGCGATCGCTGTCGCGTCGGTGCCGAGCTCGACGCCCCCCTCGCCAGCGCCCGCGGCGCACGCGATGGCGACGGACGCGCCGGTCATCTGGCGGGCCAGCGTCTCGGTGGCCTCGGCGAGCGCACGGCTGTGCGACACAAGGACCAGCCCGACGCGGCCGGCCGCCCCGCTCATGCGCCTGCCGTTGCGGCCAGGCTCCGCAGCAACAGCCAGCACGACGTGGCGCCGGGGTCCTGGTGCCCGGCGCTGCGCTCTCCGAGGTAGCTCGCCCGGCCCTTGCGGGCGATCAGCGGCACGGTCGCCTCCGCCCCCGCCTTCGCCGCCTCCGCGGCGCGGGCGAGCGCCTCCGCGAGCGGCGCGCCGCCGTCGCCGGCGCCGTCGGGCTGCGGCGCGCCCAGGGCCGCCTTGAGCGCGTCGACGGCGGGGACGAGCGCGTCGACCATCGTCTTCTCGCCCGGCGATGCCTTGCCGCGGCGCCGCACGCCCTCGAGGCCCGCCTCGAGACAGCCCGTCAGGGCCGCGAGGTCGATCGCCGCGGCGCCGGCCACCCTCTGCCCCGCGTCGCGGAACAGCGTGCCGTAGAGCGGCCCGCTCGCCCCGCCGACGGTCGACAGCAAGATCGTCCCGACGCCCCTCAGCAGCGCGCCGACGTCGCCGCGATCGAGGGTGTCGAGCCGGGAGCGCACCGCCGTGAAGCCGCGCGCCATGTTGACCCCGTGATCGCTGTCGCCGATCGCCGCGTCGAGCTCGGTCAGGTACACCTTCTCGCGCTCCAGCGCGTCGGCCGCGCGCTCGATCCACGCCGCGATGTGGTCGCCGCTCAGGGTCTGCATGGCTCAGGCCCCCCAGCGGAGGGCCGGGGTGTGCACCGGCGCGTCCCACCAGCGGATCATCTCGTCGTCGAGCTTGAGCAGGGTCGCGGACACGCCGGCCATCTCGAGCGACGTGATGTACGGCCCGACGAGGCTGCGCGCGACGTTGAGGCCGCGCTCGCGCGCGATCGCGTGCGCCCTGCGGTAGACGACGTAGAGCTCGATGAGCGGCGTCCCGCCCATGCCGTTGACGAACAGGAGCACGTCGTCGCCCGGCGCGAACGGCAGGTCCTCGAGGATCGGCTGCATCAGGAGCTCGGCCACCCGGTCCGCGGGCTCCAGCGGGGCGCGCCGGCGGCCGGGCTCGCCGTGGATGCCGATGCCTACCTCCATCTCGGCGGGGCCGAGCTCGAACGACGGCTTGCCGGCGTGCGGCACGGTGCAGGCGGAGAGCGCGATCCCCATGCTGCGGCCGCGCGCGTTCACCCGCCGGCACAGCGCCGCGACCTCGTCGAGCGGCCGCCCGGCTTCCGCGGCGCCGCCGCAGATCTTCTCGGCGAGCAGCGTCGTGCCCACGCCGCGCCGCCCGGCCGTGTAGAGGCTGTCCTCGACCGCCACGTCGTCGTTCACGAGCACGCCCTCGATCGAGGTGCCCGCCTCGCGCGCGAGCTCGGCGGCCATCTCGAAGTTCATCACGTCGCCGGTGTAGTTCTTGATGATGTGGAGCACGCCGGCGCCGGCGTCGACCGCCCGCGTCGCCTCGGCGATCTGGTCCGGCGTCGGGCTCGTGAACACGGCCCCCGGACAGGCGGCGTCGAGCATGCCGCGCCCGACGAACCCGGCGTGCAGCGGCTCGTGCCCGCTGCCGCCGCCCGAGACGAGGGCGACCTTGCCCCGCTCCTTCGGCGCCGCGCGCGTGACGAAGAGCGGCGCGGTGTTCACCCGGAGCAGATCGGCGTGCGCCAGCGCCATGCCCTCGACCGCCTCGCTGACGAGATCTTCCGGCGCGTTGATGAGCTTCTTCATCCTGCCCTCCGCTCCGTTGCCGTCGCTGCCGACCGCCATCGCCCGTGACCGCGTTGCCGCGGGCAGGATATCCCCATGGCGTCGCCCGCCGCGAGGGGGGATCTTTCCTCCGCGCTGTCCTATCCTCCGGGCCGTGGATCGACTCGCTCCCACGCTCCGCCCCCGCGGCCGCCCGGCGGGCTTTCAACGCTGGAGAGAGCTGCTCTTCCTGCACTGGGAGACGCCGGCCGCCGCGCTCCGCGCCGTGGTGCCGCCCGGCCTCGAGCTCGACACGTTCGAGGGCAGGGCCTACGTCGGCGTCGTCGCCTTCACCATGCGCGACGTCACCCCGTGGTGGTCGCCGAGCGTGCCGGGGATCTCGAACTTTCACGAGCTCAACGTCCGCACCTACGTGCACCGGGAGGGGCGAGATCCGGGCGTGTGGTTCTTCAGCCTGGATGCGGCCAAGGCCCTCGCTGTCCTGGTGGCCCGGGCGGGCTGGCACCTGCCCTATCACCACGCCTCGATGGCCCTCGAGTCGCGGGACGGCGAGGTCCATTATCGCAGCGAGCGGCGCTGGCCCGGCCCCGTGCCCGCGCGCTTCGAGGCGCGCTATCGCGTCGGCGCGCCGATCGGCCCCGCGGCGCCGGGGACGTTCGAGCACTTCCTGGCCGAGCGTTACCTGCTGTTCGCCGCGCGCGGCGGCGAGCTCCGGATCGGGCAGGTGCACCACGCGCCCTACCCGCTCCACCGGGCCGAGGTGAGCCACGTCGAGGAGAGCGTCGTGGCCGCGGCCGGCTTGCCCGCGACCGCGGGGGCGCCGCACGTGCTCTACAGCCCGGGCGTGGACGTCGATGTCTACGCGCTGGAGCCCGCCGCGCGGCCGGGGTGAATCGGCTGCTCGCGCGAGGCCGGCGGCCGCGTGGTCGAACGATCGCGCGCCCGCGCCTCAGTGCCGCTCGAGCCAGTGGATGACCTGGGACTCCAGGCCCGGCGCGGCCCCGAACCCGAGGCTCAGCGTCCCCGGGAAGCCGACGTGCCCGCCGAGCTGGAGCCACTGGACATCGAGCAGCGGGGACAGCGGGTGGGCCTCGAGCGCCGGCCGCACCGTGTCGAGCGGCACCATCGGGTCGGCCTCGGCGGCGACGATCAGCGACGGGACGCCGAGGTCGCGCAGGCGCGGGGCCGCGCTCTCGCTCGCGTAGTACGCCTCCGGGCTCTGGTACCCGAACCAGCGCGTCACGATGCGGAGATCCCACTCGCGGATCGTGCGGATCGCGAGCGCCTCGCGGAGGGGCAGCGGCACGTCGCGGCGGGACGCGACGGCGCTGTACATCTCCTTCAGCCCCGACAGCACGTGGCGGCGGTACACCCAGCGCTCCGGCTGGTCCATGGCGGCGACCGACCGCGCGAGATCGAGCGGCGGGCAGATGGCCGCCACGGCGCGGAGGCGCGGATCGTGCGCGCCCGAGGCGGCGTAGCGGAGGGCGAGGTGCCCGCCGATCGAGTAGCCGACGAGGAGCACGCGCTCGTACCGGGCGAGCTCGGGGGAGGCCACGACGGCGTGCAGATCGGAGAACAGGCCGGCGTGGTAGATGCCGGCCCCGTCGCCCGCGGCGCCGCGCAGGTTGATGCGCAGGGACGCGAGCCCGTCGCGCTCGGCCTGGGCGGCGGCCGAGGCCACATAGTAGCTCTCGGCCGTGCCGCCGAGCCCGTGCACGACGACGAGGATCGCGCGCGCGCCCTGCCGGTGGCGGATCCTGCCGAGCAGCCGGACGGGCCCTGCAGGCGTCTCGTCGACGTCCACCGAGAACGGGGAGGACGGGGGGAGCGCGGGGGCGCGGAGCTGATGCTTGAGCCAGGGAGCGATCGTCCAGAAGTGGCCGTGGAGGATGCGCCGCATCGGGGCGGTCCTACCACGGCCCGCGCAGCGCTTCTAACGCGCCCGCGCGCTCACGGGCACACGACTTCGTCGGTCCCGGCGCAGTCGTTCCGGCACTCGTTGCACAAGGCGCAGGTGAGGGCCGCGTCGAAGATCGCGGCGCTCTCCGGGGCTGCCGCCCTGCATGCGTCGCATTCCGCTCCTGCGCACGTGCGGATGCAGCTCACGTACTCGAGGCAGGCCCCGCTGTCGGTGCACCTCCTGAGCTCGTCGGCGCAGTTCCCCTCGAACGCGCACGCGACGCACCCCTCGACGGAATCGCCGCACACACCGGAGTTGTCGCACACGGGCGGCGGGACGGCCCGCCGGACGTGGAGCGTGAACGCGCCCGGCGTGGAGTCTCGGGCCCCGTCGACCACGACAACGACGGTCTGGCCGGCCTCGAGGCTCACCGTCACCTCCGAGTCCTCGGTCAGGGTGTCGTCGTTGCACCCGAGCTGAGGCCCCCGGCAGACGCCGTCGTGCACGTGGAGCATCGTGTCGAACTCGGATCCGAACGTGTCGAACACGTAGTCGCCCGTGACCGGCGCCGTGAACGCGTATCCCGCGTCGGGGCTGTCCGCGTCGCCGCACGTCTCCGTCACGGTGGCGCTCACGCTGTCGGGCCGGCCGACCGTGCTGCCGGTGATCGTCTGCGGCACCGCGGAACCGAGCGTGCCCGCCGGGCAGCTCGGGGCGCTCCGCCGCGTGATGCTCAGCTCGAAGGTGCCCGTCTCGCCGTCGGCGCCGTCGACCACGATGTAGACGGTCTGGCCCGTGGCCAGATCGGCCGTGACGACGGCGTCACCCGGGTCGGCGTTGCAGGCGATCTCGGCGCAGCCCCCCGCGTCGAGCAGCGCGAGGACGACGTTGTAGCCGGACCCCGAGCTGTCGAAGGAGTACACGCCCGCGGTCGCGGCGGTGAACGCGTAGATGCGCTCGCTCGCGCTCGTCGCCACGCACGAGGGGGAGTACGTGCTCGACCCGCCGGCCGTCGTGCCGTTCACGATCTGCGGCACGGCGCTGCCGAGGTCCTGCCCCGGGCCCACCGTGCACGCGCACATCCCGGCCTGGCAGACCTGCGAGTCGTTGCACGCCGTGGTGCAGTCGCCGCAGTGCGCGGCGTCGGTCTGGAGGTCGACGCAGGCGTCGCCGCAGGTCGTGAGCCCCGAGCCGCAGACCTCTGCGTCCTGGCAGGTGCCGGCCACGCAGGTCTGGTCCTCGTCGCACGCGTTGCCGCATCCTCCGCAGTGATCCGCGCTCGTCTCGGTGCTCACGCACGCGCCGCCGCAGTCGGTGAGCCCGTCGGAGCAGACCTCCTGGCAGGCGCCGTCCTCGCAGACCACGCCCTCGTCGCACGCGTTGCCGCAGCGGCCGCAGTGCTCCGGGCTGGACGCGATGTCGACGCAGACGCCGCCGCAGTCGGTGCGCCCCGCGGCGCAGCCGCCGGCCTGGCAGGCGCCGTCCTCGCAGGTCTCGCCGTCCTCGCAGGCGCTGTTACAGCCCCCGCAGTGCGCCGCGTCGCTCTGGAGATCGAAGCACCCGTCGCCGCACGCCGTCTGGCCCTCGTCGCAGCCCGCGCAGGTGCCCGACACGCAGGTCTCGCCGTCGTCGCAGGTGGTGCCGCAGGCGCCGCAGTGATCCGGGCTGGACGTGGTGTCGACGCAGACGTCGTCGCACGAGGCGAGCGGCGCGACGCACGTGGGCGGGGTGGTCGTGCCGCCGTCCGAGCACGACGCCACGGAGGCGAGCACCGCCGCGGCGAGCCAGAGCAGGGTGTACGTCGGCGCGAGCCTGGAGCGCGATCTGAGCTTTTGCATGAGCCTTCCCTCGGCAGAGATGCCGGCGACGGGGGTCGTGAAGAGCAGCTACCGGGGAGGATACGCTGATGGCCTTCCAGGCTGTCAATGCTCGCGGGCCCGCTTTGACGGCGGTTTCACGCGGCCCGCTGTCATGCGTCACGGCCGCGGCGGCCCCTCGGCTGCCTCGCGACCATGCGCCCGCGGCGCGGGCGACGCGGCGCCGCCCCGCCTCGAGGCCGGCAGGAGCTGGAGCAGCGTGAGCGCCTCGGCCACGTCGTCGTGGCCGATGAGACCCAGGTATCTCTCACCGTCGTACACCGCGACCACAGGGGTGCTCTTCTCGGACATGAGCCGCGCCACCTCGTCGAGGGAGCGATCGGCTTCCACGCGGACGACGTCGCGCCGCATGATCCCGGCGACGTAGGCGCTGCCCGCGCCCTCGGCGAGCGCGCGGACAACGTCGGCGCGCGTCAGGACGCCGATCGGCTCGCCCTCGAGCAGGACCGCGAAATCGGACTGGTACGTCGTGAGGATGTGCTCGGCCGCGTCGTGCACGCGGTCGCACGGCGACAGGGCGATCGCGCGGCGGTTGTAGGCGCGCCCGGCCGGGACGCCGCCGAGGACCGAGCTCGCGCGCTCGGACGCCCGCTCCTGCGACGCGCCGAGGAAGACGATCACCGCGATGAAGGCGAGCACCAGGTGGCCGGACAGCAGCGCGACAGCGAACAGGCCGACGGCGATGAGCTGCCCGATCGCGGCGGCCGCGGACGTCGCGCGCGCCGGGCCGACGGCCATCGACAGCCCCGCCCGGAGCACGCGCCCGCCGTCGAGCGGCAGGGCGGGGATCATGTTGAACAGCGCGAGCGCCACGTTGGCGCCGAGGAGCCAGAGGAGCGCCGTCTGCAGCGACGGGGCCGAGGCCGCCCCGAGCTCGGTGAACGCCGGGAGGAAGCCGAAGAGGCCGCTCGCGAGCAGGAGCAGCGCGGCGAGGACGACGTTCACGGCGGGGCCGGCGAGCGCGATGAGCAGCTCGTGGAGCGGCTTCTGCGGGCGGCCCGAGAGCATGGCGACGCCGCCGATCGGCAGGAGCAGGATCTCGCGCACCGTGATCCCGAAGCGCCGGGCCACGAGGCTGTGACCGAGCTCGTGCAGGGCCACGCAGGCGAAGAGCGCCAGCATCAGCGCGGCGCCGAACAGCGCCCCGCGGGCGCCGTGGCCGCCGCTCCACTGGAGCGCGCCGAAGGCGACGATGAGGCCGAACGTCGCGTGCACGTTGACGTCGATCCCGGCGACCCGGGCGACCCTGAATGACCACTTCATCTGTCTGGCTCCTGCTGGATGCGCGCGAGCGGCGCGTGACGGAGCGGGAGACGCCGACGGCAGCGCGCGGCGGTGCCGTCGGGTCGCTGGTCATGAAATCTCTCGATGCCTGCTCGACGATCCTTTGCCAGTCAAAGCAATGCGCGTACCGCGGTTCACGGCGCCGCGGGCCGGCTCACGGCCGCTTTTCCGCGGCGTGGCGCCGCAGCGGGGCATTTCGCACCGGGCTCCGGGGCGGGGTTGTTGGCGCGGGAACATCCGGAGAGCGCGCGTGACACGGAGCCGCGGGGCAGGCGAGGAGCGCCGTGAGGGACCACCCACGCGCGCCCTCCTGTCCGCCGATGTGTGGGCTCGCCGCGCGCGCTCGCCGCGCAGGCGGATCTTTTCGGGACGGCAGAGAGCCCCAGATTGCCGGGGCGCGGGGGGCGGTCTACGACGGCGAGCGCGAGCCTGCCATGACGCAAACCGCCTCGAGCACGGACAAGTTCCCCCCGCAGATCAAGTACATCATCGGGAACGAGGGGTGCGAGCGCTTCAGCTTCTACGGCATGAAGAACGTCTTAACGTTCTTCATGATCAACTACATGTTGATCCACGAGCACGTGGCGAAGGCCAATTACCACCTGTTCGTGAGCGCCTGCTATTTCTTCCCGCTCCTCGGCGGCTTCCTCTCCGACCGCTTCTTCGGGAAGTACCGGACGATCCTCTGGCTCTCGCTCGTCTACTGCGCGGGGCACGCCTGTCTGGCCCTCTTCGAGAGCACCCCGGCCGGCTTCTACGCGGGGCTCGCGCTCATCGCCCTCGGCTCGGGCGGGATCAAGCCGTGTGTCTCCGCGCACGTCGGCGACCAGTTCTCGGAGGAGAACAAGCACCTCGTCAAGCACGTGTTCGCCCTCTTCTACTGGATCATCAACTTCGGATCGTTCTTCGCGTCCGCGCTGATCCCGAAGACGCTCGAGTGGTTCGGGCCGAGGGTAGCGTTCGGGATCCCCGGCGTTCTCATGCTGATCGCGACCGTCGTGTTCTGGATGGGCCGCGACAGGTACGTGCACGTGCCCCCGACCGGCAAGAACCCGCACTCGTTCCTCCGCGTCCTCTGGGGTGCCCTCCGGGGCGGGCGCGACGGGCGTGGCGGCGCCGCGCGCGGGCACTTCCTCGACGCGGCGCGCGGCGCTCACCCCGAGGGCGCGATCGACGGCGCCAAGGCCGTCCTGCGGGTGATGACGATCTTCGCCCCGATCCCGGTGTTCTGGGCGCTGTTCGACCAGAAGGGGTCGACCTGGGTCGTGCAGGCGACGCGCATGGACCTCGAGGTCCTCGGCCACCGGCTCGCCCCGTCGCAGCTCATGGCGCTCAACCCGCTCATGGTGATGCTGATCATCCCGTTCAACACGATGATCCTCTATCCCGCTCTCGAGCGGCGCGGGTTCCGGCTCTCGGCGCTCGGCCGCATGACGGCGGGCATGGCCGTCGCGGGGCTGTCGTTCGTCGCGGTCGCCGCCATCGAGCTCGCGATGACGTCGGGCAGCGCGCCCAGCGTGCTCTGGCAGGCGGGGCCTTACCTGCTCATCACGTTCGCCGAGGTGCTCGTGTCCACCACGGGCCTCGAGTTCGCCTATTCCCAGGCGCCGCGCGAGATGAAGAGCACCATCATGAGCTTCTGGAACCTCACCGTGACCGTGGGCAACCTGATCACCGCCGGCGTCGCGGCGCTCAACGTGTTCACGGGCGCGATGCAGTACCTGTTCTTCGCGGCGCTCATCTTCATCGCCGCCGTCGTCTTCGGGCTCCTCGCGCGGCGCTACGTGGTGGTCGACTACTTCCAGCGCAGGCCCGCCGGGGCCGCGCCCGCCCCCGCCTCCTGACGCGCGCTCAGCCCTCGCGGCGCGGCTCCTCGTCGTCGAGGTCGGCCTCGGCCGGCGGCGGGACGCGGACCCGCACCGTGCGGATCTGCCGGGGGCTCGCGTCCACGATGTGGAGCTCCGCCCCGCCCGGGGTCGTCACGACGTCGCCGGGCGCGGGGATGCGCCGGGCGAGCCCCATGCAGAGGCCGGCGACCGTCGACCAGCGCACGTCGTCCGGCAGCTCGATCGCGAGCTGCCGGCTCAGCTCGTGGACCGGCATGTCCCCGGGCACGAGCGCCGACCCGTCCGGCTCGCGCTCGATCGTCTCCTGCGATCGCACGTGCGCCTCGTTCTCGCCGAAGATCTCGCCGACGAGCTCCTCGACGAGGTCCTCCATCGTGACGATGCCGATCATCCCGCCCTGCTCGTCGACCACGACGGCGAGCTGGAGCCGCCGCCGCTTCATCTCGGCGAGGAGGTCGACGGCCGGCATCGACCCGACGACGAAGTACGCCGGGCGCAGGACGCTCTCCAGCGAGAACTGCCCGTCGCCCCAGAGCAGCGCGAGCACGTCCGGCATCGTGACGTAGCCGATCACGTTGTCGTTCGACCCCTCGTGGACCGGCATCCGCGTGTGGCCGTGATCCAGCACGGTGCGCCGCACCTCCTCGGCGGTCGCCCCGCGCGGGAGCGCCACGACGCGGCCGCGCGGGAGCATCACCTGGAGCGCTGTGAGCCCGGCGAAATCGAGGGCGCGGGAGGCGATCTCGCCGGCGCGCCTGTCGACCGAGCCCGCCTCGGCGGCGTCGTCGACGATCTGCTGGATCTCCTCGGGCGAGATGCGCGCCTCGACGAAGTTCGTGCGGTCGCCGAAGAGCCGCAGCACCAGGTTCGAGCTCGCCGTGAGCAGCCAGACGAGCGGGCGCGCGAGCGACGACAGCCCGCGGAGCGGCGGGCCGACGAGCATCGCGTACCGCTCGGCGGTGCGGAGCGCGAGCGACTTCGGGACGAGCTCGCCGAGGACGAGCGAGAGGAACGACACGAGCGCGACCACCGTGGCGAGCGCGAGCTCCTCGGCCGCGTCCCCGATGAACGGCACCGCCCGGAGCACCGGCTCGAGGTCCTTCGCCAGGGTCGACCCGCCGAAGGCGCTCGCCGTCGCGCCGACGACGGTGATGCCGATCTGCACGGTGGCGAGGAAGCGCTCCGGGTTGTCGCGGAGGCGCTTGACCGCGCGCGCCCGGCGGCTCCCCGACTGCACGAGGTGGTCGAGCCGCGTCTTGCGGATCGTGACGACCGCGATCTCGGCGCCCGAGAAGATGCCGTTCACGAGCACGAGGGCCAGGATGACGAGGATCTCCGAGAGAATGACGGCTCCTTCCGAGGCGCCCCGGGTGCATAGCGCGTCGCTCGCCGGCGCGGCAGGGGCATCGCGCCGGCGAGCGGGGCCGGCGCGCCGCGCTGAGCCCGGCTCAGGCGCCGTGTCGGTCGGCGCCGTACGCGCGCTCGACGCGGCAGACGCGCACCTCGTAGGCCTCGTACCAGTCCGCGCGCCCGCGCGCCTGGGCGGCGCGGTGCTCCTCGTGCTGCCGCCAGGCGCGGATCGACTCGAGGTCGCGCCAGTACGAGACCGTGATCCCGTGGCCGTCGGCCGAGCGCACGCTCTCGATGCCGAGGTAGCCGGGCTGTTCCCGGGCGAGGGCCTCCATGCGCTCGCCCATGGCGTCGTAGCCGGCGTCTCCCGGCGTCCGGCGCGAGGTGAAGATGACGGCGTAGTAGGGGGGATCGAGGTCAGGGCAGGGGAACCGCATGCCCCATCATGCCGCAACCCGGGTGCGCCGCGCAGGCCGGCGCGACGCCGCGACGCGGGGGCGGCGCGGCGGGGTCAGGCCGCCTTGCTGGCCCGCCGGTCCCGGACCGCCTGGGCGAGCAGATCGAGCACCGGCACCGTGTCGGTCCAGCCGAGGCACGCGTCGGTGATGCTCTGGCCGTAGGTGGGGGGCTTGCCCGGCGCGAGATCCTGCCGGCCGCCCACCAGGTGGCTCTCGATCATCACGCCGAGGATGTCGCGCGAGCCGGCGCGGAGCTGGTCGGCGAGGCTCTCGGCCACGGACCGCTGGCGCGCCGGGTCCTTCTGGCTGTTGCCATGGCTGCAGTCGACCATCATCCGGCGCGGCAGGCCCGCCTTGGTCAGGCGGTCGGCGGCCTCGCGGACGTGCTCGGCCGAGTAGTTGGGCCCGCGCTGCGAGCCGCGCAGGATCACGTGGCACGCCGAGTTGCCGCGCGTCGCCACGATCGCGGAGATGCCCTGCTTGGTCACGGACAGGAAATGGTGCGCCTCGCGCGCGGCCCGCACGGCGTCGACAGCGACCTGGACGTCGCCCTCGGTGCTGTTCTTGAAGCCCACGGGGCACGACAGGCCGGAGGCGAGCTCGCGGTGGATCTGGCTCTCGGTCGTGCGCGCGCCGATCGCCCCCCAGGAGATGAGGTCGGCGATGAACTGCGGCGAGATCGTGTCGAGGAACTCCGTCGCGCTCGCGAGCCCGAGCTCGGCGATGTCGCGGAGCAGACCGCGGGCGACGCGGAGCCCCTTGTTGATCGAGAAGCTCCCGTCGAGGTCGGGGTCGTTGATGAGCCCCTTCCAGCCGACCGTGGTGCGCGGCTTCTCGAAGTAGACGCGCATGATCACGAGCAGGTCGTCGCTCAGCCGGTCGCGCTCTTCCCGGAGCCGCGCGGCGTACTCCAGGGCGGCCTTGGGGTCATGGATCGAGCAGGGGCCCACCACCACGAGGAGCCGGTCGTCCTCGCCCGAGATGATGCGCTCGGCGGCCTTGCGCGCGAGCGCCACCGTCTCGGAGGCCGCGGGGCTGACGGGGATCTCTTCGATAAGGATCGCGGGAGGGATCAAGGGCCTGAGCCCTGCAATACGAAGGTCGTCGGTCGAGTAGTACATCGTTGAGGTTCCAGCATAGCGCGTCGCGATATGCCCCGACTACCCACACGTTGGACGGACCCGCTTTCTCCCTCGTCGCGCGGTTTCGCTCGACCTGGAGATCTGTCTCGCGAGCGCTCGCGGGCTGCCGAGGGCGTCCGGGGCGCAGGCTCCGTGGCTGGTGCTCGTCGGTCCTCGTCGGTCCTCGTCGGTCCTCGTCGGTCCTCGTCGATCTTCGTCGATCTTCGCCGGCTCCGGTGGGTTCCGGCCGGAGCGGTCGAGCGCGCGTTCCGCTGGCCGGCGCCGCCGCTCAC
>NZ_JEMA01000311.1:143-5312 GCF_001589285.1 Sorangium cellulosum | reverse complement strand
CGGGGCCGCCCCGGGGCGCGGTCCGGCGCCGGCCGGGACCGGCACCCGGAGCTGCCCGCCGCCCTGCTGCGCGAGCACGCCGAGCGCCTTCTGGAAGAACGCCGCCAGGAACGGGATCTCGCGCGGCGGCGCGGTGATCAGCCCGGCCTCCTTGGCCGCGCGCGCGACGGCGAGGGCGGCGGTGGCCGCCGCGTCGCCCTTGCGCGCGCGCAGCGAGACGGCGCTGCTGCGCATCCGGGCCGCGAGCTGCGCGCGCACCTCGGGCGAGAAGAACCGGTCGGTCGCGAGCTCGATCTCCTCGCGCAGCGCCACGTTCACCTGCTCGGGATCGCGCGCCCCGGCGGCCCCGAGCCGCTGGCCGACCTTCTGCAGGAGCTCGTCGAGCGCCGGCCGCGCGGGCAGCCAGTGCCGGAACTCCGGCTCCTCGTGCAGGGCGGCGGAGCCGGCGATGTGCGCCGTCACCAGCTCGTCCGTCAGGCTCTCCTCGAGGTCGGCCACCGGGTGCCGCGGCTCGGCCTCCGGCGCGGGCTCGATGAGATCGCGGCACCCCTCCAGCCCGAGCGGCACGACCTGCCCCGACACAGCGTTCTGCCGCTTCGCTTCCGCGATCCGGTGGCGCGCCCACTCCAGGGAGACGGGCACGGGCGCCGTGCCCAGGTTGTCGTAGGCGCGCGCGCGGCCCTCCTTGAGCTGCGAGCCGCTGAGCCACCCCGCGCCGGCGTGGAGCACGCCGACCGACTCGCGCACGATCACCTCCGCGATCCGGTAGCGGCCGCTCGTGTCGCGGCTCGTGATCGCGATCGCCTCGGTCCCGCTCGAGTCGGGCGGGATCAGCGTCGCCTCGACCACCTCGGCGCGGTCGTCCGCGAGCCGCGCCACGCGCGGGCGCGTCGGGATCGCCGCCCCGCGCGACTTCAGCACGTTGAGCGCGCGCCGCGCCGCCTTGCGCGCCGCGCCGGAGGCGTCCTCCGCCTCGGCGGCCGCCGCGATCGCCTCGACGTTCGAGGCGCCGAGCCACGCGTCGACGAGCGCCGGCGCGGCGTCGCCCGCGGCCCGCAGCGCCTCGAGCGCCCGATCCCAGCCCGCCGCGAGCACCTCGGCGTCGAAGTCGACCTTCGCCGCCCCCGCGCCGCCGTCCTGGCGCGCGCCGCCCTCGGCCTTGCTCTTCGCCGCCGCCGTGGCCTGCTTGGCCTTCGCTGTGCGCGCGCTGAGCGCCTCGCGCGCGGTGAGCGCCGGCTTGTCCGAGGCCGCGACCTGCTTCGCCTTCGCCGCCGGCAGCGCGAACAGGAGGTGCGCCGGCCTCGTCGGGCCCTGCTGCTGCTGCGGCCGGGATTCCTTGGCCGTCACCACCGTCGCTGTCGCTCCCTGGCCGGTCACGGTCACCATCCGCTGGCTCTGCTGCTTCGGCGCGGGCCCTCGTCCCTCGGCGCCCTGTGCCCCGGCCCGAGCGCCCTGCGGGCGCCCGCTGTCCGGCCGCCCGCCCTCGGTGCCGGGCCGCGCCGAGAAGCCGCGGTCCGGCCTGGGGCCGCGATCAGGCCTGGGGCCGCGGTCGGGCCTGGGTCCCCTGTCGGGTCTGGGCCCGCGGTCGGGCCTCGGGCCCTGCTCCCCGCCGGCTCCCTGCGCTGCTCCAGGTCCCTGCTCTGCCCTGGGTCCCCTGTCGGGCCTGGGCCCGCGGTCGGGCCTCGGGCCGCGATCAGGCCTCGGGCCGCGGTCGGGCCTGGGTCCCCTGTCGGGCCTGGGCCCGCGGTCGGGCCTCGGGCCGCCGGCCGCGACGGCGGGCCGCTCGGGCCTGGGCGCGCGGTAGTCGCGCACCACGCGCGGCGCGACGGTGGGCGGCGGCGCGGTGTCCTCGTTCGTGGCAGGCGCCGGCGCGTCGGCCAGCGCGGGCCGCTTGCGGGGCGCGATCAGATCCAGCAGCGAGCCCTGCGGCTCCTTTGCGGCGGCCTTGGCCGAGGGGGGACGCGGCGCCTCGCCCGCGGGCTGCGCCGAGGCGCCCTCCGACGGCTCGTCGGCCTTGCTCGCGACGGACGTGCTCGCCGAGCGGACGACCCTCCGCGCGCGCGGCTTGTCTGCGCTCTCTGCATCGGGGGCGCCCTCGCGCGCAGCTTCGGGAACTGCGCTGGCGGTCCGCTCCGTGCTCTCGCTCTCGTTCTTTGTGCTCATGTCGAGGCTCCCGGGGACATTTTGGAGATGGGGACCGCGGCCGCGGCTCCCCGATTATCGCGAAAGATGGGCAACAGCTTCGATCTCGACGGCGGCGCCCTTGGGCAGCGCCGCCACCTGCACCGTCGCCCGTGCGGGCAGCACGCCGCCGACGGCCGCCCCGTACACCTGGTTGACGACGGCGAAATCCGCGAGGTCCGTGAGGAAGATCGTGGTCTTCACCACGTCGTTCCAGCTCGCGCCGGCCGCGGACAGCACCTCGGTCAGGTTCTTGATCACCTGGGCGGTCTGCGCCTCGATCCCGCCGGCGACGAGCTCGCCCGTCGCCGGATCGATCGGGATCTGGCCGCTGCAGAACACGAGATCGCCGGCCCTGACGGCCTGCGAGTAGGGGCCGATGGCGCGCGGGGCCCGATCGGATGTGATTGCGGTTTTGGACATGTCGACCTCTGAATCGTGGAGCGCTCCGGCGAGGCGGAAGGCCCGCCCGCCCGGCCCGCCCGCACGGCGCGCCGGGGGCCGGTCGGCGCGGTTCCCCCTAGCCGAAGCTCTTCCGGCCTTCGATGGCTCGCCCCAGCGTCACCTGGTCGGCGAACTCCAGATCTCCCCCGTGCGGCACGCCGCTGGCGATGCGCGTGACCTGGATCCCCATGGCGCCGAGCTCGCGCGCGATGAGCAGCGCGGTCGCCTCTCCGTCGACCGACGGCGGCGTGGCGACAAGCACCTCGCGCACCGGCTGCTCGGGGTCGCGCACGCGCGCCCGGAGCGCCTCGAGCGGCAGCTCCTCGGCGCCGACCCCCTCGAGCGGCGAGAGGAGCCGGCCGAGCACGAAGTAGCGCCCGCGCATCGCCCCGCTCCGCTCGATCGCGAGCAGGTCCTGCACGCGCGCGACGACGCAGAGGAGCGCGCCGTCGCGCCGCGTGTCGAGGCAGACGGCGCAGAGCGCCTGGCCGTCCTCGCCGATCTCGGCGATGTTGCCGCAGCGGGCGCACGGCCGGATGTGGTCGCAGAGCTCGACGAGCTCGCCGCCCAGGTCGCGCGCTGTGTCCTCGCCGGCTGTCACGAGGAAGAGGGCGAAGCGCTGGGCCGTCTTCTCGCCGACCCCGGGCAGGCGCGCGAGGAGCTGGGCGACGCGCGACAGCCGGGCGGGCATGCCGCCGGGCGCGCCGCGGAAGCCGGGCGCGGGCGCGGCCCGGCCGCCGTTCGGGACCTTCGAGGAGCCGGGGGGCGACGCCGGGGGACGCAACGCGATCAAGTGTGCATGCCGGGGAGCTTGACGCCGCCGGTCACCTTGGCGATCTCGCTCTCGACGAGCTTGTCGGCCGTGTCGAGCGCCGAGTTCGTCGCCGCGACGATGGCGTCGAGCGCCATCTCCAGGCCCTCGCTCGCGAGGAACGCGGGGTCGACGTCGATCCGGCGCAGCTTGCCCTCGCAGGAGACAACGACCGAGACCTTGTCGCCGGCGGCTGTCGCGCTCACCTCGCGGTCCTTCAGCTCGCCCTTCACCTGGTCGATCTTGCGCTGCATGCGCGCCGCCTGGCGAACCAGCTCATTCATTCCGCCGCGAAATTGCATGGTCAGACGGCGGTCTATGCCGTGAACGGCGCCGGGCCGCAACCGGGAAGGGGGAGGAAGGGGAAGGGGCGAGCGCGGGCCTTTTCGACGCGGTGCGCGGACCGGCGCGGCGCCGCCGCGCACAGGGTGCCCGGGGAGCGGAGGAGCTCTCCAGGGAACCGACCCTTCCGGCTCTCCAGGCACTCCCCTGCTGCGCGGCGCCCGCGCCCGGCCGTGACGGAGCGGGGTGCGTTCGGCGCGGCAACTCTGGCAAACTCTCCGGAATGCGGGGCGACCTCCGTGCCGGCCACAGCCGCGGCGACGCGCCCGCGAGAAGGTGCTAGTCGAGCAGCGTATGAGCTACGTCGTCCTCGCGCGGAAATGGCGCCCGCAGTCCTTCGAGGATCTCGTCGGCCAGGAGCACGTCTCCACGACGCTCGCCAACGCCATCGCGCGCGATCGCGTCGCGCACGCCTTCCTCTTCACGGGCGTCCGCGGGGTCGGCAAGACGACGAGCGCCCGCATCCTCGCGAAGGCGCTGAACTGCGTCCACGGCCCGACGGCGAAGCCGTGCCAGACGTGCGCGCCGTGCGCCGAGATCACGGTCGGCGCGGACGTCGATGTCCAGGAGATCGACGGCGCGAGCTACAACGGCGTCGACGAGGTGCGCAAGCTCCAGGAGAGCCTGCCGTACCGGCCGGCGCGCGACCGGTTCAAGATATTCATCGTGGACGAGGTCCACATGCTCTCGAACGCGGCGTGGAACGCGTTCCTGAAGACGCTGGAGGAGCCGCCGCCGCACGTGAAGTTCATCTTCGCGACGACGGAGGTGCACAAGGTCCCGGTCACGATCCTGAGCCGGTGCCAGCGCTACGACTTCAAGCTCATCGGCGCGCAGGCGATCGCGGCGCGGCTCCGCTGGGTGCTCGAGCAGGAGAAGATCCCCGCGGACGATCCGGCGCTCAGCGCGCTCGCGCGCGAGGCGGCGGGGAGCATGCGCGACGCGATGAGCCTTCTCGACCAGGTGATCGCGTGGGTGGGCACGAGCGGCGATCGCATCACGGCCGAGGGCGTGGCGAAGGTGCTCGGCGTGGCCGACCGCGTTGTGCTGCACCGGCTCGCGGAGGCGCTCGTGGACGGCGATCCCGCGGCGTGCGTGCGCATCGTCGGCGAGCTCGCGCAGCAGGGGTACGACCTGCCGCACGTGGCCCGCGACTTCCTCGCGCACCTGCGCGACCTCGTGGTGGCCAAGGTCTGCGACGATCCGGCGCCGCTGCTCGATCTCGCCGACGAGGAGGTCGCCGACGCGCGCGCGCTCGCGGCGAGGGCGGACGCGGACGACCTCACGCGGCTTCACCAGGGCTTCTCGCGCGCGTTCGACGACATCGTCCGGAGCGGCCAGCCGCGCGCCTCGCTAGAGATGGCGCTGGTGCGCCTCGCGAGGCGGCCGCC
>NZ_JEMA01000311.1:0-107 GCF_001589285.1 Sorangium cellulosum | reverse complement strand
CCCGCCGCTCCTGCCGATCGACGAGCTGCTGCGCCGCCTCGGCGATCTCGAGCGGCGGCTGAACGGCGGCGGCGGCGGTGGTGGCGGCGGTGGCGGCGCGCCGGAGC
>NZ_JEMA01000310.1 GCF_001589285.1 Sorangium cellulosum | reverse complement strand
CTCGCATCCCCCTGCCGCGGCCTCGCCTCCCCCTCTTCCCTCGCTCGCCGCGCCACCTGCCCCGGCCGCGGTCGCCCTTCCCTCCCCCGAGCCAGCCCACGCGCATCGCAGCCCCGAGCTCGACGCCGCGCTCGCCCCGCTCATCCTCCTCCGGACGCGCCTGTCCGGCGGGCTGCGGAGCCAGAGCGGGCTGCGCCGGCGCCGCCGACGGCGGCTCGCGCCTGTCGTGATCGGCACCGTCGCGGCCACGGTGCTCGGCGGCTCGCTGTGCCTGCTCTTCAGCGCGGCCGGCGCCGCGCTCGCCCCGCTCACCTCGCCCTCGCCGGGGCGCGACGGCGACGCGACCCCGACAGGCGACGCGCGCGAGAGGGCGCTCGGCGCGCCGGAGCACGCCTGCCCCATCGAGCCGCCGTGAGCGCCCCCGCCGGGCATCCACGGGCCGCCCGGGCGACGCTACAGCGCCCGCTCGCCCGGCGCCGAAGGCGCGGCGCTGCGAATGCGGCGAGGAGCCGGGCGACGGCGAGCGCCGAGGCGCAGGTGCGGTGCGAACGAAGCGCTCACTCCGCGACGTGGAGCGCGCGCCTGCAGCACGGCGATCCTCGACCTCGTCCGGGCCGCGCGGCGCGCCGCGTACAGCCGATGCCCACCCGCTCGACGGCATCACCGCCGCGCGCGCTGGCCACGGGGCGCCGCCTCACCGCGGTGCGAACGAAGCGCACCGCGCCCGGCACGTCGTCTGCAAACGCTGGCCTCCGCGTTGACACGGGAAGACGCCCCTCGGCGTGACCCGGTGTCGAGAGGAGCAAGCCATGTCTGTGCTGTTGTGGATCCTGTTTGGGCTCATCGTCGGCGTCATCGCCAAGCTGCTGACCCCCGGGCGCGACCCGGCTGGCTTCGTTGTGACAGCGCTGCTCGGCATGGCCGGCGCCCTGCTCGGCGGCTTCATCGGACGGGCCCTGGGGATCTACCCCTCGTACCAGTCGAGCGGGGGCTTCTTCATGTCGATCCTGGGCGCCGTCATCCTTCTCGCGATCTACAACGCGACGCTCGGCCGGAGAGCGAGGTCCTGATCGCCCTGCCGAGGCGCCGCGGGCTGCCCGAGCAGCGCCGCCGCGGGCACCACGCGCGCCGGTCCGGCGCGCCGGTCCAGGCGGAAATCGAGCGCGACGTCCGGGGGCAGCGGCCGGATGGCGCCCGCGCCATAGCAGCGGCGGGTCACGAGATCGTCCGGCGCCGCGCCCTGCCCGCCGAGCTGGTGGCTCCACCACCGCGAGTAGACTGTCGGCTGCGCGGGATCGACCGAGAGCAGATCGGCGCGATCGAGCTGCACCTCGCTGTGATCGCCGCGGTCGGCGACCCCGTGCTCGACGGCGAGCCGCCCGTCCTCGCCCACGCTGTAGGTGATCCTGAACCCCTCGACGTCGCCCTTGCCGTAAGCGACGCGCTGGATCCCCGGACCGAAGAACAGCCCGTGCGTGTAGACGAGGTCCACCGCGAGCGCGGGCAGCACGGTCCAGGTCAGCCAGTTGTTGCCCCAGGGCCGCTCCTCCGAGAAGAAGGCGTAATAGCCGACGGAGACCTCGCCGCGCTCGCCCGGCGCGCTGCGGTAATAGAGGACATCGCCGAGCTCACCCGCGCTCGCCACCGTCGAGCCGACGCAGATGGACTGCCCCTCGATGGCGGCGCCGAGCGAGCTCGGCTCCTCCGGCTCGCCGGGGGTGGGGCGAGGCAGCGCGCTCCCGCTCGTGGAGCTCGCGAGGAGAGGTACGGTCAGCGCGGCGATGGCGAAGGAACGGCTCAGGAGATTCCGGACGAACATCAGGGCCGGCTAGGCTAGCGAGCCCGGCGCTGCCTGTGCCACCGCAAAGGGCCGTTCGCGTTCGACGCATCACCGTCGCGGTGCCGAATGGGTCTCTGCCCTGGATCGCGCTGTCTCCGCGCTGTCGCCGCGCGGGCGCTGCGCGCTGGAGGAGCCGGCGCTCGTCGCGCCGATCGCCCTGCCCGCGAGCGCTCCGGCGGCGAACGTGACGGCCGCGATCACGAGCCAGGACAGAAGCCGAAAGCGCCGCGGCGGGCGCGCGTCCCTCCAGTGCGGCGTGGCGGCGTCCATGGCGTCGCTGAGGTCGCCTCGCTCGCTCCTGTCCTCCGGCGGGCTCGCGACCCCCTCCAGCCCGCGCAGCCGCGGCGTCGCCTCGTCGCGCTCATCCCCGGGGCGCCGCTCGGCCGTCCGCCGCGACGCCTCTCCGGAGCGGCTCGCGGGCGCCGCCCTCGAGCCCCCTCCAGACCGGCTCGCGCCCCGTGGCCGCGAGCCTTGTCGACAGCGGAGCCCGGCGGATCTCCGGCAGCCCCGCGCGAGCATCGATCGGTGCCGATCGCGCCCGCTCGTGACCTCGCGCACGAGCGCCGCGAGCTCCTGGCCAGCGAGGAGGCCGCGCTCGCTCGAGCTCGGCTCGTCGCGCCCGCTCGGCGCGCTGCGCAGCGACACGAGCACCTCGGCGAGCACCTCTTCCATGTCCGCGGCGGTCTCGAAGCGGCCCTCGGGATCGCGGGCGAGCGCGCGCCGCACGGCCTCCTCGAGCAGCGCAGGGCACGCCGGGCGGAGCGGCGCGATCGCCGGCACCTCGCCGGAGAGCACCGCGCGCATCGTCGCGCCGTCGTCCTTCCGGTGGAACAGGCGCCTGCCCGTCAGCAGCTCGAACAGGATCACCCCGACCGCGAAGAGATCCGCCCGCGCGTCGATCCGCTGCCCGCGGAGCTGCTCGGGCGCCACGTAGCCGAGCTTGCCCTTCACCGTGCCGGCGCCGCTCGACGGCGCCGCCCCCCCTGCCGGCCACGCCGGGCCGAGGGGGCCTGCGTCCTCCATCCCGCTCGTCGCCGTCATCTTCGCGACGCCGAAGTCGATGAGCTTGATCTCGCCCTCCAGCGAGAGGAGCACGTTCTGCGGGCTCACGTCGCGGTGCACGAGGCCGACGAGGCTCCCCGCGTCGTCGCGGAGCCCGTGCGCGTGCCCGAGCGCCCGCAGCACGCCCAGGCCGATCTCGAGCGCCGCCTCGAGCGGAAACGGCCGCCCCTCGGCGAAGTGCGCGCGCGCGGCAGCGGCGAGATCGCAGCCCGGGACGTACTCGACCACGAGGTGATGGCGCCCTTCGTGAAAGACGAAGTCGTGGAACCGGATCACGTTCGGATGCTGGAGCCGGGCGCTGATCCAGGCTTCCCGGAGGAACATCCGCACGATCGATGGATCGCGCCGCGCCTCGGGGCGAAGGCGCTTCACGACGACGGGGTGGGCGATCCCTGCCGGCCCGCGCCGGCACGCGAGGAACAGCTCCGCCATGCCGCCGGCCGACAGGCGCGCGAGGAGCGCGTAGCCGCCGTCGCCCATGGGCAGGTCCATCTCCCTCGACCTCCACGGTTGCTCCGCCGCGCTCACGTCGTCTCGCCCCGGCGCGCCGAGGGCGCGGAGCGAGGACGGCCGCCGCGCCATCCATTGCCGGAGTCGCCCCACCCCGGCCAGCCCCCGCACCTGCCCGCGCCGCCACATCGGCCCTCCGCTATTCACGCTGCATGCCACGAGGAGGGCCGCGGCACCGTCACCTCCGGGCCCCAGGCGTCGTGCTCCTCCTGCGTGAATCCCGCCGGATGAGAGCGCATGTCGGCAACCACAGAGACCCGTGGCGAGCGGCATCCCCCGCGAAAAATGCGGAATCTGGATCGCCCCTCGTTCCGCACACGCGCACAGGAGGGCGCGTTCGCCGGGCCCGCCCGCGGCGGACGTCGATCGCACCGCGGGGCCGGCGAGGCGGACGCGGCGCGCGCGGGTCACGCCACGGCGGCCGGCGAGGCGCGGACGCGGCGCGCGAGCAGCGCGCGCAGCTCGCGGAAGGAGACGGCGCGCAGGGCGACGAGGAGGACGACGTACACGGCGACGCCCACCGCCATCGACGCCCACATCCCGGCGAGGACGCGCGTAGCGTAGGCGGCGCTGGCCATCACCGCCGTCGCGACGAGGATCGCGGCGATGCGGCCGAGCTCGACGAAGTGGGCCCAGCGCGCGGTCATGCCCCACGACGCGATCAGCGCCCCGGCGCTGACGGCCAGCGTCGCGCACGCGGCGCCCAGGGCGCGGTAGCGCGGCAGGAGGAGCAGGTTCAGCGCGATCTTGGCGACGAGCGTCACCGCGAGCATCTGCACCATCGCGACCTCGCGCTTCGCGGCGAGCAGCGGCAGCGTCACGACCTGGAACGCGAAGGTCACGGGGACGCCGCAGGCGAGGATCCGGAGGACCTCCGCCGACGGGGCGTAGTCGCCCGTCGCCCCGTAGACGAGCCGGATGATGTCCGGCGCGAGCAGCGCGACGCCGGCGGCGACAGGCAGCCCGAAGAGCGCGGCGACGAGCATGCAGCCGCTGTAGAGGCGCCCGAACGCGTCGCCATCCTGGGCGTAGAGGCGCATGCCCGCGGCGAAGGCGGCGCCGAGCAGGACCTCGGGGAGCATGCGGAAGTTCTCGCTGAGCACCCAGGCGGCGCTGTAGACGCCCACGGCCTGCTCGTCGCAGAGGGCGCGGAGCATGACGCGGTCGGCCTGGAGGAGCGCGCTCGCGAGCGCGCCGAGCGCGCCGATCGGCAGGCTGCGCTTCGCGATCTGCCAGAGCTCGGCGGGGGGCGTCGCGAACTCCGGCCGGTAGAGCCGGGAGCGGAGGTAGTGCGCGGTGATCCCGAGCTCCAGCACGTTGCCGAGCAGGAACGCCGCGGCCGCCGCGACGACGCCGAAGCCGAGCGCGAGCAGGGCCGCCGAGAGCGCGATGACGAACAGCCTGGCGCCGAGCTCCGCGTAGAGGATGTACTGGAAGCGCTCGTGGGCCTCGAACGAGAGCCACATGGTCGAGTAGAGCAGCGTCGCGAGCTGGGACGCCGCGGCGAGCACGACGAGCTGCGCGCCGACGCCCGAGCGGGTCGCGAGCACGACGGCCACCGTCGCGCCGAGCACCAGCGTGCCGGTGACGCCGCGGATGGCGAGCGCCGCGCCGAGGTGACGCGGTCCGAGCTCCGGCCGCACGGCGACCTCACGGGCCAGGTATCCCCTCACGCCAACGCCGGCGGCGATCGTGACGATGCTCGCGATCGCGAGCGAGGCCTGGAACTCGCCCCACGCGGCGACCCCCACCTTCCGCGCGAGGTAGCCGACGAACACGACGCCGAGGACGGCCATGATCGCCTGCTTGAGGAGCATCAGCGCCGCGTTCAGCGCGATGCGCCGGCCATCCTGCATGAGCACCTCCGAGTGTCCCAATGTGGTGGGGCACCGCTGCCCACGCAGCGGGAGGTACCCGGATTCAGGCGTCGTGCGCCCCCAGAGGATGTCCGTCTCGCGCAGCGCGCGGCGAGCGCTCGTCGTCCGCTCCCGAGCTCAGCTCAGGGAGACGTCTCGGAGGCGTCGGAGCGCGAGACGCTCCTCGGCCTCACGGCATCCAACGGCAGGAGG
Source organism: Sorangium cellulosum (assembly GCF_001589285.1). Lineage (GTDB taxonomy): Bacteria > Myxococcota_A > Polyangia > Polyangiales > Polyangiaceae > Sorangium > Sorangium cellulosum_G. The sequence goes on along the minus strand of NZ_JEMA01000310.1, from coordinate 1,342 downwards.
ACCGTCAGCGCAAGAGGGGGCCGGCGATCCTCGGAGCGGGACACGGGATTCGAACCCGCGACCCTCAGCTTGGGAAGCTGATGCTCTACCAACTGAGCTAGTCCCGCTTGAGGTGGAGGAAGCTTCTATCGAATCTCGAGCCGTAGAGCAACCCCCTTCCTCTGGTTTTTCGATCCCGCGCGCGACGCGCGCCGCGCTCACCGCCGCGCGCGGAAGGCGGGCGCGTCGAGCAGCTCGCCGGGCAGCGGCGCGCGCCTGCGGATCACGCTGTCGCACTCGCTGGTCGCCTCCGTGATCGCCCTGGTGATCTCGGCCGTGCCCGCGTCGGGCGGGATCCAGGGTAGGCTCTGCAGCGCGGGCCTGTCGGGCGGCAGCCAGCGCTGGCTCCTCGTCACGAGCACGACCGGGTGGTTCGTGCCCACGAGCTCGGCCGCGAGGCGCGCGCCGCCGAGCGGGGCCGGCGGCAGATCCAGGCAGACCAGGCACGCGTCGAACCGCTCGGTCGCCGACGCGAGCAGGGCATCGTCGATCGACGAGGCGTCCACGATCTCGACGTTCTCCAGCGCGGCCTCGATCGCGCGGGCCAGCGGATCGCAGGTCGCCGCGCGCGGGTCGTGCGCGAGCAGGATCTTGAAGCTGCGCACCGAGCGCGGTCCAGGCCGCCGCGTCTCGACGACCTGCAACCTCCCGGACGCCAGCGTCGCGCGCTCACGAGCGGCACGTCGAGCGGTCATGGACTCCCCTTCCTCGGCCACAGCAAGGCGACCGTACTCCAGGCTAACACCCCTTGAGCTCAAACTGACCAACCTTTATATGGGGACGCGTCTCTTTCGGGGCATGGCTCCGGGACATGGATCCCGAGAAAAGCTCCCGGGCGCCGCCCGAGCACGCTTCCCGGGCACGCCGCGTCGCGGCATGCCGACATGGTTCTACGGAAACATCTACGAAGGACGGTTACGCATGAGTCGGTTCCTCATCTCCACTCCTTGCGAGTGCCAGGCAAGCCTCTCAGCCACCCTGGACGAGCGCCGGCACGTCATCGCCGGGTGGGCCGCGGCCCCCCGCGGTCGGTCGGCCTCCGGTGAGGCCGATCGGGAGCTCGCGCCGGCGCACAGCATCAACGCCCACCTCGACCGGTTCGACGTGGCGTGGCTGTGCCCTTACTGCGGGCGCAACACGCTGCGGACCTTCTATGCCGGCGCGATGCGGCGGCTGCCCGACGCGCCGACCGGTCAGCCCGCCGCTCCTGCCGGCACGACGCCCTCGCTGTGAGGCGCCCGCTGAACCTCGATCTCCTCGCGACGCACGTCAAGCAGGCCCGTCCGCCGCGCGCGTGAGCCTC
>NZ_JEMA01000309.1:22224-33591 GCF_001589285.1 Sorangium cellulosum | reverse complement strand
GGTCGCACCGCACGCCGCTCTTCGTTGTGCTCGACGACGCGCACGAGGCGGACGACGCGGCGCTCGCCGCGCTCGAGTACGCGGCGCTCGCCGAGGCGCGGAGCCCGCTCTTCATCTGCGCCCTCGCGCGGCCGACCTTCGAGCGCGCGCGCCCCTCCTTCGGCGACCGCGCCGCGCGCCGCGAGACGCACCGCCTCGAGGCGCTCGACCGCGAGAGCGCGATCGCCCTCTGCCGGCGGCTGCTCCTGCCCGCCGAGGACGTGCCCGAGCCCGCGCTCACGCACCTGGTCGAGCGCACGCAGGGCGTCCCGCTCCTGCTCGTCGAGCTCGTGCGCGGCCTCAAGCGCGAGGGCATCGTGCGCCGGCACCCGCGCGGCGACGCCTGGTACCTCGCCACGGACGAGCTCGATCGCCTCCCCGGCATGCCGCTCCTCGACTGGCTCGCGCTCGGCGAGATCGACGCGCTCCCGCCCGCGCTCCAGGCGCACGCGCGCCTCGTCGCGCTCCTCGGCCCCGACGTCACCGTTGCCGAGGTGGCCGGCGTGCTCCAGCGGCTCGACGAGCACGGCGAGGCCGGCGACCTCCCGCTCGACGCCGCCGTCGCCGTGAAGCGCCTGCTCGCCGCGGGCCTGCTCGTCCAGGATCGGCGGGGCCGCATCGGCTTCCNCTCGTCCAGGATCGGCGGGGCCGCATCGGCTTCCGGCACGCGCTGGTCCGCGAGGCCGTGGCCCGCGGCGCGCCCGAGCCGCTCCGCCGGCGCGTGCACCTGGCGGCCTTCAAGCTGCACCGCGACGCGGCCGGCGACGAGGGCGGCGAGGGCGGCGAGCGCGCCGCGCCCCACGACAGGGACGCGCGCCTGCTCCCGTTCGCGTACCACGCCGCGCGCGCGGGCCTCGCCGGGGTCGCCGAGGCCGCCTACCTCACCCTGGCCGAGCGCGCGCGCGCCCGGCACGCCTACCTCGACGCGGAGACGTTCTACAGCCGCGCGCTGGAGCAGCCGAGCGATCCGGCGGCGCAGGGCGCGAGCGCCCCCTCGAGCCCGCCGCTTCCATCGCGCGACGACGCCCCCTCGAGCCCGCCGCGCGCGCGCCCCGATCGCGCCGCCGCGCACCGGGGCCGCGGCCTCATGCGCTACCGCCTGGGCCGCTACCACGACGCGCTCGCCGATTTCGCCAGCGCGCGGGCGATCGCGCGCGCGCGGGGCGACGTCCCGGCGCAGATCGACATCCTCCTCGACGAGGCGACGGCGCTCGACTGGATGGACGAGTTCAAGAGCTCGGAGGAGCGCGTCGAGGAGGCGCGCGCGCTCGCCGCCGGCATCGCGCTGTCGCCGGCGCTCGCCGCGCGCCTCTCGCTCGGCGTCGGGCGCTCGCTCCACCGCTTCAGCCGGGAGGAGGAGGCGGCCGCCGCGCTCGAGCGCGCCGCGACCGCGGCCGCCTCGCTGGGCGGCGACGGCTACGAGACGCTCGTCATCTCGCTGCTCATGCTCGGCTTCGTCCTCCAGGGGCTCGGCCGGCTCGACGACGCCGAGGACGCGCTCGGCCGGGCGATCGCGCTCTGCGAGGCGCACCGCGACACGCTCCACCTCGGCTCGGTGACCAACAACCGCGCGCTCCTCTGGGCGTGCCGCGGCGACAAGGCGCGGATGATCGCCGACCTCGAGCGGGTGCTGTCGCTCGCGCGCGAGCTCGGCCAGAGCGGGCTGGAGCGCGTCGGCGAGTACAACCTCGGCGAGTACCTCTACCTCATGGACGACCTCGCGGCGGCGGAGCCGCACATCGAGCGCGCGCTCGAGATCGAGCAGCGCCGGTTCTGCGGGGCGTGCCGGCCCGTCGCCCTGCTCCTCAAGGCCCGGTTCCTCTTCTACTGCGGCGAGGAGGACGAGGCCCGCGCGCTGTTCGAGCGGATGCGCGCGACGCAGGACCAGGCGCGCGCCGAGGGCCGCGCCGACGCGCTGATGGTCCCCTCCGAGGAGGTGCTCTGCGCCATGATCGGCCTGGCGACGGGCGACAGCGGCGACGGGAGCGACGGCGCGTGGGACGCCCTCGTGGACCGCTCGGCGCAGAGCTCCGTCGGCCAAGAGCACATCGAGGTGCTCGAGATCCGCGCGGTGACCGCCCTGCGCCGCGGCCGGCTCGCCGCCGCGCGCGCCGCGCTCTCGGCCGCGCTGCGCGCCGCGGAGCGCATCCCGAACGTCATGGGCGACCGGCTGCGCCGCCACGCCGCCGCGATCGCGGCGCGCGACGCCGGCGAGCCGGCCCTGGATCCGGCGACGCTCCCCTCGTAGGCGCGGACAGGCGCGGAGGTGCGACATCCCCCCGCCCGCGGCGACGTCGTGATCTCCTCCTGACAGAACGCTGACACCGCCCCTCGGAACGCCGCGTCGCTACGTCCGAGCCTGATCTTCTCTACGGCGGTCCCCGTACAGCCCTGCTCCGTGCATGCATGCGTGTCCGTGATGCGCGCTTCGAGAATGTCAGTCCACGGACATGAAGGCACCGCTCGAATCATTTTTGCGTTGGCCGGGGCAATATTTTGACCTCGAAGACAAGCCTTCCGCGCGCTTGACAACACGAGCTCTCGGCATGTCTTGACAGCCAGAAATCCGGGGTCGGCTTGACATATGGGCCCATGGGCTCGACTTGATCCGCACGATCGCAAGCACGATGTTGGACTCCAATTCACACGAGCATTCAGGCGAGCAAGAGAGCAGGGGACGCCACTCAATCGATCACGGCCGGCTTGACGCCGGCGAGCGGCGCTCCGAGAACGCGAGGGTTTATAGAAGTGACGAGAACCATTGACGAAATCGACGTGAGTGGGAGAAAGACCGCGGTGTGGGGGGTCATCCCGGCCGTCGGGCGGGAGAGCGGCGCTCGGCCGCCCGCCTTCTCGAGAGAGCTGCTGCCGGTCGGCAGCCGCCTCGAGCGGGGCGTCGCGCGGCCTCGCGCGCTGAGCGAGCACCTCGTCGAGCGCGTGCTGCTCGCCGGCGCGACAAGGATCTGCTTCGTCGTCTCGTCGGGCAGCTCGGACGTCCTCGACTACTACGGGGCCACCGCCGGGCAAGCGAGCCTGTCGTACGTCGTCCAGCCGAGGCCCGCCGGCCTCTGCGACGCCATCTTCCGCGCGCTGCCGCTCATCCCGCCGGAGGATCTCGTGTTCGTCGGCCTGCCGGACACGATCTGGTTCCCCGAGGACGGGCTCTCGGCGCTCCGGTCGCGGGCCCTCTCCTTCCTCCTGTTCCCTGTCGACCGCCCGGAGCTCCTCGACGCCGTGGTCACCGACGACGACGGGCGCGTCCTCGAGATCCAGGTGAGGCACCGCGACCCCGCGTCGCGCTGGACCTGGGGCGCCTTCAAGCTGACCGGCGCGGCGCTCCAGGAGCTCCACGAGCTCTGGCGCGCGCGGGGCCGGCGCGACGAGCACATCGGCCCCCTCGTCAACGAGTACATCGGCCGCGGCGGCGTGGCGCTCGGCGTCCGCGCCGGGACCGCGTACGCCGACGTCGGGACCCTCGACGGCTACCGCGAGGCCATGCGCCTCCTCGGCGCCGGGGCGCGCCCGCCGGCCGCGCAGGTCGCCGTCGACGGGGCGCGGAGCGAGCCCCCCGGCGCGCCGCTGTTCGCGGCCGAGGGCGACGCCCGCTGAGGCTCACCCGGCGGCGCACATCCACGGAGGGTCACCCGGTGGCGGCGAGCGCCAGCGTCCTCGCGTTGTCGGGCACGCACGTCAGGAACCGCTCGCGGAAGGTCGGGTCGCTGATCTTCGCCGCGCGGCTGAGCAGCTGCTCGCGCGCGGCGGCGAGCGCCTCGGCCGCCTCGCGCGCGGCCCCCGCGGCCGCGAGCGCCTCGGCGTAGGCGAGCCGCACCAGCGATTCCCCCTCCTCCAGCGAGCCCGCCTCCTCGAGCTGCGCGAACGCCTCGCGCGCGGCCGGCAGCGCCTCCTCCCCGCGGCCCTGCGCGAGCAGCGCGCGCGAGAGCACCGCGACAGCGGCGGCGCGGAGCGGCGGCGCCACCTTCAGCGCCTCGACCGCGGCGCGCGCCTCGCGCTCCGCGCCCGCCGGATCGCCCGAGCGCAGCAGGATCTGCGCGAGGTACATCAGCGCCACCCCCTCCATCCGCCGGTCGCCCTGCTGGTGGAACGCGGCGGCGGCGCGCTGCTCGAGCTGCTTCGCCTCCTCGAGCTGCCCCAGGTGGGCGATGACGTAGCCGAGGTTCTGGAGCGCGGCCGTCTCCACGTCGTCGAGGCCCATGCGCTGCGCCGCCGCGAGCGCCGTCCGGAGCGCCGACTCGGCCACCTCGAAGTCGCCGAGCTCGCCGTACAGGAAGCCCAGGTTCGCGCGCACCGAGCAGGCGTTCCGGCGGTCGCCGGCCTGCTCGAACGCCGGGAGCGCCGCCGTGAGCCCGCTCAGCGCCGCCCCGATGTCGCCCCTCGTCTGCGCCCGGATCGCGCGCACCTGCTGGTAGAGCCCCGCCGCCTGCGGCTCGAGCCCCGCCTTCTCGCCCGCGACAGCGTCGAGCATCCGGATCAGCTTGTCGGCCGCCGCGTAGCGGCCGCCGAAGATCAGGTACGTCGCGCCCTCGCACAGGCACATCACCCGGGCGCTGAGCGCGCCCACCGCCTCGGCCGCCCGCGCCGCCCACGCCTCGACGCGATCGAAATGGCCGAGCTTCCCCTCCGCCATGACCACCTGCCCGATGGCGCGGAACCACGACGGGCTGCCGGGCCGCACGAGGCTCGCCGCCTCGGTGCCGCGCTGCGCCGCGAGCGCCGTCTCCTGCTGCCACAGGCTCACCTCGGCCTCCACGAGCCTGAGGCGCCCGAGCTCCTCGTCCGTCGCCCCGCACGCGATCCCCACCTCGGCGCGCGCGAGCGCGCTCGCCAGGTCGTTCGCCTCGATGGCCTGCTCGGCGGCCCGGCGGTACCACCGCACCGCGCGCGCGGGCTCGCCCCCGAGCCGGAAATGCTCCGCGAGCGCCATCGCGTCGGTGTGCCCGCTGCGCTCGAGCCACTCCCCGGCCAGCTTGTGGCCGAGCGTGCGGTCCTCCTCGGTCAGCATCGCGTACGCGGCCTCGCGCACGATCGCGTGGCGGAACACGTAGTCCGTCGGGATGAGCCACCCCGGCGTCGACGCCGGCGCGATGAGCTCCCGCGCCGCGAGCGCGTCGAGCCAGGTCTCGGTCTCCCTCACCCGCGTCGCGCCGCCGAGGAGCGCCGCCACCGCGAGCTTCGAGAAGCGGTCGCCGAAGATGCTCGCCGCCCGCAGCACGCGCTTCGCCTCGTGCCCCTCGGCGTCGAGCCGCGCCTCGACAGTGCCCAGCACCGAGTCGGGCAGCACGTGCCCCTTGCCGTCAGCGACCGCGCGGATCAGCTCTTCCAGGTAGAACGGGTTGCCGTCGGCCCGGTCTACGACCCGCGCCACCGTCTCGGCGGGCGTGTCCTCGCCGAGCGCGCTCCGCACCATCCGCTCGCTCGCCTTCGCGGGCAGCGGCCCGAGCTTGATCGTCTGCACCTCGCGGTCGGTCCAGAGCCCGGGGAACTGCCTGCTCACCTCGGGCCGGGCCAGCGCGAGCAGCATCAGCGGCAGGTCCCTGAGGTTCCTGAGCGTCTGATCGATGAGGCGCACGGTCGCGGGGTCGCCCCACTGCAGGTCCTCGAGCACGAGCAGCACCGGCTNCCTCGGGCCGGGCCAGCGCGAGCAGCATCAGCGGCAGGTCCCTGAGGTTCCTGAGCGTCTGATCGATGAGGCGCACGGTCGCGGGGTCGCCCCACTGCAGGTCCTCGAGCACGAGCAGCACCGGCTGCGCCGCGCACTCGGCCGCGAGCCAGTCCTCCCACGCGGCGCGCGTCGCGTCGGCCATGAGCATCGCGTTCTCGCGCGCCGCGCGCAGCCCGCTCGTCTCGCCGTCGGGGAACGGCGTCCGCGACAGCTCGCCCAGGAAGGCCGCGATCCGGCTCAGGGCGTCGCCGCTCAGGTGGCGCCCCAGCCGGCGCTTCAGCTTGCGCCGCCGCACCTCGATCGGCTCGCCCTCGCGCATCCCCGCCGCCTTGTAGAGCGCGTCGGCGATGAGCCCGAACGGCGACCCCGCGGCCACCGACTCGGCCCTGCCGGAGAGGATCTCCACCGCCCCGAACTGGCGCCGCACCCGGGTCAGGAACTCCAGCCGGAGCCGCGACTTCCCTGCCCCCGCCGGGCCGATCACGAGCACCGCGCTCGCCAGCGACTCGCTCACGCACCCCGCGAAAACGCCCTCCAGCATGGAGAGCTCGCGGCTGCGCCCGACCCACAGGCTCGGCTTGCCGAGCAGGACCGGGGTGCTCTCGTCGGCCGCCGTCTCGCTGGCGAGGAACGGCCCGTTCTCGTCCGTGTCGATCTTGAGCCGGCCGCCGACGACGCTGGCGGTCACGTCGTCGAGCCGGACCACGCCGGCCTGCGCGGCCCTGAGCGCGCGCACCCCCCTGTCGATCACGTCGCCCTCGATGAGCTTCGCCGACGACACCCCGCGCCCCGTCGCGACGGCGAGCGGGATGCCCGGGAACCGCGCGCGCAGCGCGAGCGCGCACCGCGCCGCCCGCTCGGCCCGGTCCACGGCGCTCCCGGCGCCGGCGAGGATCGCGATGAGCGACCCGCGCGAGATCTCCGTGATGTGCGCGCCGTAGGGCTCCACAGCGGCCCGCACCTCCGAGCGCGGCACCGCGGACCCCGGGCCCTCGTTCGAGAGCTCCTGCAGCACGCTCGACACGTCCGACGCGCTCGGCACCCCGCCGGCCGCCGCCACGCTCATCTCGACGTCGTCCGGCTCGCCGGCGAGCACGAGCGACACGAGCCGCTGCTCGCTGCGCGTGAGGAAGCCCGGCGGCCGCGCCGACCGCATCGTCTCGTCGCGCTGCGACGCCAGCGTCGTGGGCCGCGGCGTCGCCCAGGCGTCGAGCGCCTCGGCCATCTGCGCGAGCTGCGCCCCGACGTCGCCGCCGTCGCGCGGCCGGTCCTCGGGGTTCTTCGCCATCATCCGGTCGACGAGCAGCTCCAGCGGCTCCGGCACGTCCGCGCGGACGTCGCGCAGCCGGGGCGTCTGCTGGAACAGGAGCTTGGCGAGCGCGGCCATGACGTGCGCCCCCTCGAAGGCCGGGCGGCCCGCGATGCACTCGTAGAAGACGCACGCCAGCGAGAACACGTCCGCCCGCGCGTCGAGGGCGCTCCCGCTCTCGATCTGCTCGGGCGCGATGTACCCAGGCGTCCCGAGGATCCCGCCCGTGTAGGTGAGCCGCCGCGACTCCCCGTCCGGGCGCGCGATCCCGAAGTCGACGAGCTTGAGCTGGCCGACGTCGCCGGCCACGAGGAAGATGTTGCTCGGCTTGACGTCGCGGTGGATGATCCCTCGCGAGTGCGCGAACGCGAGCGCGTCCGCGGTCCTGCGCAGCACCGCGAGGCTCTCGGCGATCTTGAGCTGCCGGCGCGCGAGGCACGCCGCCAGGTCCTCGCCCTCCAGCCACTCCATCGCGAGGTAGTGGTCCCCGGCGCCGGTCCGCCCGTGGGCGACGTACCGGACGATCCCCGGGTGGCCGAGCTCGGCGAGGATCTGCGCCTCGCGCTCGAACCGCTCGACGTCGAAGGCCTCGCGGCTCAGGAGGATCTTGAGGGCGACGGGGCGGTCGTCGAGGCGGTCGTGCGCGCGGTAGACCGTCCCCATCCCCCCGGCCGCAACTTGCCGCTCGACGACGAAGCGGCTCGCGAGGACGGCGCCGGAATCCACCCGCTCGAGCTTACTCGAGGAAGACGGTCACCGAGCTCTTGTAGCGATCGGTCCGGGGCGGGAAGATGCGACCCCCGCACGGCAGCTCGAGCAGGGGCTCGCTGTCGCTGCAGTGCAGGAAGCTGCCGTCGGCCCTCGGGCCATCGCACACGTCTCTACAATCGCCCACGACGTCAACCACACAGTTGTTGAGCGAGTCCCCGCAGACGCGCGGGATCGACCTCTTCCCGGGCGCGAGGCAAGCGAACCGGCGCTGCGTCTCCAGGAAGACATTGCCGTAATAGGTCGCCTCCGGCACGTCGTACCTCTCGCGCTCCCGCTTCGTGGACGAGAGCGCCTCGTTCTGGCCGCGGATCGAGATGGTGACGTGCTCGCCCCGGTAATTCACGCGGGCGAGCAGGCAGGCTGATACCCACTCCTGACACGTCTCACCACACGAGCCCTGGCGCGTGCCCCACTCGGGCGCGAGGCCGAGCTCGCCGGTGAACGTGTACGACTTGCCGCCCACCTCCACCTTGAAGCTCTCGTCCTCGGGGAGCGCGCAGCTCACGATGAAGCTGAGGAGCTCTCGCGACTCGGGGTCGCGGAGCGCCTCGCTCGTGAACGAGTTGCCCATCAGGGCGTTGCGGGTGAGGGCGTTGCGGGTGAGGGCGTTGCGGGTCAGCGCATTCCGGGTGAGCGCGTTGCGGGTCAGCGCGTTGCGGGTCAGCGCGTTGTGGACCACGACCTCCTGCTGGACCTCCGCCACCACGTCATCATCACCCTCGAGCTCGGCGGACACGACACAAGCGGCCTGCGAGGACGCTACAGCCACGCAGACGATGAGAGCGAACTGGCGTGTAGATTCCATAGTCCTAATCTGATCTACACCAATACCGATCTTGAATTCAATTTCTTTATGGACATTTTCCTGGACATGTTTCTGCACACTGCCGTGACACGCATCACGTAGTCAGGTGCCGGGCGGGAGACTCCGCAGAGCGCAGCACTCGCGCGCACCCCGAGTCGGGGGGGAAGCGAAGCAGCGTGTGGGTGGGAGAATTACGCCAGCTTCCTGGTCAGCAGCGCATTGACCAGGTCCGGGTTCGCCTTGCCGCCGGAGGCCTTCATGACCTGACCGACGAAGAACCCGATCAGCTTCGCGTTGCCCGCGCGGAAGCGGGAAACCTCGCCGGGATGCGCGGCGACGACCTGGTCGACGATGCGCTCCAGGGCGCCCTCGTCGGCGACCTGCCGGAGCCCTCGGCGTTCCACGATAGCCTTCGGGCTACCGCCCTGCTGCATCATCTCAGCCAGGACGTCTTTCGCTATCTTCCCGGAAATGGTCCCGTCATCAATCAGCGCCAGGAGCTCGCCGAGCTGCGCACCTGTGAAGGGCAGGTCGCCTGTCTTCTTGTCCTTCAGCTCGCGCGAGAGCGAATGGATGACCCAGTTGGCGGCGCTCCGCGCGTTATCGTGGACGGCGACGGCCTCCTCGAAGAGCCGGAGCAGGCCGTCGTCTTCCGCCAGGACGACCGCGTCGTCGCCGGGGATCCCCCGCGCGTCGATGAGGTGTCTGGCCTTCTCGGCCCGCGCCGGCTCGAGCCGCGCGAGCCGCTCCTCCAGGGGCGCGCGCTCGGCCTTCGGCTTCGCGGGCTGCGCCCGCTGCGCCGCGCTGTCCGGCGCGCGCGGCGCGGGCGCCGCGGCCTGCGCGGGCTTCTCCGCGGCGAGCTTCGACCACGAGTCCTTGAGCGCCACCGTGCGGTTGAAGACGGGCGCGCCGGGCGCCGAGTCGACCGGATCCACGAAGAAGAACCCCTGCCGCTCGAACTGGACGTGGCTCCCCTTCTCGATGGTGGACAGGCTCGGTTCCACCCGGCACCCGGTCAGGGTCACCAGCGAACCAGGATTCAGGTTCTCCAGGAAGTCCTTACCTTCCTCGACCGCGTCGGGCCGCTCGACAGCGAAGAGCCGGCCGTAGAGCCGGACCTCGGCGGCGATGGCGTGGGCTGCCGACACCCAGTGCAGCGTCCCCTTCGGCTTGCGACCCTCGGGCGCTTCACCCGTCTTCGCGGGGGGATCGTAGGTGCAGCGGAGCTCGATCACCTCCCCTGTGGCCTGGTCTCTCACCACCTCGCGGCAGGTGATGAACCCGGCGTAGCGGAGCCGCACCTGCTGCCCAGGCGCGAGCCGGAACCACTTCTTGGGAGGGTCCTCGAGGAAGTCGTCGCGCTCGATGTAGACGACCCGGGAGAGGGGCACCTTGCGGGAGCCCTGTCTCGGCACGTCCTCTGGCCAGTAGGGCGCGTCGATCTCCTCCACCTTGCCCTCGGGGAAGTTCTCGAGGACGACGCGGAGCGGGCGCAGCACGGCCATGACGCGCGGGGCGCGGAGGTTCAGGTCGTCGCGGACGCACGACTCGAACTTCGCGATATCCACCATGCTGTTCGTCTTGGCGACGCCGATCTCCTCGCAGAAGGCGCGGATGGCCTCGGGCGTCACGCCGCGGCGCCGGAGGCCGGCGATGGTGGGCATGCGCGGGTCGTCCCAGCCGCTCACGACCCCGCCCTTCACGAGCCCGAGCAGCTTCCGCTTGCTCATCACCGTGTAGTTCAGGTTGAGCCGCGCGAACTCGTACTGACGGGGGCGGGACGGGACGTCCAGGCTCTCGATGATCCAGTCGTAGAGCTCCCGGTTGTTCTCGAACTCCAGCGTGCATATCGAGTGGGTGATCCCCTCGATCGCGTCGGAGAGGCTGTGCGCGAAGTCGTAGAGCGGGTAGATGCACCAGGCGTCGCCCGTCCGGTAATGGCGCGCGCGCTTGATGCGGTAGATCGGCGGATCGCGCATCTTCATGTTGGGGGCGGCCATATCGATCTTGGCCCGGAGCACGTGCGCGCCCTCCGGGAACTCCCCTGCTCTCATGCGGGCGAAGAGGTCCAGGTTCTCCTCGACGGACCTGCTCCGATAGGGGCTGTCTCGCCCGGGCTCGGTGACGGTGCCGCGGAGCTCGCGGGTCTCCGCCTCGCTGAGGCTGCACACGTACGCCTTGCCCTTCTGGATGAGCTCCACCGCGAAGGCGTACAGCCGCTCGAAGTAGTCCGACGCGAAGAAGAGCTTGTCGCCCCACTCGCCGCCGAGCCACCGCACGTCCCGCTGGATGGACTCCACGTACTCCAGGTCCTCGGCGGCCGGGTTCGTGTCGTCGAAGCGCATGTGGCATACGCCCCCGAACTCGCTCGCCAGCCCGAAATTCAGCAGGATGGACTTCGCATGTCCGATGTGCAGATACCCGTTCGGCTCGGGCGGGAACCGGGTCACGACCCGCTTGTGTCTGCCTGCGGCGAGATCTTCGGAGATGATGTTACGGATGAAATTGGACGCGGCGCCGCCGCTGTCAGCGTCGCTCGGTCTCTGGCTCTGCGTTGTCACAGCTCTTTTCCACCTCGGCTCGGGCGCGGCCGCCCGAGCGGAGCCTACTCGAACGGCCCCCCCTGGACCACCGTGGAGAGGGCGCGCGCGGGCCGCGCTCCCCCGGGGACGGGGCGCCGCGCGCGGGGCGGAGCGAGGGAGCGCAGCGGGGGCGGGCTCTGCGAAGCGTGGACGGGCGCGGCGGCGCGGGGCGCGCGCGGGC
>NZ_JEMA01000309.1:0-22199 GCF_001589285.1 Sorangium cellulosum | reverse complement strand
GGGGCGCGCGCGGGCAGGGCCGGCGCGCCCCGCGGGGGCGGTCAGAACTGGGCGGCCTCGGTCGACTCGTGGAGGGCGAGCGTGGACGCCGCGCCGCCGGAGATCACCTGGGCGACCTCGTCGAAGTAGCCCGTCCCGACCTCGCGCTGATGACGGGTGGCGCTGTAGCCGAACTGCTCGCCGGCGAACTCGGCCTGCTGGAGCTCGGAGTACGCCGACATGCCGCGGCGCTGGTACTGCCGGGCGAGCTCGAACATGCTGTGGTTCAGCGCGTGGAACCCGGCGAGGGTGACGAACTGGAACTTGTACCCCATGGCGCCGAGCTCGCGCTGGAAGCGCGCGATGGTCGCGTCGTCGAGGTGCTTCTTCCAGTTGAACGACGGAGAGCAGTTGTACGCGAGCATCTTGCCCGGGAACTGCTTGTGGATCCCCTCCGCGAAGCGCCTCGCCTGGTCGAGGTCCGGCGTCGACGTCTCGCACCAGACGAGATCGGCGTACGGCGCGTACGCGAGCCCGCGCGCGATGGCCGCCTCGAGGCCGCCCTTCAGCACGTAGAAGCCCTCGGGCGTGCGCTCGCCGGTGACGAACGGCCTGTCGCGCGGGTCGACGTCGGAGGTGATCAGCTTGGCGCTGTCGGCGTCGGTGCGGGCGACCAGGATCGTCGGCACGCCCATGACGTCGCTGGCGAGGCGGGCCGCCACCAGGGTGCGGATGAACTGGCTGGTCGGGACGAGGACCTTGCCGCCCATGTGCCCGCACTTCTTCTCGGAGGCGAGCTGGTCCTCGAAGTGCACGCCCGCGGCGCCCGCCTCGATCATGGCCTTCATCAGCTCGAACGCGTTGAGCGGCCCGCCGAAGCCGGCCTCCGCGTCGGCCATGATGGGGGCGAGCCAGTAACGCCCCGACTTGCCCTCGGCGTTCTCGATCTGGTCGGCGCGGAGGAGCGCCTGGTTGATGCGGCGCACGAGCGTCGGGACGCTGTTCGCCGGATACAGGCTCTGGTCGGGGTACATCGTGCCCGCCTCGTTGTTGTCGGCCGCCACCTGCCACCCGCTCAGGTAGATCGCCTTGAGCCCCGCCCTCACCTGCTGCATCGCCTGGTTGCCGGTGAGCGCGCCGAGCGCCGCCACGTACGGCTCGCCGTGCATCAGGTTCCAGAGCCGCTTCGCCCCGAGCGTCGCCAGCGTGTAATCGATCCGGACGGTCCCGCGGAGCCGCGCGACGTCGGCCTCGGAGTACGGGCGGACGATCCCGCTCCATCGGCCGGGGGCGACGTCGCTCGTCGTTGCGTGCAGAGAGTCGGCGGATATGGGCGTGTTCAACGGGAATGCAGCGGACATGACTGTGCTCCTAGCGTGTTGGGTTGACGGGCGGCAGCGGCCGCTGTGTTGACATCGAAGCAGGTGAGTCGAGCGTCACGCGCGCTGCTCCTCGGCGCGCGTGATCAGGAGCTCGTACGCGGGCAGCGTGAGGAACTCCTCGAAGGTGTCTCCGATCGACAGCCGCTCGAACAGCTCGCGCGCCTCGGCGAACCGGCCGCCGTCGAAGCGCGCCTCGCCGAGCGCGCCGCGGAGCGCGGCCATCTCGCCGTCGACGGCCGCGCGGAAGCGCTCCACGGTGAGCGGCTTGCCGTCGTCCAGCGTCGCCTCGTGGCGAATCCATTGCCAGACCTGCGTGCGCGAGATCTCCGCGGTGGCCGCGTCCTCCATCAGGTTGTAGAGCGGGACGCAGCCGAGGCCGCTGATCCACGCCTCGAGGTACTGGACGCCGACCCGGATGTTATGGCGGAGCCCGGCCTCCGTGCGCGCCCCGGACGGCACCTGCAGCAGATCTGCCGCCGTCACGCGGACGTCCTCGCGCCTTCGCTCGATCTGGTTCGGCCCGGGCATGTGCGCGTCGAACACCTCGCGCGCGAGCGGCACGAGCCCCGGGTGCGCGACCCAGGTGCCGTCGTGTCCGTCCTTGACCTCGCGCAGCTTGTCCGCGCGCACCTTGTCGAGCGCCGCGCGGTTCGCCTCGGGGTCGCTCTTGATCGGGATCTGCGCGGCCATGCCGCCCATTGCGTGGACGCCGCGGCGGTGGCACGTCTTCACGAGGAGCTGGGTGTACGAGCGCAGGAAATGCTGCTCCATCGTCACCAGCGAGCGATCCGGCATCACGCAAGCCGGGTCGTTCCGGAGCTTCTTGATGAAGCTGAAGATGTAATCCCAGCGACCGCAGTTCAGCCCGGCCGAGTGCTGCCGGAGCTCGTGGAGGATCTCGTCCATCTCGAACGCCGCCGGCAGCGTCTCGATGAGTACGGTCGCCTTGATCGTACCAGCGGGCAGGCCGAGCGCGTCCTGGGCGAAGAGGAAGATGTCGTTCCAGAGCCGCGCCTCCAGGTGACTCTCCATCTTCGGGAGGTAGAAGTACGGCCCGGTGCCGCGGCGAACGAGCTCACGCGCGTTGTGGAAGAAGAAGAGTCCGAAATCGAAGAGCCCGCCCGGCAGCGGCTTCCCGTCGAGCTCGACGTGCTTCTCCGGGAGGTGCCAGCCGCGCGGCCGCACGAGCAGGGTCGCCAGCCTGTCGCCGAGGGCGTATCGCTTGCCCGTGGCCGCGTCTTCGTGGCGGAGCTCGCGCCGCGCCGCGAGCCTCAGCGCCGCCTGCCCCTCGATGAGGTTCTTCCAGGTGGGCGAGGTGGCGTCCTCGAAGTCCGCCATGAACACGCTCGCGCCGGAGTTCAGCGCGTTGATGATCATCTTGGGATCGACAGGGCCGGTGATCTCCACCCGCCTGTCGAGGAGATCGGCTGGCAGCGGCGCCACCTTCCAGTCCCCCTCGCGCACATCCCGCGTCTCGGTGAGGAAATCGAACCGATCGCCCGCGTCGAGCCGCGCCTGCACCTCGCGCCGGCGAGCGAGCAGGCCGGGCACGCGGTCAGCGAACTTCCGTCCCAGACTCGCAAGGAAGCGAAGGGCCTCTGGCGTGAGGACAGACGCGTCACCGGCAACCCGGGGAGCGAGCAGCCTGAGGTTGGTCTCATGATTCTGGCTCATCCACATCTCCTGCAACGCTGCGCGTCGTTACAACGTAGCTATGTTTGTCGACGGGGTTTCAGCGTCAACTTCGCTGTGAAATGCAGGCGGATAAGGATGTAGACAAAAGACCTTTACAGCCGGTCAACGTGTAAACTATTGTAAATTTCTAGCGTGGCGAGCTGGCCCATCCACGCGGCAACGAAGTAAGTTCAGCTACGTTCGGGAGGGTTTTCATGGCCGATGCACCTCTACTCGGCGCCAAGGTCCGCGCGCTCCGGCGCCGCGAGCACATGACCCAGGTCGATCTGGCGGAGCGCCTCGGCGTCTCGGCGAGCTACCTGAACTTGATAGAGAACAACCGCCGTCCGTTGACCGCGCCGCTTCTCATTCGCATTGCCCAGATATTCCAGCTCGATCTCCAGAACTTCGCCTCGGAAGAAGATGTCCGGCTCACAGCCGACCTCCACGAGGTGTTCGGCGACCCCATCTTCGAGAGCCACGGGCTGACGAACGCGGATCTGCGCGAGCTCGTCGCGGCGTCGCCGAACGTCGCGCGCGCGGTGCTCACGCTGTACCGCACGTATTCGACCACCCGCGAATCGCTGGCCACGCTCGGGGAGCGGCTGGCGGGCGACGGGTTCGTCGCGGTGGACAACTCGCGCCTGCCGTCGGAGGAGGTGAGCGACCTCATCCAGCGCCGGATGAACTACTTCTCGGAGCTAGAGGAGGGCGCCGAGGCGCTCTGGCGGGAGGCGGAGCTCGACGGCGATGACGTCTACCGCGGGCTCGTCCGGTACCTCCACGCGACGCGCGGCATCGAGGTGCGTATCGTGCGGGTCGCGGACGAGCGCCAGGCGATGCGGCGTTACGACCCGGACAAGCGGGTGCTCAGCATCTCCGAGGTGCTGCCGCCCCGGAGCCGCCGGTTCCAGCTCGCGCACCAGCTCGGGCTGCTCACGCAGTCGGCGGCCATCGATCGCATCCTGCGCGACGAGAACCTCACGACCCCGGAGTCCCGCGCGCTCGCCCGCGTCGCGCTGGCCAACTACTTCGCCGCCGCGATCCTCATGCCGTACCAGCCGTTCCTGGAGGCGGCGCGCGCCGAGCGCTACGACATCGAGCTGCTCGCGCACCGCTTCGGCACAAGCTTCGAGCAGGTGTGCCACCGGCTGACGACGCTGCGCCGCCCCGGCGCCGAGGGGGTGCCGATGCACATGGTCCGCATCGACATCGCGGGCAACATCTCGAAGCGCTTCAGCGGCTCGGGCATCCGCTTCGCGCGGTTCAGCGGCGCGTGCCCCCGCTGGAACGTGCACGCCGCGCTGATGACGCCCGGCATGATCCGGATCCAGCTCTCGCAGATGCCCGACGGCGCCGTCTACTTCTGCATCGCGCGCACCGTGCGCAGCGACCGCGGCGGCTACCACGTCCCCCACACGGTGCAGTCGATCGGCATGGGCTGCGACGTGCGCTACGCCCGCGAGCTCGTCTACGCCGACGGCATCGACCTCGACAACATCGGCGCGGCGGTCCCGGTCGGCGTCACGTGCCGGACCTGCGAGCGCCTCGACTGCGCCCAGCGCGCGCTGCCGGCGCTGCAGCACCCGCTGCGCCTCGACGAGAACCGGCGGGGCGTCTCGTTCTACGCGTCCGTCGACAAGTGAGCCGGCCGCTCAGCCCGGCCGGCCGAGCAGCTCGTTGAGCGTGGACACGAGCCGCGCCACGTCGACCGGCTTGACCAGGTGCGCGTGGGCCCCGGCCGCCCGGCTCTTCTCGCGGTCGTCGTCGCCCCCGAAGCCGCTCACCACGATGATGCCGCGCGGCTTGTTCTCGGTCGACGCGACGAGCTCGATGCCGCTGCCGTCCGGGAGCGACACGTCCGTCACCAGGGCGTCGACGGCGCTGTCGGCCAGCCGCGCGCGCCCCTCCTCGCACGAGCGCGCCACCACCACGCGGAAGCCGCGGCGGCGGAGCGCCATGCCGAGCAGCGCCGCCGTGTCGTCGTCGTCGTCGAGCACGAGCACCAGGGGAAGATCCGCGCTCATCGAGCACCTGCCTTGCGATCCGCCTCGTTCAGCGGCCACTCCAGGGTGATGCGCGTCTCCGCGCCCATGCGCTCGACCCGCGCCGAGCCGCCGTGCGCCCTCAGCACGCCGTCGATCACCCGGACGGGCAGCGCGCCCTCGTCGAGCGGGTCCGCGTCCGGCGAGAGCGCGGCCTGGAAGAGCTCCTCCACCGAGGCCGTGTCCGAGTCGCTGGTGAGCACAACGCGCGCCCTGTCGCCGTGCGCCGCGAGCTCCACGGCGACCCGCGCGCGGGCGGCGCGCAGGGCGAGCATGAGCGCGTCCGCGAGCGCCGCGGTCATCGAGGCCGGGTGGGCGAAGCCGCGCAGCGGCGCGAGATCGAGCGCCACCGAGACCTGACGCCGTCCATAGACGAACGACGCCTCCGAGACGGCCTGGCGGACGAGCGCCTCGAGGTCGAGCGAGTGCACCGGGGTGTCGAGCTGCCGCGCCAGCTCGGAAGCGGCGGTGTAACGGTCGGCCAGGCGCAGCAGGCGGCGCACGCCCCGCCGCGCCATCGTGAAGAACGCCGCGTTCCGGGCCGTCGCCTCGCCCCCGAGGGCGCGCTCGAGCTCGTCGAGGGCCCCGGCCACGACGCCCGCGGGGCCACGAACATCGTGGCCCGTGCGAGCGAACAGCTTGTACACCGACTCCGGCAGCACCTTTTCCGTCATTCGTTACGCCTCACCGCCTCGCTCAGCTGAGAGCAGAGCTCGCCGATCCGGGCGAGCTGGCGGCCTTGTCCTTGTCCGGGCCCTCGTCCCCGCCCGATCCATCCTGCTCGCCGTAGCGCTCCAGCTTGCGGTAGAGCGTGCGCCGGTCGAACCCGAGCATCTGGGCCGCGCGCGACTTGTTGCCCCCGACGAGCGCGAGCACGCGCTTGATGTAGCGCTTCTCGAGCTCATCCATCGTCATGATCTCCGCCGGCTCGTCGACGGCGACGACGAAGCGGTCGGGCCGGTAGGCCTGCACCTTGTCCGGCAGATCCTCGACCGTGATCTGCTCGAATCGGGCGAGCGCCACGGCGCGCTCGATGCTGTTCTCGAGCTCGCGCACGTTGCCCGGCCAGTTGTACGCGGTGAGCTTCTCGGCGGCCGCCGTCGAGAGCGAGAGCACGCCCTTGCCGCTGCGCGACGAGAACTTCTCCAGGAAGTGCATCGCCAGGTGGAGCACGTCGGTGCCGCGCTCGCGCAGGGGCGGCAGGTCGATCTTCACGACGTTGACGCGGTAGTAGAGGTCCTCGCGGAACCGCTTCTCGTACACCTCGGTCTCGAGGTCGCGGTTCGTCGCCGTCACGATGCGCGCGTCGAACGGGATCTCGGCGTTCGAGCCCACGGGCCGGACCTTCCGCTCCTGGAGGGCGCGGAGCAGCTTCGGCTGCACCTCGAGCGGCATCTCGCCGATCTCGTCGAGGAAGATGGTGCCGCCGCTCGCCTCCAGGAACAGGCCGGTGCGCTGGGTCTTCGCGTCGGTGAAGGCGCCGCGCGCGTGGCCGAAGAGCTCGCTCTCGAGCAGCGCCTGGGGCACCGCGGCGCAGTTGACCGCCACGAAGGGGCCGGGGCGGCCGCTGGCCTCGTGGATCGCGCGCGCGATGAGCTCCTTGCCGGTGCCGGTCTCGCCGTGCACGAGGACGGAGGCGTCGCTCCGCGCCACGCGGCCGATCAGGTCGTAGACGCGCTTCATCGCGGGGCTGCGCCCGACGAGCCCTTTGGTCTGCTGGACGTCGTGGGCCGCCTCGCGCAGGCGCTTCACCTCGGAGCGGAGGCGCCGGTGCTGGACGGCGCGCGACACAGTGAGGCCGAGGAGGTTCGAGTCGAGCGGCTTCGTGACGAAGTCGAACGCCCCGGCGCGCATCGAGGAGATCGCTGTCTCCATGCTCCCGAGCGCCGTCATCACGATGACGAGCATGTCGGGCCGGGCGCCGAGGATGCGCTCGCACAGCTCGAGGCCGCTCATCTCGCTCATGCCGACGTCGGTCAGCACGACGTCGAAGTCGTCTTCGCTCACCAGCTCGAGCGCGCTCTTGGCCGAGGTGCGCGCCGCCACGGAGAACTCCTGCCTCTTGAGGAGGGCTTCGACTAGATCGCACGTCGCTTCGTCGTCATCGACGACGAGTATCCTGCCGCTCATCGCGTGTCCTTCCCCGGCAGCTCTATAGGTCGACCGCTGCCTGCAGTTGCAGGGAACGTGCCACGGAGACACCGCGCTATCAAGCCCGGGGCGCTCTCATCCTTGAGGTTGTCTCGCGTGACGTTTCGCCACAGGTGCGCGTTCTTGCCTCAACCAGGCCAGCAAGGGCTCGGGCGCAGCGCCGGTGCGCCCTCCGGTCGGCGCGTTCTGCGGGGCGAGCGGCGCCTCCGGAACTGCGCTGGCCGGGAGCGCCTTACGAGCAGCCTGGATTTCCACAGACCGGCAGCGTCGCCTTCCTGGAATGCAGGTCCCGCGCCTCGATCGCAGGCGGGAGACCGAAGCGGTTGCGGACGGCGCCGGCCACGCGACGTGGGGCGCGAAGGCCCGTCGTCGGCTCCGACGCGCGACGCGGGGCAGGCGCGCTCGAGCGGGGCGAGGTCGAGCGCCCTCCCCTCCGAGAAGAACCACCGCGCGCCGGCGCTGCGCGACGGCTGGGACCGAGGCTGGCGCGGCGCGCCGGAGAGAAGAACGGAATTGCGGGACTGCACGCGATGTGCGCGCGTTCGGCGCGCGATGAAACAGGCACGTGCCTGTCCGGAAAACGAGGCGCGCCGGCGCCGCGCGCCGTTGTTGGCTTGATTGCCTCGCCGAGACCGGACTGTCGGGTCCGTCCGAATCGACCCCAGAGGCGAAATTCCACATCGATGTTCCATGTTCGGTTCCCGTTGTCGTCCAGGCGTGAATAGCCCTACACGGCACGCGGCTTGCTAAAACTTGTGTCGATGAAGAACAGGGGGCGGAAGGGCGAGCGTCGAGACGAGACCTGCCTGCTGATTGCTGAGTCCGGTGCTTGCTGGACGGAGAGCGCGGCCTGGTTGAGCACACAGGCGCGTGATGTCCAGATGGTGGTTCAGCTCCCCGATGAGCACGCCTCGACCTTCCAGTCGCGGGTGCAAGAGCAGCTCCGGCAGCTCGGGGACGTGAGCACCGCCATGTTCGTCGCGAGGTCGTCCGCGACGAAGCTCACGCTCCGGTCCTCGCTTCTGCGCGCGGTCCTCGGCGCTCTTCCGAGCGTGAAGCGCGTCGTCCTCTGCCCTGGCTCCGACCCCCAGGCCCCCGCGGCGCTCGAGCTCGCGGGCCTTTCGCTGACGCTGCGCGAGCTGCGCGGCAGCGGCGCGGTCACCTTCTCGCTCGAGGGTCCGCGCGGCGAGCCCCTGCCAGGCCTCGCGCGCCTCGCGATCGACGCGGCCGCGTGATCGGGCCGCGGCGGCGCGAGAGCACAACAAGGCTCCTCGTCCATCTCGACACCTCAACCCCCCACGCTGGTTCTCCGGGAGAAGAATGCATGAAAGCAACACAGCTCTTGAAGAGGCATCACCGCGAAGCCGAGAGGCTGTTCGATCTGGCCCTGTCGGGTGTCGGCGATGTCCGGCGGGTGACGGACGAGCTCACCAAGCACCTGCTCGCCCACATGCTCGCCGAGCAGGTGGTGCTCTTCCCGGAGCTGCTCGCGATCGAGCCTGATCTCGTCGGCGCGGCCTGCGAGGAACATACTGTCGCGCGGTTCGAGATCCGGCGCGTCGTCAACACGGCGCCGGACGACCCGACCTTCAAGGCCAAGCTCACCGCCCTGCGCGACCTGGTCATGCACCACGTCGGCGAAGAGGAGCGGGACCTCCTGCCCCGCATCGAGGCGGAGCTGACCGAGGACATGAACGATCGGCTCGGCCAGCAGATGCTGGAGCTCTTCGACGCGCTGATCGCCCACTCCCGCCGCACCCACGGCGCGAGCCGCGCCCCGCAGCGCACGGCGACCGCGGCCTGACGCCCTGCGCGCCTGCGCTGAGCTTCTTCTCCCGACTCACCCCCCAAGCGCCTTCAGATCTTCCGGGTTCGACAGGGCTCCCGAGGCGCCCGTGCGCGCGCGTCCGGACGACGCCCTCCGAAGGGCTCCTCGGCAGCCCGCGGGACGATGGGGTCGCAAGGGCTCCCCGGGAGCCGGGGCACGACCATGGCGACGGAGTCGACCTCCGTGTCCGTGGCCGCGCCCCGCTCCGGGCGACGGCGGGCGCGTGACGGGTGCATTGCGGGCTCAAGGGTTCGTCGCGGGCGCGTCGCCGGGGCCGGTGGGGCCGCCGTGGCCGGGCCCATATCCGTGGGACTCGCCGTAGCCGAGATCCTCGGGGACCATCTTGTCCGCCGCGCTCGAGGGGTCAGGCTTGGCGGCGCTCGGCGCGTCCTCCGAGGCGAGCTCGTAGACGCCGCGCTCGAGCTCCATCTCCTGGAGGGCCGAGCCGCAGGCCCGGCAGGGCGCGGCCGCTGTCGATACGAAGACGTACCTGCGGCCACAGGATTTGCAGCGAAGCTCGCGGATCATCGCCGGCTCGCCTGGTCAGCTCGGCCGACCGCGTCGCGTCGCTTCCTGGGCTTCGCGCAGCTCGTCGCCTTCGGGGCCGTCCAGCGCGCTGGCGGCTTCCTCCGCGTGCTCCTCGATCTTGCCGCCCTTCACCGACCTCTCCACGCTCTCGCGGTAACGCCTGTCCGCCGTGTGGTTGCCTTCGCCCTCGATGTCCGCGGGCTGGGTTTGCTGATTGGCCTTCTGGTTCTCCATCGTATCCTCCTGATGTTCGAAGCTCTCCGGGGCAGCGGCTCTTGCACGAGACGCGCCGCTAGACGCGCCGCTTCGCCTCCTGGATCGCCCGATCGAGCTCCTCCACGCGCTGCGACACGCCCTTCTTCACCTGGTCGAGGTTCGTGCTCGTCGCCGCGTCGAGATCGCGCAGGCTCCTGCGGACCGCCTCCGACTTGTCCTGGAGATCCTTCATGACCCTGTCGGCCTCGACCCTGGACATCTTCTTCTCCATCTTCGCGCGGAGCTCGGCGACGTCCTTCTCGAGGTCCTCGATCTTGCGCGTCGTGGAGGCGCGCACGTCCTCGCGCGCCTTCAAGAGCTCGTCCTGGGCCTCCGCTGTCTTCTCGCGCGCCTTGACGGCCGCCTCGTTGAGCTCCTCCGCGGCCTCCCGGAGCGCCTTGTCGGTCTCGCGCTCGGCCCGCTGGTCGATGTCCGCGACCTTCTTGTCGAGCTCGTTGGCGACCTCCGCTGCTTTTTGCTGCGCCTCCTGCTGCGCGCGCTCGGCCTGGGCTTGCGCGTTCGTGGTGGAATCGCAGCCCGCGAAGAGGCTCGTGACAATGGCGATGGGAAGGAACGTACGGACGGTCAGCATGACAATCTCCTCCGGTCTGCGGTTGAGGCTCGACCTGGGGCCCGAGCGAACGCCGGGCACGACACGAGAGCCCCATCGAAGCTTTCCGGGATAGGCCTCTCGGCGCCCGGGATGGGGTCTGCACAGCGGTATTGCGACAGGCGTGCCACGCGAAACCGAGGAGATCGCTCGGCCTTGCGAGACAAATCGCCTCGATCGTGGCCCTCGAGCACGTGCGGACGAGCGCGGCTTCCACGCCGTGACAGACAACAACGCGATGCGTTGTCGGGCCCGCATGCACGACCACGCCGCCCTGGCTTCCGCGGCGGCGGAGGCTGCGGATCGTGGCAGCGAGCTCATCGGGGCCCGTGGAGATTTCGGAGGAAGATGAGGAGAGGACGGCGCGCAGGAGCGCGCGAGGGCCGATCTGGCGCGTCGGGTCGCCTGCGCCCGTGGGGGGTGATCTGGTGTTCCAGTGCTTCCATAAAGGGATGTTGCAGCCACCGTGCCGGCAATGTCCCCTGTTCACCAGGACGGCTGACCCTACCGAGGAGCGACAGCCCGCTTCGCGCGCCGCCGCGCGGCGCCCCCGGCCGCAGGATCTGCGGCAAATCGCCTCATTCGTGACGTCGCGCGCCGCGCAGCGCCGCGTGTCCACGGCGGACGTGATCGGCACAACGCTTGCTCGCCCTCGTGGTCGTGCGCGCGAAGCCGAAGGCGGGTCCGCCACAACCACAGAGTCGAGGCCGTGCTCGACGGAGAGCCCGGGGCGGCAGCCCCGTCTGGGCGGCGGTCGCCTGCCCGACGGCGCGCGGGCTGCGCTGGCGGGGCGCCTTGTGGCGTTCCGTCAGCTCGCCGAATATGTCGTGCTCGCTGACGCCAGCCGTGGTCCAGGTCACCCAGGACCGCTCGCCTGTCGCTACCCGCGCTCCTGACGGTGACGTCTGCCGACACGGAGCTCACGTCGCGAACGACCCGACCATGACGACCCCGCTCCCCACGCTCATCAGGACCCGCCGCGAGGCCATCATCGAGCGGTTCGTCGGCGAGATGCGCAGGCGAAGCACGGCGGTGCGAGAGATGCCGAAGCCACTCATCATCAACTCGCTTCCCAGCTTCCTGGACGAGGTCGCCGCCGGCCTGGAGAACGGCGCGACGACGCGCGGCGGCGACGCGGCGGCGCGCGAGCACGGGGAGGTGCGCTGGGAGGAAGGGTTGGATCTGGACGTGATGGTCCGCGAGTACGGCGTCCTCCGTCGCTCGATCCTCCGCGAGATCCAGGAGGCGGGGATCACGCCGACGCTGGGTGATCTGGAGGCGCTGTCCGAGCGCCTGGACGCGGGCATCGCCAGGGCGGTCACCGAGCACACCCGGCTGCAGCTGGCGGCGCTCGAGACCGAGCGAAGGCGCGTCGAGCTGGAGCGAGGCAGGAGCGGCTCGCTGCTCGCGCAGGCGCCCGCGCCGATCTGCCTGCTCAAGGGCGCCGATCTCGTGTTCGAGCTCGCGAACCCGCTCTTCTGTCAGATGGTCGGCCGCGACGATCTCCTCGACAAGCCGCTCGTCGAGGCGGTGCCTGAGCTGCGCGGGCAGGTGCTGCACGCGCAGCTCGAGGAGGTCATGACGACCGGCAATCCGAGCGTGGCGAACGAGATCCCGGTGCGGATCGCGCACTGGACCGGCGAGCTGGTGGAGCGGCTGTACAACGTCCTGTGCAAGCCGGTGCGCGACGTGAGCGGCGCCGTGGAGGGCGTCATGGTGACGGCCTTCGAGGTGACCGAGCAGATCGGCGCGCGGCGCAAGGCCGAGCGCCTCGCGCTCGAGCTCCAGCAGAGCGTCGCCCAGCGCCTGCGCGCGGAGCAGGCGCTCCGGGTGAACGAGGAGCGCTTCCGCAAGGCGCTCCGTGGGTCGCCGGTCATGGTGTTCAACCAGGATCGGGAGCTCCGCTACACGTGGATGCACAACTCCTTCGGCAAGTCGGAGCGCGAGGTGCTCGGCAAGACCGACGCGGAGGTGCTGGAGGACCCGGAGGCGACGCGGTCGCTCGACCGGGTGAAGCGCGAGGTGCTCACCAGCGGGGTCGGCCAGCGGCGCGAGATCGCCCTGCACGCCGGCGGGCGCACGCAGCACCTCGACATCTCGATCGAGCCGCTGAGCGACGACGCGGGCGAGATCGTCGGCATCACCTGCACGGCCACGGACATCACGGAGCGGAAGTCGATCGAGCAGGCGCTCCGGGCGAGCGAGGCGAGGTTCCGCACGGTGCAGGAGGCGTCGCCGGACGGGTTCATGATCCTGCGCAGCGTGCGCGACGCGTCCGGGGCGATCTCCGATTTCGAGTGGGTCTACGTGAACCCGGCCACCGGGCCGATCGTGGGCGGCCGGGGCAAGGACCTCGAGAGCAAGCGGCTGTCGGTGGAGATGCCGGGGAGCGCCCTCGCGAGCGCCTTCAGCACGTACGCGCGCGTTGTGGAGACCGGGGAGGCCGCCCGGGTCGAGCTCTTCTGCGCGCACGAGGGCGCCCCGCAGACGTTCCGGGCCATCGCGGTCGCGCTGGGCGACGGCGTGGGCATCTCGTTCCACGACATCACCGAGCAGAAGCGCACCGAGGCCGAGCGCGCCCAGCTCCTCGAGCAGGAGCAGCGCGCGCGCCAGCACGCCGAGCAGCTCAACCGGCTCAAGGACGAGTTCCTCGCGACGGTGTCGCACGAGCTCAGGACGCCGCTCCAGTCGATCCTGGGCTGGGCGCGGATCCTCCGGACGGGCGAGGTGGACGCCGAGTCGCTCGAGCGGGGGCTCGCCACGATCGAGCGCAACGCGAAGGCGCAGTCGCAGCTCATCGAGGACATCCTCGACGCGTCGACGATCATCGCGGGGAAGCTGCAGCTCCGGACCGACCCGGTCGACGTGCGGCAGGTGCTCGCCACCGCGCTGGATCTGGTGCGCCCGACGGCGCTGGCGAAGGGGGTCACGGTCAACGCGTGGGTCGTCGACGACGTGGGCATCTTCCTCGGTGACGCCGATCGGCTCCAGCAGATCGTGTGGAACCTGCTCACGAACGCGGTGAAGTTCACGCCCTCGGGCGGCCAGGTCCGGGTGGGCGCCCGGCGGGTCGACGCGACGCTCGAGGTCGAGGTCGAGGACAACGGCGAGGGCATCCCGAAGAGCTTCCTGCCGTTCCTGTTCGAGCGGTTCCGTCAGGCGGACGGCGGGATGACGCGGGCGCACGGCGGGCTGGGGCTCGGCCTCGCGATCGTGCGGCACCTGGCGGAGGCGCAGGGCGGAGCGGTGCACGCCGAGAGCGATGGCGAGGGCAAGGGCGCGCGCTTCCGGATCCGGCTCCCGATCCGCGCCGAGGCGCACCAGGCGCTGCCGTCGCCGCAGCGCCGGGGGAGCGAGGCGCCGGGGGGCTCCGCGCGCCGCCTGCTCGAGGGCATCCGCGTGCTCGTTGTCGACGACGAGACCGACGCCCGCGAGCTGCTCGGCATCATCTTCGTGCGCGCCGGCGCGACGGTGCGCGAGGCCGCCTCGGCCGGCTCGGCGCTCGAGGCGCTCCGCGAGGGGGAGTTCGACGTGCTCGTGAGCGACATCGGCATGCCGGGCGAGGACGGTTACGCGATGATGCGGCGGCTGCGCGCGCTGGGGACCGAGGTGCCCGCGAGCGGCATACCGGCGCTCGCGCTCACCGCGTACACGCGCATGGAGGATCGCCGCCAGGCGATCGCCGCCGGCTTCCAGATGCACCTGGCGAAGCCGATCGAGCCGAACAGCCTGGTCACGGCGGTGGCGCACCTCGTCGGCCGCGCGGGCAACCGCGGAAACTGGCCGTAAGATCCCGGCCCCGGCCGCCCAGGGCGACGCGAACGCACCGCGCTTCGCGGGCGCGCCCTCGCCGGGTGCGGGCGCAAGGCACCGCGCCGGGGGGCGTCTGGAGCACCCGGGATCACCTCGCCGGCGCTCGCCTCACTCGGCTCTTCCCGGCGCCGCGGGCCCACGGTAACGTCGACAGGACCGGTACGGGTCGTGATCGGAGCGGAGCTCTTGGAAAACGAGTGAGCCGCGGCCCGGGCTCCCGTGCGCAGCGGGCCGTATGCGGTGTCTCCGTCCCCGGAAACAAGTGAGCCGGCCTCCAGCTCCATCGCCATCGCCCTGCGTAACGTGCAGCGTAGCTCTCGTATGCTATCGACGGGCGAGCGTTTTGCCCCTGAGAGAGGACGAGGATGGACGGTAAAATCCTGAATATTATCCTGGTCGAGGACGACACCGTCGACGTGATGAACGTCCGGAGGGCGTTCGAGAGGGGCAAGATCACGAACCCGCTCTGGGTGGCCGGCGACGGCGTCGAGGGGCTCGATCTGCTGCGCGGCACCCAGGTGCCCAGGGACCGGCGCCTCGTCCTGCTCGACCTGAATATGCCCAGGATGAACGGCATCGAGTTTCTCCGGGAGCTCCGGTCCGACGCCTCGCTGAGGGCGACGCCGGTGGTCGTGCTGACGACGTCGAACGATGATCGCGACAAGGTGGACGCGTACGACCTGAACGTCGCCGGCTACCTGCTCAAGCCGGTGACTTTCCTGAGCTTCGTCGAGCTGATGACGGCACTGAACCGGTACTGGACTCTCGTGGAGATGCCTTGAGCCACAGGTCGGTTCGTCTCCTGGTCGTCGACGACGACACGGTCGACAGGATCGCGATCCTGCGAGCGCTGCGGAGCGGCCGCGTCGACGCCGAGATCAGGGAGGCCGATTCGGTCGATTCTGCGCTCGCGGTGCTGTACGAGCAGCAGATCGACTGCGTGCTGCTCGATTTTTACCTGCCGGGGGGCGACGGGCTCGCGGTGATCGAGGCGGCGCGCAAGGCGAAGCTCACGGCGCCGTTCATCATGCTGACCGGTCAGGGCGACGAATCGCTGGCCGTCGACCTGATGAAGCGGGGCGCGGCCGACTACGTGCCGAAGAACCTGCTGACGCCCGAGCGGCTGGTGCAGAGCCTGCGCTACGTGCTCCGGCTGAACGAGGCGGAGCGCCGCGAGGACGAGGCGCGCAGGGCGCTCGCTCGCCACGCCAACCAGCTCGCGCAGCTCACCGAGGCGACGCTGCGCATCCACAGGTCGCTCTCGCTGAACGAGCTGATCCAGCGCACCACGGACGAGGCGCGCGCGCTGCTCGACGCGAACGTGGCGGTCGCGCGCCTGGCCGCGCGGGGCGTGACGCAGCGGTCCATGACGGGCACGTCGCTCTCGGAGGAGTACGCCGCGCGGGAGGATCGCGACGGCATCCGCGAGATCGCGTTCGGGCTGATCGAGCGGCGGAGCACGAGCGTCCGGCTGACGGACGAGGAGATCGCGAGCGACCCCACGTGCGCCGACGTGCTCTCGCGCGCGCCGTCGGAGCTGCACCCGCGCTCGCTGCTCGCGGCGCCGCTGCGCGGCCGGGACGGCCAGTGCATCGGGAGCATCCAGCTCCTCGATCGGCGCGACGGGCCGTTCGTGGAGAGCGACGAGGTGCTGCTCACGCAGCTCGCGCAGTCGGCGTCCGTCGCCCTCGAGAACGCGCGGCTGTACAACGAGGCGCAGGCCGCGACGCGGGCCCGGGACGATCTGCTGGCGATCGTGTCGCACGATCTCCGGAACCCGCTCAACACGATCGCGATCACGGCGTCGCTGCTGCGCAGCGATCTGCTCCAGCGGAAGGACGGCGAGGAGGACGACGCCGTGCAGCTCGTCGATCGGATGGACCGCGGGATCCAGCGCATGACGCGGCTGATCGAGGATCTGCTCGACGCGTCGCGCATCGAGGCGGGGCGGCTCGTTGTGTCGCCGCGGGTGGAGCGGGGCGGGGCGCTCGTGCGCGAGGCGCTCGAGGCCGCCGCGTCGCTCGCGGAGGCGAAGGGCTGCCGGGTGACGCAGGGGCCGTTCGACGCGGGCCTGGAGGTCCTCGCCGATCGCGATCGCGTGCTGCAGGTCTTCTCGAACCTGCTCGGCAACGCGCTGAAGTTCACGCCGAAGGGCGGGATCGTGAGCGTGTCGCTCTGCCGGGTGGCCGATCTGGCGCGCTTCTCGGTGGCCGACACGGGCCCGGGCATCCCGCCCGAGCATCAGCCGCACCTGTTCGATCGCTACTGGAAGGCGTCGCAGGAGTCGCGCACCGGCGCGGGGCTCGGCCTGTACATCGCGCGCGGCATCGTCGAGGCGCACCACGGGACCGTGGCGGTCGAGAGCACCCCGGGACACGGGACGACGATCCACTTCACGCTGCCGCTGGCGAGCTGACAGGGCGGCGGCGCGGCGGGAGGGCGCCGGGACGCGGGCGCGCCGGGAGCGGCGCGAGGCGTACGGCCGCGGAAGGAGCGGGCCCGGCCGGGGGGACGAGCGGGTCGGAAGGCAACGCGTCAGACGAGCGCTGGAGCGGCGCGGAGAGGCAGCTCGTCAGACGAGCGCTGGAGCGGCGCGGAGCGGCGCGTGTCGAGGCACGCGCATGGGCTCGACATCCGCGTGAGCCCAGAACATGTCAGCAGAACCGCTCGTCAAGAGCTCGCGAATCCGGGTTGGATCGCGAGGTAGAGTCAGCGGCTGCGGAGACTCGATATGTCGAGGAGAGGGAGCCAGGCGGGCTCCTTGTCTCGCTCTTGCGCTGATCAGAGTCTCGATCGATCCAGAGAAGTCAGTGCGAAGGGGGGGACTTGAACCCCCACGGTGTTACCCGCTAGCACCTCAAGCTAGTGCGTCTGCCAATTCCGCCACCTTCGCGAGCGCGTTTGTGGGACGGAACCTACCCAGCCGGCCAGGGAAGTCAAGCTAATCCTCTCGACCTCGTGACACGGCGGCGCTTCAGCGGACGAGCGCCTCCACGATCTCGCGGATCTCGAACGGCTTGCGCACCCACGAAACGCCGCTGTTGGCGGGCAGGGGCGCCGCGCCGGCGCTGCCGGACATGACAACGAGCCGCACGTCAGGGTTGGCGCTGCGCACCGCGGAGACGGTGCCGAGGACGTCCTGCTCGATCGGCGAGATGTCGAGCAGCGCAGCCTGGAACGGCCCGGAGGCGAGCGCCCCGGGGAGCTCGACCGCGCTCTGGACGCTGACGATGCTCGCGCCGCGCGCGGTGAGCGCGGTGTCGAGCAGATCCACCACCGCGTCGTCGTCCTCGACCACCAGGATCCTGATGCCGTCGAGGACCGCACCGGAGACCGGTGACGTCGTGCTCCGCGGCGCCGGCGGCACGTCATCGACCTCCGCGTCGAACAACGCGCTGTCCGCCCGCGGAGAGGCCTCGATGGGCCAGCGCAGCTCGAAGCGGGCGCCCTCGTCCGAGGGAACGAGCGCGAGGGCGCCGCCCGCTTCGCTGGCCAGCGCGGCGGAGTGGCGAAGGCCGATGCCCGCGCCGCCCGGGCGCGTCGAGACGCCGGAGCTGAGCAGCGTCGCGCGGCGCGACGGCGGGACCCCGGGCCCCTGGTCGGCCACGCCAACGATCACCGCGCCGCCTTCGAGCCTCGCGTCCACGCGCACCGCAGAGCCGCGCGGCGAGAGCGCCACGGCGTTGAGCAGCAGGTTCGTCAAGATCTGCACCACCGACGCGCCGTTGCGCACCGAGAGCCGCGCGACGGAGGGATCGAGCGCCGCGCGAAGCGCGATCGCCGAGCGGCGCGCCTCGGGGACGAGCCCTGTCACGGCGTCGTCGATGACGTCGCCGAGCAAGCGCGCCGGCTCCCCCATCGGCCTCGACGCGACCTCGCCGTCCTCGGCCGCACGCCCCGCGGCGTCGGCGCCGATCGCCCGCCGGATCAGGCGGCGAGCGTCGCGCGCGCGGGACGCAGCGACGCCGAGCGCGCGGCCCAGCTCGGAGCCTTGCTCGCCCTGGGCCCGCTCGATGCAGCCCACGATGACCGTGAGCGCATTGGAGACCTCATGCAGCGCTACAGCGAGCTCCTGCGCTGACGGGAGCGAGGCCTCGCCCGCGCGCCCCTGATCGGGGCGCTGCCCCGGATCGCCTCGCAGAGGAGGCGCGAGCGTCAGGCCATCCTCTGTTGAAGGCTCCGATGTCCCACCGCGCGTCGGCTGCGCCACGGGCGCTAGCCTATCTCGCTCCGCGCTGGGCTGGTACCGCCCTTTTTCGCTCCGACTTCACCTGGACGCCGACGGGGGGAGCGGCAGGACGTAGGAGCCGTCGGGCGCCGACCGGGTCTCGCCGATCTGGATGACCCTCGTGGCCGTCCCCTGCGCGGTGTCGCTCTGGACCGGGAGCCAGGCCACGACCGCCGCGTCGCCGAGCGGGGCGCCCGACTCGTCGCGGACGACGCCCTGGAGGACGGCCGGGTACGGCATGGTGAGCTCCAGCTCGGTGACCGCGGCGTCGGCCGCGGAGACCGCGAGGCGCGGCCTCACGAGCCACGGGTAGGCAGAGCCCGGCGCCGGCCGGACCGAGAAGTCGAACTCCCCCGGGTCGGCGCCGAGAGAGAACGCGCCGTCGCGCAGGACCCCGGACGCCTGCCGGGGGAGCAGCGGCTCGGGCCTCAGCACCTGACCGAGGTAGGTCTTGACCTCGCCGAGCGAGGGGACCGCGAACACGCCGGCGCCGTCCATCAGCTCGCCCGCAGGGCCCTGGACGTGGCCGCGCAGCGTCCCGGCGTCCGGGATGGGGACCGACTGGCCGCAGTAGCAGTCGTCGCCGGCCGGGAACTTGAGCACCTGCATGGCCTTCGCCTTGGTGGTGTCGTTGATCGGCTGCGCGAAGATGACGTATTCGCCAGGCGGGAGGTCGGCCCGGAAGAGGCCATTCGCGTCCGTCTCGGTGTCCAGCTTGTAGGCGGCGGTCGGCGCCCGCTCGATGTCGGCGCTCTGGATGCGAACGGCGGAGAGCACCGGGTTGCCCTTCGCGTCCTCCGTTCGACCTTCCACCCGGCGCGCCGCCGCGTCGAGCTGGAGGAGCGAGAGGTCCAGGTTCCCCGTGGACCCCTGGAGCGCGATCGAGGCGAGCTCCCAGTAGACAGTCGGGCGCGGCTCTCCATCCCTCGGACGCAGCCGGATGAGCGGGCTCTTGTCCTTGTCGGTCCAGTAGAACTTCACGCCGAAGCCGACCTGCGTCGCCGTCCCCGGCTCGCCGGGCTCGCGTTGCTCGAGCCGATCGACCTGGGAGATGACGCTGCCGGTGAGCGGGTCGACGAGATCGAGCCTCCACCCGTCGACGCGCACGCCCCCCGGCACCTGCAGGCTGCCTTGAAGCACGGCAGGCGCCTCGGCGTTGACGCCGAGCTTCCACACCTCGGGGATCGGCTGGTTCGGCAGGAAGATCGGCGGGGGGATGTCGTCGCTGCAGCCGCCGTACGCCTGCGGGATCAAGTAGATGTGGTAGTCGCCGGTGGGGATCGCGAGCTGGAACTTCTGGCCGCCGGAGCCGTCCGGCTCCGAGAGCGTCGAGTAGCTCTGCGCCGGCAGGCCGAGGACGGGCGCGATGCGCCGGAGCTCGACCCGCACGGGAAACTGCCCGCCGGCGATGTCTCTGCAGTAGGTGCCGCCGATGCGCAGCGTGGCATCCACGCGCGCGGGCGCGGGGATGTTGAGATCCAGGGGATGTACCTGCCCGCCGGCGTCGTGCGGGGGGAAGGCGCCGCCTGCGTCGATGTCGAGGAGGTGTGAGATCTCCGCGCCGAGCTCGTGCGAGGGGCGCGGCCGGACCTCCAGGATGAGCGCGTCGAGGTGCGCGCTGGTCGAGACGCACGCGCGCTGCCCGTCGAGCGCCGCGCAGGCCGCTCCCACGCCGCAGTCGACCGAGGTGTCGCAGGCGTTCGTGGGGCCAGCTTCGAGCATCTCGAGGGGAATGCTGCAGGCCACCGACCCCGGCAGGCAGGCGAGCAGCGCAGCGCGCAGGATCAGCCGAGCGGATGAACGAAACACGCGGTGCCCGAACGGGTCCGCACCCGAGCAGGCGCAGGGAAAAATCACGGTGGAGAGAGAAGGCGATGTTCGTGCCAACCTGCCGCCGGTGTTCCGGGCAGCGCGCGGCGTGCATCCTGTCGGCAGCGCGCTCTGCAGGCCGCGGCAGGGCTGTGACAGCGGTGTCGCGTCGCGCTTGGCGCAGCGATGCGGCCAGACCGCAATCACCGCGCCAGGGCGAGACCCGGGCGCGCACACCGAGACCTCGGGTACGACGGAGTGCGACATGCTCGCCGTCGGAGCCGCAGGGGGTGCGGGGCGCGGGAGAGGGCGCGGCGCGGCCGACGTCGGCACGGCTGCGTCAGCGCTTACGTGCCTGCACGGAAGCGCGAGCTCCCCGTGTCGACCCGCCGGAGTGAGGGCACCGTGCCGGGCTGCCATCGCGCTTCGGCGTATTCCATCCGCGTCGCGAGGCGTACGAGATCGGCGATCTCGGGGTGCGCCGCGCACGCGGCGGCGAGCCCCTCGGGCCTGGAGAGCGGGACGGCGAGCTCCAGGCCTCGCTCCTTGATTGTCGCGCGCACCGCCGTGGCGATGCTGCCCGCGGCGAAGAGGCCAGCGCGGCGCATCGCGGTGCGGGTCGTCCTGATCGCGCCCTCGTAGGTCATCTTGTCGGCGCTGTCGCAGATCTCGCGGAGGCGACGCTCGGCGCGCGGCGGGATGAGCTGCCAGAGGTTCTGCTCGAGCCGCACAACGGCGGGGTTGCCGCGGGAGCTCTGCGCGGTGGCCTCGAGCGGGCCGAACGCGGCGACGACGGCGGAGAGGAGCGTGCGGAGCTCATCCTCGGTGCTGGTGTTCGCGAGGACGTGGTCGGGCATGGCCCCGGCCAGGTGGGCGCCGAGCAAGTAACGCAGCTCGGGGGTGTCCTCGCGGAGCTCGCCCCGCAACAGCACCGCCGGCGGGTTGACCCGGACGACCTGCCCCTCCGGCGACGAGGGAGCCGGCGACGAGGCGCGCTGGTGGTAGAGCGCGGTGCGCAGGAGACCCAGATGGCCGGCCACGACGCCGTAGAGCTCGCCGAGGAGCGTGGGCGACGTCGGCTGGACCCGCTCGGAGGCGACGAGCCCGGACTGGCTCGCGTCGCGACGGTAGAGGCCGGTCTCCCACACGATCGCGAGGGCCTCGTTGACCGGCGACTCCAGGTCGCGGAAGAGAAGGGCGCTCACGAGCTCCGGCGCGTCGCGCTGCGCGGCGAGGAGCGGGGGCGCGATGAAGCCCTCGCCGCGCCGATCGGCCGGCTCGTCGCCCTCGAAGGCGCGCAGCACGTGCTCGATGGCGCGGGCGTAGGTCATGTTCTTGTCGGCGATCGCGGCCGCCTGGAGGCGCTCGAGGGTGCCCCGGTCGCCGAGCCGCAGGTGGGCCTGCATCCGGCGGACGGCCAGCGCCTCACGGGAGCGATCGTCGCGCGGGGCGAAGCTCTTCATGAGCCGCTCGCCAGCCTCGTACGAGCCCGCCGCGAGCTCGCGGAAGAGCGCGGCCTCCTCGAAGCTCTCGGCCGCGGACGGCGGCCACGTGGTCAGGAGCCGCGTCGCCGAGGAGGGCGGCTGGGCCGACGCCGGCGCAGAGACCGGGGGCGCCGTGACCTGCGCGCCGGCGCTGGAGCGGCCCGATGGCGCGCCGGCGCGCGGGGCGCTGCTCTCCGCGGCGCCCTGTGCAGCGCCGGCAGCCGGCGCCCGCGAGGCCTCGGCGACCCCCGAGCCGTCGAGCAGGTCGTCGTCGGACAGCGCGGGNCCCCCGAGCCGTCGAGCAGGTCGTCGTCGGACAGCGCGGGCGCGACCGCCTGCGCAGCGTCGGCAGCGATGAGCGACTCGTCGAGCGGGTCGTTGAGCTCGACGAGATCGATGTGCTGACCGCTGGA
>NZ_JEMA01000308.1 GCF_001589285.1 Sorangium cellulosum | reverse complement strand
CGGGGTTGTCGCAGAAGCACGCCAGGCGGGCAATCTCGCGGGAACGGGCGAGGGGACGAGGGGAAGCGCGCGGCGCAGGGGAGGAGGCGGGCGAGCTCGCAGGCGCGTCACCAAAGTGAAGCGGCGTCCGGATTCGCTTGACGGGAAGGGCTGCCCGACTATTCTCGCGCCCGTCTCCGACGCATTCCAGCTTAGCTCAGTTGGTAGAGCAGGCGGCTGTTAACCGCCGGGTCGCTGGTTCGAGTCCAGCAGCTGGAGCCATTCTTATCTCCTTGCCCGCTTCGTAGCGGGGCGCGGGACGGTGTTCGCGTTCCCCTATTCGTGCCCACAGGGGCTCGGGGCGCGGCGGGCGAAGCAGGCCGTGTGCCTCTTCGTCGCCAACTTACCCGTGCGCAAGGCGTTCGGTGGTAGACCGTTCGGCAGATGAGGACGCTCTTCCGGCGGCCTGGGTTCTGGATCCTGATCGCGTTGCTCGTGGCCTCCGCGATCGTGATGGCGGTGCGCGCGCGTGGACCCAAGGTGAAGGTCGCCGTGGCCGCTCGAAAGAATCTCGAGCAGCGCATCGTCGCGAGCGGGCGGGTAAGGGTGCCGACGCGCGTTCAGGTCGCGGCGCAGGTCCCCGGCCTCGTCGTCGCTGTCGGCGCGATCGAGGGGCAACGCGTGAAGACGGGCGATCTCCTCGTGCAGATCGACGACGCCGAGGCGCGCGCGGCGGTGTCGCAGGCGAAGGCCGCCGTCGATCAGGCGAACGCGCGCGTCGAGCAGCTCCGCCGCGTCGGCGCGATCGTCGCGACGGAGGCGCTCCGTCAAGCGGAGACGAACCTCGAGCGCGCCGAGGTCGACCTCGCGCGGGTGCGAGAGCTCTCGGCGTCGGGGGCTGTCGCTCAGGCCGAGCTCGACAACGCCCGACAGAGCGTCGAGCTCGCGCGCGCGCAAAAGGTCGCGGCGGAGGCGCAACGCATCGCGTCGGCCCCGATGGGCGCGGACTCCCGCATCGCGCTGACAGCGCTCCTCCAGGCGCAGGCGCAGCACGTCGGCGCGAACGTTCGCCTCGCGCAGACGCGGATCGTGGCGCATCAGGACGGCGTCGTGCTCACGCGCTCCGTGGAGCCCGGCGACGTCGTGCAGCCGGCGCGAACGCTGGTGGTGCTCGCCGCGGACGGGAGCCCGCAGCTCGTCTTCCAGCCCGATGAGCGGAACCTCGCGTGGATCGCGCTGGGGCAGAAGGCGCGCGCGTCCGCGGACGCCTATCCACAGCAGGTGTTCGACGCCGAGGTGAGCTACATCGCGCCCTCCATCGATCCGCAGAGAGGCAGTGTCGAGGTGCGCCTCGCGGTGCCGAGCGCGCCAGCCTTTCTGTTGCCCGACATGACCGTCTCCATCGATCTCCTGGTCGCTCGGCGCGAGAATACGCTCATCGTTCCGAGCGACGCCGTGCGCGACGCGGCGACGCCGGCGCCCTGGCTGTTCGCGGTCGAGGGCGATCGCCTCGTGCGCAAGGACGTGAAGCTGGGCATTCGCGGAGAGGGCGCCGTCGAGGTCGTCGAGGGCCTCGACGAGGGGAGCGTCGTCGTGCTCCCCGA
Organism: Sorangium cellulosum; assembly: GCF_001589285.1. Lineage (GTDB taxonomy): Bacteria > Myxococcota_A > Polyangia > Polyangiales > Polyangiaceae > Sorangium > Sorangium cellulosum_G. Next base: position 3,727 of record NZ_JEMA01000308.1, on the reverse strand, counting down.
CGGACGGATCCATGCGCCGGGCCAGCGCGTGCGCGCGGAGCTCGATTGAGATGCCGTTCGAATGGTTCGTGGCGCTCCGTTACCTGCGCGACGCGAAGGGGCAGACCGCGCTGATCCTCGCGGCGGTGTCGGTGGGCGTGAGCGTTATCGTCTTCCTCTCCGCGCTGATCAACGGACTCCAGGCGTCGCTCATCGACAAGACGCTCGGCTCGCAGCCGCACATCACGTTGCAGGTGCGGCGCGAAGCGGCGCGCCCGCTCGTCGACCCATCGCACGATCGCGCCGTCGCGCGCTCCGTGCAGCCCGCGCCGCAGCGCCTTCGCTCCATCGACCAGTGGCCGCTCGTGATGGCCGACGCGGAGCGCACCGCCGGCGTCATCGCCGCGTCGCCGGCGATCGTGGGCGCCGGCTTCGCCGTCCGCGCCGAGGCGAAGAACGCCGTCGTCGTGCGCGGCGTCGATCCCGAGCGCTTCCTCTCGATCATCGACGTCCGGAAGCGCATGCGCGCGGGCCGGTTCGACGTCGCCGGGGGCGACGCTGTCATCGGCGCCGTGCTCGCGGACGAGCTCGGCGTCGGCGTCGGCGACAAGATCCGGATCACGACGACCGAGGGGATCGACGATGTCGTCGCGATCATGGGCGTCTTCTCGCTCGGCAACGAGGCGGTCGACAAGACGTGGGTGATCACGTCGCTCCGCAGGGCGCAGACGCTCTACGCGCTCCCCGGCGGCGCGACCTCGATCGAGCTCAAGGTCGCCGACGTGTTCGCCGCCGAGGCCGTCGCGGGCGAGCTGCGCGGGAGGACGGGGCTGAAGGCGGACAGCTGGATGAAGATCAACGCCGAGCTGCTCACCGGCCTCTCGGCGCAGAGCAGCTCGAAGAGCATGATCCAGTTCTTCGTCATCCTCGCTGTCGCGCTCGGAATCGCGAGCGTGCTCATCGTGTCGGTCGTCCAGAAGTCGCGCGAGATAGGCGTCCTCCGCGCGGTCGGCACGTCGCGAGGCCGCGTCCTGCGCATCTTCCTGATCCAGGGCGCTGTCCTCGGGCTCCTCGGGTCGTTCGTCGGATCGGCGCTCGGGGCGCTGCTGTCGAAGCTCTTCGAGGGCCTCGTGCGCGGGCCCGACGGCGCCCCGAAGTTCCCCGTGCAGCTCGATCTCGAGCTCTTCGTGCTCGCGACCGCCCTCGCCGTCGGCGTGGGGCTCCTCGCCGCCGTGCTCCCCGCGCGGCGCGCCTCGAGGCTCGATCCGGCATCGGCGATCCGCAATGGCTGATCCGCTGCTCGTCGTCGAAGGCGCGGTGAAGGAATACGGCCAGGCCGTCGTCACGCGCGCTCTCGATGGAGTCGATCTCCGGATCGAGAAGGGCGAGTTCGCGGCGCTCATCGGCCCGTCCGGCTCCGGCAAGAGCACGCTGCTCAACATCATCGGTCTGCTCGATCGGCCGACGCGCGGGCGCGTTGTCGTCGACGGCAAGGACACGACGGGGCTCGACGACGCGAGCCTCACCCGGCTTCGCGCGCGGACGCTCGGCTTCGTGTTCCAGTTCCATCACCTCTTGCCGATGTTCACCGCGCTCGAGAACGTGATGCTGCCCGCCTGGGGCGACGAAGGATTCCCTTCGTCGACCATGAAGGAGCGCGCGGCCGAGCTGCTCGGAGCGGTGGGGCTCGCCGACCGGATGAACTTCAGGGCGACCGCGCTCTCGGGCGGCCAGCAGCAACGCGTGGCCATCGCGCGCGCGCTGTCGCGCCGACCGCCGCTCGTCCTGGCCGACGAGCCGACGGGGAACCTCGACACCGAGTCGTCGGCCGAGGTCTTCGCGCTGATGCGCCGGTTCAACCGCGAGCTCGGCACGACGTTCCTCGTCGTCACGCACGATCCGCGCATCGCCGAGCAGTGCGACCGCGTGATCGAGATCGTCGACGGGCGCATCGCCAGCGACCGCGCATGAGGGGGAACCAGGCGTCGCACCGAGACGCTCCCCGCCAATCGCACTCCCCGCCAATCGCACGCCGTGCAGGAAGCGCAGACGCGGCTGCTCCTCATCGTCGATCCGGCCGTGGCCGATGTCGGCGAGCGCGCCCGGTTCGTCGTCGATGAGCTCGAGTCGGCGCTCGAGTTCCTGCTCGACGACGATGTCGACGAGCCCGCCGACGCGCAGCTCGCGCGGATCAAGGAGTTCCACGCGCGGGACGGGCAGCGCTCGAGCGCCCTGTCCCAGGCGCTCCGCGACCACGCGGGGCTCGCGGAGTCGCTCAAGGAGCGCCTGGTCGAGGCGGACGAGGCGTTCGACGTGCGCCTGATCGCCGAGGCCAGGAAGCTCGCGGAGGACCTGCAACGGCGAGCGCTGGCGGCGGCCCCCGAAGCCGGCGCCTCGGCCGCCGCGAGCACGACCCGCAACCAGCTCCTGCACCTCATGGTCGCGCGGGTCGGCGCCATCCGGAAGACCGCGGCCCACGTCTTCCGGCGCCACCCCGAGGTCGCCCGCGAGGTGACGAGCGCCTACGAGCGGCGCCGGCGCGCGGCGGCGCGGCGCGAGAAGGCCCGCAAGGCCGCCGAGGCCGGACAGGCCAACGGCAAGCCGGCGGAGGCCAACGGCAAGCCGGCGGAGGCCAACGGCAAGCCGGCCGCGGCGCCCGCGCCCGCGACCGCCGCGCCGACGACCCCTTAGTTCCGCCCACCCGAAGTCCGGCGGCCAGCTCGTTGACGCCGGGGTGATGCCCTCGCCACGACCGCGGCGCCGCGCGCCTCCAGCAAGAGCGCCATGGCCCGACCGATGCCGCTCGCTGCGCCGGTGCCGCGGGCAGGGCGGGCGACACGTCGCGCCAGGCGCCGCCCGAGGGGATTTGCTATCGTCGGGCATGACCGCATCCGCACCGAAGGCCGCCCGTCCCGCGACCTTGGAGGATCTCCTTGCGATCCCGGAGGCGGAGCGGCGCCACGAGCTCATCGAGGGCAGCATCGTCGAGAAGGGGGCCGCGACCGGCGAGCACGGGGCCGTGCAGCGCAAGCTCTCCGCCTACGTCGACCCCTACGATCAGCGCCCCGGCGGGCGCAGGCCCGGAGGATGGTGGTTCGCCACCGAGGTCGACGTCCACCTCGACGCCGCGAACACCGTCCGCCCCGACGTGGTCGGCTGGCGACGAGACAGCGTCCCGGAGCGCCCGCGCGGTATCCCGATCATGGTGCGCCCCGATTGGATCTGCGAGATCCTGTCGACGAACAAGCGGAACGATCTCATCAAGAAGAAGCGCGTCTATCACCGGCACCAGGTTCCGCACACCTGGATCATCGACCCCGAGGAAGAGACCCTGGCCGTCTATCGCTGGGCGCAGGAAGGTTACGTCGAGATCCTCGCCGCCGAGCGCGGCGAGCAGGTCCGGGCCGAGCCGTTCGAGACGACTCCGCTGCAGGTCGGCGTGCTCTTCGGCGATGACGAAGACGACGAGCCCGTGCGGGAACCCTAGAGCGCCGATCCGACGCCGGCTCCGCTCGCAGCGCTCACGCGGGGGCGGACGTCACTCATCACGCCGCCGCGCCGCGCGCCAGCACCGTCTCTCCACCTCTCTTGCCAAGCTCGATGAGCCGGCAGGGCGTCGCCTTCCGGAGCCGCTCTGCCAGCGGGCGGGAGTGCGTCGTGATCCACAGCTGACTCCGGGATGCCGCATGCACAAGGAGATCCCCGGGCGGCCCGAGCGCGCCGGAGTCGGTGCGGAAGTGGTGATAGA
>NZ_JEMA01000307.1 GCF_001589285.1 Sorangium cellulosum | reverse complement strand
GGGGCCTGCGCCCTCCGTGTCGGCGCCGAGCGCGGCGGCGCTGGTCCCGCCGCGTCCGGCGCGCGCCGATGTAGGTGCGACGCCGATGTCGGCGGATGGAGCGGGCCTCGGGCCTGAACCCACGGCGCCGGTGCCATCATCCAAGCCGCGTGTGGACGCACGGCCTGCTGGCACGAGCGCCGAGAAGCCGCCTTTGCCCCTCCGGCCTGCGGCCAGACCGCCAAAGGCCGATCCCTGCGCGGGGAAGAAGGTATTTGAACGGATCCTCTGTCGCGACAAGGAAGCGCGAACGCGCGGCCCCCAGGACCCGTTGTGATGAGGAGGGGCGATATCCCGAGGAGGCGGTCGGGCGGACCTCCTGGGCCTGCCGCACCGCAGGGGGCTGGCGGGGCGGCGAGATGAAGGGGATGGCGGCGATCCATCGCCGCCCGGGCTCCCTCATGAATCCATGTCATCGACGCGCGGGAGGTACACCATGGCGGGTGTCTTGACGACTTCTGTCCGGCGTGCGGCCGGAGCGGCGCTGGGCGCGTTCTTCTGCGCGGCGACCGCCGGTGCTGTGGCGCTGGCGCAGACCGGCGGTGAGCCGGGGGCACCGCGCGACGACGGCGCGCTGGCGGCGCGCAGCTACAAGGTTGGGGTGGCGGCGGCCAGGGAGGGGCGCTGGCCGGACGCTTACGCGGCGTACCTCGAGGCGTGGAGGCTCAAGCGGCATTTCCAGATCGCGGCGAACCTCGCGCGGGCGGAGCTCAAGCTCGGAAAGCACCGCGACGCCGCGGAGCACATCGCGTTCTTCCTGCGCGAGGCCGAGGGCGTGAGCGAGCCCGATCGCGCGCTGGGGCGGCAGATGCTCGACGAGGCCAAGGCGCATCTCGCGACGCTCAAGGTCGTCGTGAGCCGCGCGGGGGCCACGGTGCTCGTCGACGGCGTCCCGGTGGGGACATCGCCGCTCGGGCGGGAGGTGTACGTCGAGCCGGGGGAGAGGCGGCTGGAGGCGCGGCTCCAGGGCGAGATCCCGGCGCAGACCTCGGCGGCGCTGGCGCCCGGAGCGTCGCAGGAAGTGGAGCTCCGGTTCGCTGAGCGCGCCGCGGCGGGGGCGGTTCAGCCCGCGGCGCCACGGCGCTCGCCCGCGGCGCCGCGGCGCCCGCCAGCGGCTCCGGATCACGGCGCTTCCGGGCCGAGCACGGCGCTCATCGCAGCGGGCGGCGCGGCCACGGTGCTCGCGGCGGGGACGGCGGTCGTCTTGAGGGTCTTCGCGGATCGGAGCGCGCGGTCAGGCAGCGACGCCGCGGTGCCCGGCGCGGACTCGTGCTATTCGAACGGACCTCCGGCGCTCCATTACACCCGGTGCCTCGTGGTGGACGAGCACCGGACCGAGGCCGTGAGCCTGCGCAATGCCTCGACCGGCGTCTTCATCGCGGCCGGCGTGCTCGGCGCGGCGACGGTGGGCTATGCGCTGTACGGATCGTCGCGGGCCGGCGGAGGGCCAGCGGTGACGGCCGTTCCCGTGGCGCTGGCGCCCGGGGCAGGCGTCTCGCTGCGCGCGCGATGGTGACGATTGAAGAGTGACATGGAGGAGCGACAGCATGCGACATGGTCTGTTCGAGGAGGTTGGTCGATTCCGGTGCGCCGCCGTGCTCGGCGTGGCGCTGCTCGCGACCGCGTGCGAGGAGCCACGGCCGTGCTTGCACTGTGGGCCGGGGGCGCCGGATCCGCTGGACACGTGCGGGGTGTTCGCGAAGGCGAGCGCCGCGTCCCCAGGCACCGGGACAAGAGAGGCTCCGTACGCGAGCCTGCAAGAGGCGATCAACCACGCGGAGAGCATGACGGAGCGCCGGACTGTGTGCGCGTGCGCCGGCGAGCCGTTCACCGAGGCGGCGACGCTGCGCGCGAGGATCGATGTACGCGGGGACTACACATGCGAGGCGGCGTGGAAGGAGAGCCCGGGCACGAAGAGCACGATCGAGGGGCCGCGGGGGCAGGTCGCGCTGACGTTGACGGAAGCGGCGGGCGGGGCGACGGTGCAGGGGTTCGAGATCAAGGCGGCGGCGGCGACGGAGCCTGGTGGGTCGTCCATCGCTGTTGCCGTGGCGAACATCGCGGCGACGCTGAGGCAGGTCAACGCCGTGGCCGGTGACGCGATGCGCGGCGCAGACGGCGAGACGCCGGCGGGCACGGCGACGGCCGGGGAGGACGCGCCGGCGGGGGATGCGGCGAACGCGTGCGGGGATGCCCCGAAGGGGGGCAACCCCGGAGTGAGGATGTGCGGTACCGTGAACACCAGCGGTGGCGCGGGCGGGCCTGGGGCGGTGTCGGGCTTGAGCTCCGGGACACCAGGTGCGGACGGCAAGCCGATCTCGGATGGGATGCAGACTGGCAAGGGGGGCTTTGTCCTCGAAGGGTACGGTTACCTCGGCCTCCCCGGTGGCCAGGGTGGCCCCGGGCAATCCGGCGGCAGCGGCAAGGATGCGAGGCTGACCCTCGCCGGTGCCTTGGGCGGCGACGGTGCTCCCGGTGGGATCGGGACACCGGGGCAGGGAGGAGGAGGGGGAGGAGGGTCCAACGTACTGGACGTCTGCCCGAATTCAAATGGAACCTTGAGAATCGGAGTCGGCGCGAGCGGCGGGGGAGGAGGCGCGGGCGGCTGCGGCGGTGCCGGCGGCATGGGCGGGAAAGCCGGAGGCTCCAGCATCGGAATCGTGAGCCTCGGGGCACTGCTGGTCCTGGACGAGGTGAGCGTCGAGGTCGGGAACGCGGGTGACGGGGGAAACGGGGCGGCGGGGCAACCGGGCGGGCGAGGGGGGCTCGGAGCAGCAGCCGGCGTTTGCACGAGCCACCCAGATGTGGACTATGCGGGAGTTGGAGGGAACGGCGGTCGTGGCGGTACTGGCGGTCCAGGAGGCGGCGGGCGCGGCGGGTATGCGATCGGCATCGCCTACGCAGGCGCCGCACCTGATCGCGCGCCGTCGTTCGACCCGTTCCCCCATGGAAGGGCGGGCCTCGGCGGCCTGGATGGACGGGGCTCTTCCGCCGAAGCCGGCGAGCCCGGTGGCGCCGCCGCGTGCTGGCGCTTCGATACGAACACGCGCTGCGCGCAGTAACAGCGCTCCCCCGCGCCTCGATCGACGCCAGCGGCCTATCTGAACACAGGTGCGCTGTCGAACACCGTCGGCTCCGCGGTCTCCGCGGGGGCCGGCGGCGGCGTCCTGCGCTGCGTCCACCTCGCCGGAGCTCGCTGCGACCCCCGGCCCTGCGCCGTCCTGGTGCCTCGCGCAGCCGCCGGCGGCGCTTCCGGTGAGCTCGTGGCCATCCTCGCCTGCGAGGGCGCCGGCGCCGCCATTCCCGGCTCGCTCCCCATCACCGCTGCCGGCGGCGCCGCAACATCCGCTCTCCTCTCCTCCTCGCGCGCCGGCTCCGACAGGACGCCGAGCACCGACGCCATCGCGGCCAGCGTCGCGCTCGCGCCGACGACCGCCCCCTTGATCCAGCTCCGCCAGGGCGGCCTCTCCACGACGGGCGGCTTCTGCGCCNAGCTCCGCCAGGGCGGCCTCTCCACGACGGGCGGCTTCTGCGCCCGCTCGCCCTCCGCCGCCTCGGCTCGCCCGCCGGCACGCGCCGCATCGGCCGCGGCCTGCTCGCGCCGCGCCGCCTCGGCCTCCGGGCCCGTGCGCGCCGCGCCCTCGGGCGCACCGGCAGCCTGCGCGCCCTGCGCCGCGTAGCGCTCCCGCCAGCCCACAGGCTTCAGCTTCTCCAGCCCCGCGCCATACGGCCTCGCGCTGAACACCGTCCGGGCGATCGCCGCCTCGTCCTCTGGCACCTCCTCGATGCGCAGCAGCCGGCCCTGGCGATCCTCCGTCGTGACATCGCGCTCGGCCACGAGTCGCACCGAGAGCCCGCCCGGGATATCGGCCTCTCGACCGGTGGTGATCGCCGTCCACTTGATGCTCGAGCGGAACAGCACCGCCGCGAGCCTCGAAGCGACCCCCGCGACGGCCTCGAACGGCTCGTCGTCGCCGTGCACGATGACCACCCGCCTCGGCTGCGCGCCCGGATCGGCGGCCCACGCCAAGGAGAGGTCGCTCCGCGGCAAACGCGGGAGATCGTCGAACGCCTCGACATAGCGCGCCAGCACCCGGGACACGCCGTCCGGATGCTCGAGGACCGCACGCACGTACGCCCGGTAGAAGGCGCCCGCGGGAGAGTCGGAGTCGCCTTCGTTCATCATGCGACGGTGGAACCCGGCCGCCGCTTCGAGCAGCGACGCCGGGCGCACCTCGCGATCGATCGCGGCGATGCCGTGGGCGAACGGCGGGTGCCCCCTGCCCGCGTGATCCGTCGCGCCGCCGATCCGGAACGCGAAGATCAGGGCGATCGCGCCGTGACCTGCCTCGTGCTGCGTGTCGTCGCGCGAGAGATTGCCGATCGCGAACGCGTGCGTGCCGTTCGTCTGCGGCTCGATGTATTTCATCAGCCGCGCCAGGTGGCTGAAATGCGTCGGGGTGAGCAGGCCCTGGGGGATCTCCGGGCCGTACATGAGATCGATCTGGTGCTCCGGGACGTTCCCGTGGAGCACATGGTACCACGCCGCGTCGTCCGCGGCGCGGTACCGCGGCGGCTCGTAGCCAGCGGCGCTGGTTTCATTTCTGCGCATGGGATCCGACCTGTGGCGCCGAGAGCCGCGCTGTCTGGGAGACGGCCGCCGGCGCGACGACATCCTGCTTGATGCGCTGGAGGAGCTGACCGTCGTAGGCGTGCTTCGGCAGGATGCGCTCGACGAAGTGCGAGAACAGGTGGTGCGTGCTGTGGCCGTAGCTCGCCGAGCCCACGAGCACCCGCGTGTCGACGTGGTTCTTGAGCCGCTCGAGCGCGCTGATCAGCGGCTGGTAGTGCCTGTGCGCCTCCTGCTCGATCTCGGCCGGCGTCCCGGAGAGGACGTCCGACTTGTTGATGAACAGGACCACCGCCTTGCACGCGGTCAGCGTCTTGGAGCCGAAGAAGTAGCGCAGCGACTGCGGCTGAAACTCCCGGATCTGATCCTCGATCCGCGCCGGATCCACCTGCCTTCCGTCCTTGATCGCGAGATCGACAACCAGGAGGAGGCCGTGGACCTCTTCCACGACGAGCTCGTGCTGGGCCTCGACGAGGTGCTCTCCGCCCCAGTCGCCGATCTCGAAGACATGCTCGGTCAGCTCTTCCTTGGTGGACACGTGGCTCACGGTCCGCTCGTAACGCTCGATCTTCGTCCCCTGCAGCTTGCCGAGGTCGACGAGGGGGTTGGCCCACTTCAACGTGAGCGATGTCTTCCCGGTCCCTTTGATGCCGAGCGTCAGGATCTTGTACCGCTTCTGCGTGACCTTGGGCCGGGCGTCCAGCTCCCTCCGCAACCACTCGATCTCTCGTTGCTGCGCGTCGAGCCACTCGACCTTCTGTCGCTCCTCGCTCCGGGCGCGGTCGAGCGCCTCTCGGTCCTGGGCGCGCTCGGATCGCGCCTGCTCGAGCTGCGTGTTGGCCTGGCGGAGCGACTCTGCGTTCCGGGCGGCCTCGCGCAGCTGTCCTTTCAACGAGGCCGTCCGGGCTGCGAGCCAGGCCATGCCGGCGCCGCAACCGAGCGTCCCGAGCCCGAAGAGGATCGAATAATCTACAGCCATTTTGACACCCCTCGCCCCGTGGCAGGGTCGACCGAGTCGCTGTTCCCAGCGGACGGCCCGCGGGCGCCCGGGGCCCGTTGGCCTAAGTGCTATCACAGCGCGCCTGGACGACCAGCCGAGTCCGGGCGTTGCCGGTGGCCCGCGACGCCATGTCCGGAACGTCGCTCGCGACGGTGCGGGCCAACGCGCATCCAGCCGCAGGACGCGCTCGACGATTCCATCCCGGTGGCAAATGTCACACCTCGGCGCATTCAACGTTGCACGACCGCACCCTGGCCAACCGGCGGTCGGGCCGGGGACCCCACGGTAAATAGTCCGAAGGGGCGCGCCCCATGGCGGCATCAAGCGCTGTGTGCTGTCCTGGTCCGGGCGGCGAGCGGTCACCTGTGTGCTCCGGGTCGAGGCGCGCCTCCCTGGGGGCTGCTGGGCGGCCATCCAACTCCCGACAAAATTCTGCACATGCACACGAACCAGGGCATCAGGAGGCATCGACGGCGCGGCGCGGCGACGGCGTCGCTCGTCAGCGCGGCCGCATTGACCTTCGTTGCTTGCGCGGATCTCATGGATCCGCCGGCCCCCGACGGCGCGGACCCGCCCCCCGCGACGTCGGCGGAGCCGCACCTGATCCCGACGAAGCCGCCCCTGGGGGAGCCGCACCCGGCAGCGGTGGGGCCGCTCCGGACGCCGGAGCTTGTCTCCGGCCAGGACCCGAAGAACGCCCACCTCCGCGCCGTCGGTTCGATGTACCGCCATTGCACCGCTTCCCTCATCAAGACCGGCGACAACGTCGACGCGCCCGCCTACGCGCTCACCGCAGGTCACTGCGTCAAGTATCCTTTCGAGACGTCGATGTATTTCGGCGTGGGCGTCGACGAAGACCCCGAGGGCACCCTGGTCTTCACGTTCAACTATTTCCACGATACGCCCGATGACGAGCTGGTCCAGGCGATGGGGACCCGGATCGCATATGTCACGATGAGGGGAGCCAACCTGGCGCTTGTCGAGCTCGATCGCACGATCGGTGAGCTCCAGGCGCTCGGCATCGAGCCGCTCCCGCTGGCCGACGCGCCCCCGGCCGCGGGAGAGCCCATCGAGCTCGCCGTGGTGCCGGTGGAACACGACGGGGGCGAGTACCTGGAGGAGTACGTGCGCCGCGCCCGCTGCGCGGAGGGCGGCAGGAGACCCGACGTGATCGAGCACCAGTGGCACTGGGTCGACATGCACGTGAACGACTGCCAGGGAATGGGCCCCGGCGCCGCGGGCGGCCCGGCGCTCGACAGGCGCGGAAGGGTGTTCGGGGTCTTCAACACGCATTTCAGGACGGCCGAGCCGCCGGAGCCCTGTTATGTGGACTACCCGTGCGAGGTCGGCGACGGCAGGCCCGAGCGCGGCGTCGAGGGCGCCAGCTACGTCGCGGATGCCACGGCGATCGCCGCGTGCTTCGACGCCGGCGGCCGCTTCGACCTGGCGGCCGCCGGCTGCGCGCTCGATCCGGGGGGCCATGCTTCCTTGAGCACGGCGCCGTCGCGCGTCGCCACGCCGACGCTCGGCGAGCCGCCCGAGCCGAGCGGCTGGGACGTCCGCCTCTCCTCGGCGTCGGATACGCACTACCGCTACAAGGTCGGCCCGGCAGCGAGCGTCGACTGCCGCTCCGCCGACGGCTACTCCGACCCGATCGCGATCGAGGACGACCGGCTCGCGAAGCTCCCTGTGCCCGCGGAGGAAGGGCTCTATGCGATGTGCGTCCTGACCGGCTCGGGCGACGTCGGCGGCGCAGCGTGGCAGTCGACCGATCACCCGACGGTGATCGTCAAGAAGGTCCGCGCGGCCTCCAGGGTCGAATCGGGCCCCGACGCGGGCGATGTCACGACGGAGCAGGCGTTCGACCTCGCGAACCGGGCGGTGGACGCCTACCGGGACCACCTGCGGGATCACCGGGCCCGCTTCGCGGTGACCGTGGGGGTCGTGACCGACACAAGGATGGAGATCACGGCCGATCGCACCTGGTACATCCACCTGGGCCTCGACTTCCGCAAGGAGGGCGTGACGCCGCCCGACGTCGCCTCGTTCATCGCGTGCCACGAGATCGGCCATGCGCTCGGGGGGTTCCCCTTCAAGCGATCGCCTCCTCAGTACAGGCAGGTCGAAGGGCTGGCGACGGGGCAGTACGGGACGGTGAGCAGCGCGGAAGGCCAGGCGGATTACTTCGCGACCAAGGAATGTCTCCCGCGCCTCTGGTCCACCGAGCGCGATGTGAACGCCCTGTTCCGTGAGCGGGTGACCGAGTACGCGAAGGCGCGCTGCGACGCGGCGTGGGAGGACGTCGGCGCGCAGGACCTGTGCTACCGGATCGCCGCTGTCGCCGAGGGCTTCGGTCGCTGGGCGCGGAGGCCGGGCGACTCCCGTCCTGTCCCCGAGCTGAGCACGCCCCACGCCGGCGAGGTGATGGTGACGAACGAGAACAACCCGCCCCTGCAGTGCCGGGTCGACACCATGCTCCAGGGGGCGCTCTGCGGGATCAGGTTCCGCGGCACCGCCATTCCCGGCCTCATCCCGCCGTACGAGCAGGTGCTGACGTTCAGCCCCGAGGTGGAGGCGGCCGCGGCGCCCGACGCGTGCACCGAGGGGCCGGGCTCGCGCCCCCGCTGCTGGTTCGCGCCGAACGCCACGGCGGTCGACTGCACGGGCATCCCCGAGCTGGGGATGTGCGACGTGATCGATGGGCGACCCGCCGTCGTGCAGTGCAGCGCGGCACGCGGCATCGAGACGTTTGTCTGCGCGCCAGGCTCGAGATGCGAGCTCGAGGCAGACGGCTTCGCGCTCTGCACCGAATAGCACCTCTCCCCGGCCGTGCTTTCCTTCGATCCCATGAGGCCGGTCGGCCTCCGGAGAGCCGCCGTCCAGCCAGCACCGGACCCCATCACAAGAGCTCGGCCATGCGGACGCCAGGCGTGATCCACGGCGCGAGGACGATTGTCCTGTGGAGCCCGCAAGGCTGCTTTGCGCGGCGCGCGGCGCGCGGCGGGCCCAGGGCTCATGGCCCGGCCCGGTCGATCGGGGAGCTCACGCCGTCGCGCCGTCGCGGCGCGCGGCGGGCGGATCGCGGAAGACGTGCGCGTGGGCGCGCGCGACGTCGCGGAAGGCGCGCGGCGCGCGGCCGGTCACGCGCTGGACTGTGTCGGTCACGCGGTCTTCGGCCCCGTCGCGGATGGCGAGATCGAGCCGCACGAGGAACGCGGCGTAGGCCGCGGGCATGCCCCCCTGGACGAGGTGCGCGCGGGCGGCGTCCTCGTCGGCGCGGACGTGGCGTATTGCGCGGCCGGCGACCTCGGAGAGGATGGCCGTCACGTCATCGTAGCTGAGCGCCTCCGGACCGGTGATGACGTGCGCCGTGTCATGCGGCGTGTCGTCGAGGAGCGCGCGCGCGGCGACCCCCGCGATGTCGTCGGCGTCGACGAAGCCGACGCGGCCGCCGCCCGTCGCGGTCGTGATCTCGCCGCGGGCGGCGATCGCGGCGAAGTGCGGGTGGCGCGGGTCGATGAAGTTCTGCATGAACCACGAGGGTCGCAGGACGGTCCACTCCGGCGCGCGCTCGCGCAGCGCGCGGTGGACGGCGCCGATCCCGGGGGCCCCCTCCGGCACGGCCGACGCGCTGAGCAGCACGAGGCGGCGAACCCCGGCGGCGAGCGCGCGGCCGACGAAGGGCAGCATGAGCGCCGAGGGGTCCTCGACGGCCGCGGGCGCGACGAGGTACGCGCGATCGACGCCGCGGAGCGCGGCGTCGTGCGTCGCGGGATCGGCCCAGTCGAAGCGCGCGTGCTCCAGGCCCTCGCGCGGGGCAGGCGCCGCTCGGCTCG
>NZ_JEMA01000306.1 GCF_001589285.1 Sorangium cellulosum | reverse complement strand
GTCGCGGAGGCGCCCGCGCTGGCCTGCTCGGCCGGCAGTGCTGCGACCCCCGGGCTCGCGCCGCAGCGCCCGGCGATAACCGCCAGCACGAGCGCGCCGGCCCCGAGGGCGAGCGAGGTGGCGCGNCCGCCAGCACGAGCGCGCCGGCCCCGAGGGCGAGCGAGGTGGCGCGGGTGCCCCACGCCCTCGGCTCCCGCGGCCCCGCCGCCCCGGCGACAGGCGTCGCGAGCGCGGAGACAGCGGGCCGCGCCATGTCCTCGACCGTCCTCGTCATCGTCGCGACCGTCATCGAGGACCGCGGCGGGCGCGCGCGGTGGCCGGGGGACCGCGCCGCGCTCGTGTCGATCTCCCGCAGCGGCGCCGGGGCCGCGGCGGCGGGGCTCGACGGCGGCGGCGCCGGGACGGCGCTCCGCTGCGACGTCTCGATCTCGCCGAGGCTCTTCGCCCGCGCCTCGAGCAGCGGCCCCGCCGTCGTCTCGACCCACGCGCCGACCGCGCGCGGGCTCGCCGGCGGCAGCGCCTCCTCCAGGGCAGCGGCCATCTCCAGCGCGGTCGCGTAGCGCCGCTCCGGGTCCCGCTGGAGGCCGCGGAGCACCACCTCGTCGAGCTCCCTGGGCACGTCGCCGAACGCGCTCGGCGGCTGGACGACGCCCTCGAGGATCCGCCCGTAGATCTCCGCGTCGCACTCTCCCGAGAACAGCCGGCGCCCCGTGAGCGCCTCCCACAGGACCACGGACGCGGCGTAGATGTCGGCGCGGCGGGTCAGCGGCGCCCCGCGGAGCTGCTCTGGCGCCATGTAGCTGAGCTTGCCCTTGAGCTGCCCGACGCGGCTGACCTGGCTCCGCACCGCCGCGCGCGCGATCCCGAAATCGAGCACGCGCGCGATCCCGTCGTCGCCGACCAGGATGTTCTGCGGCGACACGTCGCGGTGGACGATCTGGAGCGGCGCCCCGTCCTCGGCGGTCGCCTCGTGCGCCGCGTGAAGGCCCGCCAGCGCGCCCGCGACGATGGCGGAGACGACCGGATGCGGCACCCGGCCCCCCCGCGCGCTGACCTCGCGCAGCAGGCTCGAGAGCGACTCGCCAGCGATGTACTCCATGACAAGGAAGAGCTCGCCGTCGGCCTGCACGCTGTCGAGCGTGGTGACGACGTTCGGGTGGCGGATGCGCACCGCGAGCCGCGCCTCGTCGAGGAGCATCGACGAGAACTCGGGGTCCCTGGCGAACTGCGGGTGCAGGCGCTTGATCGCGACCGTGCGGGCGAACCCGTGCGCGCCGACGAGGCGCCCGAAGTGGACGGACGCCATCCCCCCCGAGGCGATCACGCCGTGGAGCGTGTACCGATCGAGGGTCCTCCGCTCGCGCTCCTGCGCCGTTGCCATCGTCGCCCTGTTCTACAACATCTCGGCGGCGTTGCTGGACTGTAACATGCACTCCCACGTTCGCCGGAAATGACGTCGAATAACGTCGAACGACGTCGCTCGACGCTGCGCGGCGGAGGACGGGCGCCTCATCGCTGCTGTGGTGGTCTGGTGTCGCGCGGTGCGTGTGCAACCGCGCGTGTCCACAGTGTCAACTCGAGGTTGACACGGGTCGACGGCGCCGGCGCCGCGCGGGCTGCTCCTGTCAGAGCGGGACCTCGATCACGCTCTCGCAGGTGAAGTCGACGCTCAGGGCCGCCGCCAGGTCCACCTGGACCGCGGCGCACGTGCCGTCGCAGAGCACGATCTGCGTCGGGTTCGCGGGCTCGTCGTAGCGCCAGGCGTCCGCCGTCGCGCAGCTCTGGTCGTACGGCAGCGACGCCGGCGTGTTCGATCCGCTCGCGTAGTTCACGCGGACCTTCTCCTTGTCGAACGTCCTGCCGTCGGGCGCGGGCGGGATCCCCAGCGTGCACGACACCGAGGCGCCGCGGATCCGGTCGACGGCCGCCTTGAACGCGGCCGTTGTCTGCGACGGATCGCCGGTGTCGATGAGGACGGCCTTGTCCGTGCCACCCGCGGCGGCGATCTTGTCCAGGCCGGACACGGTATCCTGCGCGCCCGGGAGCGGCGGGTTCTCGACCCCGATGACGTACGTCAGCACGTTGCTCGCGAGCGCCTCCTGCGCGTCGGCCACGACGGCCTCGATCGTGTCGGAGTCCTCGTCGCACCCTTGCGGGTGGCCGTCCGTCACCAGCACGATCGCGTATTTGCCGGGGGTCTGCTCGCGCTGCGCCTCGATGAACGCGCTGGTGCCGCGCATCACCCACGCGGTCGGCGTGCCGCCGCGCCAGTCGTCCGACGTCTCTGGCTCGACCTCGTCGATCGCCGCGGCGAAGGTGTCCGACGGGAGCGGCGTCGGCGGCACGTCCGGCGTCGTGTAGGCGTCGGTCGAGCACTTGTCGTCGTCGGCGGGGAAGAACGTGAGCGACGCCGTGAGCCCTTCGGACCCGGGATCCGCGAAGAACTGCTTGGTCGCCGCGACAACGGGATCCCACTTGAGCGCCTTGTCGTGCCAGTCCTTGTCGCCCTTGCCCATGCTGCCCGACACGTCGAACGCGAAGGCCAGGTACACCGGCTGGAGGGACGCGGCCGCCGTCTGGCTGGCGCACGCGCCGTCTCCGCCCGTCGGGTTGCCGTCGCCGGTGCCGCTCGATCCGGGCCCGGGCCCGCCGATGTCGGGCGAGCCCCCGTCGCCGAAGGTCCCGCCGGAGGAGCTCGCCGCCCCGCCACCGCCTGCTCCTCCGCCGTCGCCCGGGCTGCTTCCGCACCCGAGCCCCACCACAGCCACGCTCAGCACCGACATGGCAACCGTAAGCAATCTCATGCTTCGACTCCTTGCACCACCGCGCGCCGGCGTCGCGCCGCCGGCATCGAGTCACCAGGATTGCGCGTGGTCTCACGACACCCAAGCACGCGGGGTGCCATGGCGAAGCGCCACCGCGTGGGGTGCTCACTTGACGGGCGCGACGTGGGCGATGAGGACGCCCATGTTCTTGATGAAGCTCTCCACCGAGATGCCCGTCGGCGGCTCCTCGGCCGGGTACGTCGCCGGCGCCTTGGTCGGGTCGTAGGGCGATGTATCGTTGCGATCGCCGACATGCGTCATGGCGTACGTGTCCTCGAGATACGGCGCAGCGCTGCCAGGACCCATGTAGGGATTGGTGATCATGGTGATCTTCGTCGGCCAGTAGCCCTCCGCGTCGAGCTCGCTGACCACCTTCTGCGCCTCTTCCTCGGTCACCGGCGTGGTCGTCATCGTGCGGCCGGCGAAGAGGTCGTCGAGCTTCACCTCGCGCAGCGAGAAGTACCTCGGCAGCTCCACCGGCCCCTCTATCGCCAGCGGCGAGCCCGCGGTCAGCGCGTCGGGCGACATCGCGGTCAGCTCCTCGTAGCGCGCGCGCATGGCGGGCACGTCGAGCTTGCGCGCTTGCCCGTAGTGGCCGATCGGCTTCCCGGGGTCCTTGTCGAAGTAATACTCGCCGTTGACCACGTTCGAGCCGCGCCGATGGACGTAGAGCGCCTCGTCGGTCCCGATCTCGATGTACGTGGGGTGCGTGCGATCCGGGAAGCTCTCGATCAGCTCCGGCGGCAGCGCGACCTTCTCCAGCCAGTCCAGCGCCTCGGGTACGCGGGCGATGTATTTCTCGTCTCCGGTCAGGCTGTAAAAATTCAGGAGCTGCTGGATGTTGTTGGCCGTCGTGTGCGTGGTCAGCGCCTCCGGCTCGTAGGTGCGCGCCCCCGACGGCTTGCCTTCGGGCGTGAACTGAAGGCCCCACCCGGGCTGCGGCGCGGGCTGCTGCAGGGCGACGAAGCTGTCCATGGCGCGCTCGATGTTCCCGAGCAGCTGCGACTCGCCCAGCGCGAGGCGGCACATGATCAGGAACTTGATGTTCTCTCCGGCCACGTCGTCGTTGAACGTGATGAGGCTCGTGTAGTCGGGCTTGCCATCCTTGCCCATCAGCGGGAACCGCTGCGGCCAGCCGCCCCCGTCGTACTGGCTCTCGGTGACGAAGCCGATCGCCTTGTAGAGCGGCTCGCGGAACCGCTCGTCCTTCTTCTCGAGGTACATGCGCAGGAGGAGCTGCGAGGCCACGGCGGTGCCGGCGTCGTCGAAGGTGGCGTTGCCGTAGTAGTGCTGGAACTCCTCGAGCCGCCAGCCGTTCTTGCCGATGGTGTCGTACCAGTCCTCGAGCGACTCCTCACCAGCAAAGTCATAGATGTAATTCCAGCCGCCGCTCTCGTGCTGGGCCTCGATGAGCGCGAGGGTGACCGCCTCGGCGGCCTTGTAATAGAGCTCGTCGCCGGTCGCGTGATAGGCGTCGAGGTAGAGGTGCCCCATCGACGGCGTGCCGGGCGGCTGCACCCACAGCATGGTGCGCTTCGCCTCCATCTCGCCCCAGCTCCGCGAGAGATCCGGCAGGTAGCTCCACACGTAGCCGCCCTCGTAGGCGACCTCCTCGCTCATGAAGGTGGCCGCGCGCCTCATCGCGGCCAGGGCCTCGGCGTGCTCCTGCGGCGGCACGACGTCGGGAGGGTTCGAAGGACCCGGCTCGCCGCCGCCGCAGGCGGCCAGCAGGAGGGGAAAGAGCGTCAAACTCGCGAACGTTCTGCGTTTCATGGGGCTCCTCGGTCGAGACACGTCCGCTGCGCCGGGCGCAGGGCCGGTTCAAAGCCATGGTGGTGGTCGGGAGAGACGGGCGGGCTAGCGCGATCGGGCCATGTAATCTTCGCGGGCGGGCGTGAACACATCGAGGACGACGGACGGCTGGAGCGCCCAGGCCTGGTGATCGACGCCCCCGCGGACGACGAAGCTGTCCCCGGATCGCGCCTCGAACTCCTCGTCTCCGCACGAGAACCTGAGGTGCCCGTGGATGACGTAGACGAGCTGGTCGTGCGGGTGGCTGTGGCGCGCCCCGGCCCAGCCGCTCTCCATGTGGTGCTCGACGAGCATCAGGTTCGGGTTGTGGGCCAGCACGCGCCGCCTGAGCCCAGGCTCCGGGGTGAAGAACTCCACATCGCCGCCCGACACGCGCGAGAGGCTCGGAACATCTCTCTTCTGAACGTCGATCATGCTTCTTTGCTCCTCCAGACAGCCACGCTCACGCGTTCTTCTTGAGCTCGGCGCGCGCGGACCTGACCACGGACAGGAACTCGCGCGCGCGCTCCGTGACGACCCCGTCCGCGCCGGCCGCGAGCGCGGCGGTGTCGACGAGCTCGCCGCCGACCCCGAGCGCCACGGCGCCGGCCTCGATGAAATCCCTCGCCGTCGACAGGTTGACCCCGCCGGTCGGCATCATCTTCACGTCCGGCAGCGGCCCCCGCAGCGCGCGCAGATACTTCGCGCCGCCCATCGCGGAGCACGGGAACACCTTCACCGCGTCCGCGCCCGCGCTCCACGCCGTGATCACCTCGGTCGGGGTGAGCGCCCCGGGGAAGACAGCCTTCCCGAGCTCGTGCGCCGCGCGGATGACCTCGAGGTTGAGCCCGGGGCTCACGATGAACTGCGCGCCGGCCTCGATGCACCCGCGGGCGGCGTCGGCGGTGAGCACGGTGCCCGCGCCGACGAGGACGTGGCTCCCCATGCGCGAGGCGATCTCGTGCATGACGGAGAGGGCGTCCGGGACCGTCATCGTGATCTCCAGGACCTCGATGCCGCCCGCGAGCAGCGCGCGCGCGGCCCGCACGGCGAGCGCGCCGGAGGGCGCGCGCACCACGGGGACGACGCCGATCTCCTCGATGCGGCGGACGATCTGCTCTCGGCTCTTCGACGTGCTCATCGCTCGATCCTCGCGCTGGCCCCGCCCATCGCCCGCCGCACCTCGCCAAGCGACGCCATCGAGGTGTCCCCCGGGGTCGACATCGCCAGCGCCCCGTGCGCGACGCCGCACTCGAGCGCCCACTGCGGGCCCTGCTCCGTCAGGAGGCCGTACACGATCCCCGAGGCGAACGAGTCCCCGCCTCCCACGCGATCGAGGATCTCGATGTCCCGCTGCGGGACCTCGTGGAACTCCCCGTCGCAGTACAGGATACCGCCCCAGCCGTTGACGCTCGCGCTCCTGGCCGTCCTGAGGCTCGTGGCCACGACCGAGATGTTGGGGTACGCCGCGACGACCTCGGAGATCATCCGGCGGAACCCCGCCGTGTCGAGCCGGCTGTAGCTGCCGTCCACGCCCGACACCTCGAAGCCGAGCGCCGCGACGAAGTCCTCCTCGTTGCCGAACAGGCAGTCGACGTACGGCATCAGGGCGCGATTGACCTCGCGCGCCCGCTGCTGGCCGCCGAAGTTCTTCCACAGCGAGGGCCGGTAATTGAGATCGTACGAGATCCGCACGTCGTGCTCGCGCGCCACCTCCATGGCCTCGCGCGCCACGCCGGCGGTGGTCTCGGACAGGGCACAGAAGATGCCGCCGGTGTGGAACCAGCGCGCCCCGCGCTCGCCGAAGAGGGCCTTCCACGGAAGCTCCCCGGGCCTCAACCTGGAGGCCGCGCTGTGGCCGCGATCCGAGCAACCGACGGCGGCGCGTGGCCCGAAGCCGCGCTCGGTGAAGTTCAGGCCGTTGCGCGCCTCGCGTCCCACGCCGTCGTAGGGGACCCAGCGCACGGCCGAGGTGTCGACCCCGCCCTGGAGCATGAGGTCCTCGATCAGCCGCCCGACGGGGTTGTCCGCGAGCGACGTGACGATGGCTGTCCTCAGCCCGAAGCAGCGCCGCAGCCCCCGCGCCACGTTGTACTCTCCCCCGCCCTCCCCGACGTCGAACGTGCGCGCGGTGTGAATGCGTCGCTCCCCCGGATCGAAGCGCAGCATCACCTCCCCGAGGCTCACCTGATCCCATTCGCAGCTCTTTGCATCGCGGATCTTCATCTTCGGCTCCTCAACGGCTCATCCAACCGCCGTCGACGACCAGCACGTGCCCGTGGACGTACTTGCTCGCCTCCGAGCACAGGAACAGCGCCGCTCCGGCGATGTCGCTCGGCTCTCCCCACCGCCCGGCCGGGATGCGCTCCAGGATCTGCCGGCTGCGCCCCTCGTCGGCCCGGAGCGCGGCCGTGTTGTCCGTGGCGATGTAGCCGGGCGCGATCGCGTTCACGTTGACGCCCCTCGCCGCCCACTCGTTGGCGAGCGCCTTCGTGAGCTGGGCGACTCCGCCCTTCGACGCCGCGTAGGCCGGGACCAGGATCCCTCCCTGGAACGAGAGCAGCGAGGCGATGTTGATGATCCGGCCCGACCCCTGCTCGAGCATCTCCTTGCCAGCGATCCGCGACAGGCGGAACGCGGACGTCAGGTTGACCTCGATCAGGAGATCCCAGTCCTCGTCCGAGTACTCGACCGCCGGCGATCTCCGGATCAGCCCCGCGTTGTTCACAAGGATGTCGAGGCGCCCGAGCTCTGCCTTCGTCCTCCGGACGAGCTCCGCGTGGGCCGCGCGGTCCGCGAGATCCGCGGACATCCCGATGGCGCGCCGACCGAGCCCGTGGATCGCGGCCATGGTGGCCTCGCCCGGATCGTCCTTGCCGTGACAGGCGACGTCCGCCCCGGCGCCCGCGAGCGCTGTCGCGATCGCGGCGCCGATCCCCGTGGCCGAGCCCGTCACGAGCGCGACCTTGCCGTCCAAACGAAACGGATGGCTTGTCATTGTCCTATCCTCGTCGCAGTCGCGCGGCCTCGAGCCGCGGCACGAGCGCATGAATGATGGCGAGCGCCAGGAGGTACGCAGACGCCGCCATGATGAAGAGCGTCGAGTAGCTCCCGGTGACCTGCAGGACGCGGCCGGCGATCTGCGCGATGAGCATTCCGCCGATCGCCCCGGCCATACCGCCGAAGCCGACGGCCGAGCCCACGGCCTGCGACGGGAACATGTCCGTGGTGAGCGTGAACAGGTTCGCCGAGAACCCCTGGTGCGCGGCGGTGGCCAGCCCCAGGAGGAGCACGGCGACCCAGAGCGAGTCGGTGCGCGTCGCCAGGAACACGGGCGCGACGCCGAGCGCGCACACGAGCATCGCTGTCTTGCGCGCCGCGTTCGCGGTCCAGCCGCGGCGCATCAGCATCGAGGAGAACCAGCCGCCGGCGACGCTGCCCACGTCCGAGAGCAGGTAAATCGTGACAAGGGGCGGGCCGATCTGGAGGAGGTTCAATCCATGCTTGCGGTTCAGGAAGTCGGGGACCCAGAACAGGTAGAGCCACCAGAACGGGTCGGTCATGAACTTGCCGATCGCGAACGCCCATGTCTGGCGGTGCGGGAGGAGCTCGAGCCAGCCGACCTTGCCCACAGGCGGCGATGGCTCGCTCGTGATGTAGGCGCGCTCCGCCTCCGAGACGCGCGGGTTCTCCGCGAGGGGCCGGTAGAGGATCATCCAGGCGACGATCCACAGCGCGCCGATGGCGCCTGTCAGCGCGAAGGCGGCGCGCCACCCCCACGTCACCGCGATCCACGGCACGACGAGCGGACACACGATCGCGCCGATGTTGGTCCCCGAGTTGAACAGGCCTGTCGCGAGCGCGCGCTCCTTCTTCGGGAACCACTCCGCGATCGTCTTGATGGCGCCCGGGAACATGCCGGCCTCGCCGACGCCGAGGGCGAACCGGGCGGCGGAGAGCCCCCCGGCGCTGCCCACGAGCGCGTGCGCGGCGGCCGCCAGGCTCCAGAACCCGACGGCGAACGAGAACCCGCGCCGCGTCCCGACGCGATCCATGAGGCGGCCCATCGTCACCATGCCGATCGCGTAAGCGGCCTGGAACGACGTGACGATGTTGCCGTAATCGATGTCGTTGTAGCCGAGGTCCTTCTGCAGCGTCGTCTTGAGGACGCCGAGCACCTGCCTGTCGACGTAGTTGATCGTCGCCGCCGTGAACAGGAGGGCGCAGATCACCCAGCGATACCCCCCGACGCCGGCGGCGGCCTGCGGCGCGGCGGCGCCCGCGTCTGCGTGGCGCGGCACCTCCGCGGGCACCTCGACGATGCCCGTTGTGGGCTCCGATTTCATGACCATGAGAAGCACTCCTCCTCGCTGGAGCCCGCGTGACGCCGGCTCGCTCACGCGATGGTTACTTGAGGCTCGCCTCGAGCCCGGACCCGCGCTGGCTGAACGCCGGCTGCACGTTGACCACGCCGAACACCCGATCTTCCCGCTCGCGGTGCGCCGCCATGAGCCAGACGAAGTTGATCGAGTGCCCGGGCGCCGCGACGTTCGGGTGGTAGCCGGCCGGCATCAGGACGGCGTCGCCGTCCCGCACGACGGCGACCACCTCGGGCGTCTCCGGGTCCGTGTAGACGAGCTGCACGCCGAACGCCGGAGGCGGCATGTCGAAATAGACGTACATCTCCTCGAGGATCTCGGTGTGCTCGTGCGGGGGCCAGCTCGTCCAGTGCCCCGGGGCCGAGCGCGTGAAGCCCGCGACGATGCGGCCGGCGTCCACGTTCTTGCCGATCAGGATGCTGAGCTCGCGCCGCGTGGCGTCGCCGCCCGCCGTGAACTTGAGCGCCGGGCTCTGCTCGACGTCCCTGTAGCGCACGACCTGGATCGGGTAATTCCCCTCCACCTCGGCGCCGCACTCGACCAGGTCGACCGCGGAGGTCGTGCTGACCGCCACCGTCGAGCCGCGCGGCACGTAGAGGGCGTCGTACTGGCCGAGCCCGATCGTGTCCCCGCCGTTCACCTGCACAACGCACTGGCCGGACATGCAGAGGAGCCCCACCTCGCGCCCGCACGTCTCGAAGACCACCTTCGGGGCGGTCTGGTCGAGCAGGATGCGACCGTAATGCAGGCGCTTCATCGGGCTGTCGGCCGGCGTGACGGAGAGCTTCCTCCCCTTGTGGGACGCCGTCGCGCGGACCACGACCTCTCGAGGATTCACTGGCTTCATGGACAGAGACCTTCCTTGCGTTTGTTAAGCATGTTGACGATGTCGCGCGGAGGAGCCCCGACGCTCCGTGACCGCGTCAGAAAGCCGGGCTCGCCTTGATGTTCCACTCGACGTTCAGGCCGATGAAGTGCTCCCACGCGCGCTGGCTGAACACGTCGTCTCGCGGATAGAGCGCCTTCGCGCCGTCGTCGCGCCGGGTGACGAGCCAGATGAAGCGGAACTGCGGGCGCTTGAGATCGCCCTTGCCGGCAGCGTTCAGGAACGGCACGAGCCCGAAGCGCACGACGCTCGCGTCGTGGTGGCTCGCTCCGGGCGACGCGCCGGGCGCCGCGGGGTCGGCCGGCGGCGGGACCCTCCCGCGCCGCTGCGCCTGGTACGAGCCCTCGACAGCGATACCGCCCCAGTCGCGCAGGTAGACGTGCGGCCGCACGACGAAGATGCCCTCGTCCAGATCGCTGAAGTCGAACGTGTCGCTCGCATTGCGGAACGAGCGCACGTACCCCGAGGCCATGAGGCCGAGCGGCCCCGCTTCGTAATTGCCGCTCAGGGTGACCATGAGCTCGCGCGCGCCCGACGCGGTGCCGTCCGGCGCGGGCTGAAGCGGACTGCCGAACTCGCCGTACGCCGCGAGGTCGCCCGCATAACGGAGGAACAGGTGCAGGTGCCCGTTGTCCACCCCGGTGAACGGGCTGACCTGGGCGCCGATGACGTACCCGCCGTCGCGCGGCAGGTCCTCGAAGACGCCCGCCTCCGCCGTCTCCCGCCTGCCGGAGGGCGTCGTGTGCAGCTCGCCGTACAGGACGCCCTTGACGCCGCCCTTCTCCCCGACGGGAACTGTGTGGCTCGCCTTGAAGCTCGAGATGAGCCGCTGGCGATCGAGGACGTTGACGTTCGCCGTGCCGGGCTGGTTGAGCGCGGGCGGGCGCTCCACCGCCTGCTGGTAATACGGCGTGAGCGGCCGGTTGACGCCGGCGTGGACGGCGAAGTACGTGCGCTTCGAGGGCAGGTCGTAACGGACGCCTCCGCCCAGCGTGTTCAGCCAGTCGAGCGGCCAGAAATCGAGCAGCTCGCTGTTGTCACCGCGGTAGAGGCGCGAGCCGATCCACACGGAGAGCCCTTTGAGGCCGAGATCTCGCTCCTCGACGAAGGCGTTGCGGAGCGACATGTTGATGCTCCACGGCCGCGCGTTGTTGTAATGGAGCGTCGGGGCGTCCACGACCAGGCGGACGGCGACGCGCGTGGTGGC
Organism: Sorangium cellulosum; assembly: GCF_001589285.1. Classification (GTDB taxonomy): domain Bacteria; phylum Myxococcota_A; class Polyangia; order Polyangiales; family Polyangiaceae; genus Sorangium; species Sorangium cellulosum_G. Next base: position 47,106 of record NZ_JEMA01000306.1, on the reverse strand, counting down.
GCCCGTGGACTGCCAGTGATCCTGCCGCTCCAGGTCGAGCTGGACGAAGGTGGACTCGTCGAGGCGCGAGCCCCTCAAGACGATGTCGGCGTCGCGCGGCGCGTCCCCCGCGCCGTCCATGGCCGCGACAGCGCGGCCGACGCCGCCGAAGAAGAACCCGCTCTCCGGCACCTTCTCCTGCGGCGGCGTGCTGGGCTCTTCCTTCGCCACCGGCTGCTGGGAGCCAGGCGAGGGCGTCGCGGGAGGGGGCAGCGGCTGCGCGATCGCGGCCGCCGGGGCCGCGCAGAGCGCCGCGAAAGAGAGAAGGAACATGGGCTTCACGGGTTCGTCGATCTCGTGGCGAGCTGGCGTTGCACGAGCGCAGGCAGCAGGGCTGTCGCCAGGGCGCAAACCACCCTGATGAGCACACCTGATGTGGCCCGTTCATCGATCGGAGCGCGCACGGCGCCCCTGCGCGGACAGGCTCGTCCGCGCTCGTCCTGGTTCGTCCGCGCTCAGAGCAAGCGACGAGCCAGGGACATCAAGGCCCATCGAACGGCGTCATGACCCAGGCATTCTCAGCATCGTCGAGATGCGATTTCGATTCAGACGGACAGAGTCCGAGGGAGACGCGGTAAACCTCGAGTTGACATGGTTGACGCGATCGACAGCCGCGGTTGACGCGCGCCCGTCGCGACGAGCTCGCGGGTGCGCCTCACACGAGCAGATCGATGCGGCGCGACGAGCGTCCATGGGAATCGGCGCCGGCGTCGGCGGCGGGCCGGCGCGCGGCGACGCTCTCTCGACGGAGCGGGCCGTCGCGAGCGGAGGGCTGTCAACCCGAGGTTGACCGCGTGGACATGGGGTGTTGCGCGCCGCGCGGCGCGGGGCTGCGTCGCCCGGGAGGGCTGCTCCGCCGGGGCGCGCGGCGCGGCTGCCGGCGCTGGACGCCGCGCGGGACGCACGCGCGACGTCCAGCGCGGGCAGGCAGGAGCTGCGCGGGACGTGACATCTTGCGTTGCCATGGCCTCTGAGGTAAGGGGGCGGCAATGAGTGGTCCCGAACTCGGCCGCCTCATCGACGAGGTCGATCGCACGGTGGACGTCCAGTTCGCCGCCATCGGCGATCTCGATGAGCTGAACCGCCTGTATGCCAGCCTGCTTGGGCGCCGCGGCTCGCTCAATGCGCTGATGAAGCAGCTCCCCGGGGCGGCGCCCGAGGAGCGCAAGCAGCTCGGCCAGCGGCTCAACGCCGTGAAGGGCCGCGTGGAGCGCGCCCGCGAGCTGGCCACCGCGCGGATCAAGCGGACAGCGCGCGACCTGGAGCTCTCCGCGCCGCCGCTCGATATCACCCTGCCCGGCCGCTGGCGCGCGCCGGGGCGGCCGCACCCGATCATGCGGACGCTCGACGAGATCGTCGATATCTTCGTCGGGCTCGGGTTCGACGTGGCCGAGGGGCCGCAGATCGAGCTCGCGCGCTACAACTTCGATCTCCTCGGGTTCCCGGCGGATCACCCGGCCATGGACATGCACGACACGTTCTACGTGGCCGGCGATCCCGGGCAGAACGTGCTCCTCCGCACGCACACGAGCCCGGTGCAGGTGCGCGAGATGCTCTCCCACCCTCCCCCGGTGATGATCGTCGCGCCCGGCGTCGTGTATCGCCGCGACGACGACGCGAGCCACAGCCCCATGTTCGTGCAGATCGAGGGGCTCGTCGTCGATCGCGACGTGTCGCTCGCCGACCTGAAGGGCCTGCTCGAGGTCTACAGCCGCCGGATGTTCGGTGAGAACACGAGGACGCGCTTCCGGCCGAGCTACTTCCCCTTCACCGAGCCGAGCGCCGAGCTCGACGTGTCCTGCCTCGTCTGCTTCGGCGCGAACCGCGCTTGCCCGCAGTGCAAGGGGACTGGCTGGCTGGAGGTGCTCGGGTGCGGCATGGTCCACCCGACGGTGCTCCGGAACGTCGGAATCGACCCGGAGGTCTACACGGGCCTCGCGTTCGGCATCGGCGTGGATCGCACGGCCAACATGAAGTTCGCCGTCGACGATATCCGCGCCTTCTACGAGAACGACGTCCGCTTCCTCGGAAGCCTCTAGCCGGCTCACCGCTCTCCGCAGGCCCGACTCCCATGCTGATATCCTACAAGTGGCTTCAAGAGATCCTCGGCGCCGATCCCGGCGTCGACGCGGTGACGTCGGCGCTCGGCCGCGGCGGGCTCGAGGTCGATCGCGTGACGCACGTCGGCGCCGCGCTGCGCCCTGTCGTCCTCGCGGGCGTCGTCGGCAAGCGGCCGCACCCGAGCAAGAAGGGCCTCACGCTGGTGCGCGTGGACGCGGGCGGCGCCGGCGAGGGCGTCGAGGTGGTGTGCGGCGCGCAGAACGTCCCGGACCCGGGGGCGCGGGCGCTCGTCTGTTACGCGCCCGTGGGGGCGCAGGTCGTCGACCGCAGCGGCGCGCTCGTCACGCTGACCGAGAAGGCGGTCGCCGGGGTCGCCTCGGCCGGCATGCTGTGCGCCGAGGACGAGCTCGGGCTCGGGTCGAGCCACGAGGGGCTCTTGACGGTCGAGGGAGGCCGCCCCGGGCAATCGCTGCTCGACTGGGAGCCGCGCCTCGAGGACTGGATCATCGAGCTCAGCGTCACGCCCAACCGGCCCGACGCGCTGGGCCACCTGGGCGTGGCGCGGGACGTGGCCGCGGTGCTCGGCATCCCGTTCCAGCCGCCGGCCGTCGCCACACCGCCGCACGACGTTGCTCGGGCCGCGCAAGCGTCGGTGGAGGTGCGCGACGGGGCGCGCTGCCCGCGGTATGCCGGCCAGGTGATCGAGGACGTCCGCGTGGGCCCCTCGCCGCTCTGGGCGCGGGTGCGGCTCGGCCGCCTCGGCGTCCGGCCGATCACCAACATCGTCGACGCGACCAACCTGGTGATGCTCGAGCGGGGTCAGCCGCTCCACGCCTTCGACCTCGACACGCTGCGCCTGCCGATCGAGATCCGGATGGCGCGGCCGGGCGAGGCGTTCGTCGCGCTCGACGGGCAGAAGCTGTCCTTGAACGAGGACGACCTCGTGATCGCCGACGCGGAGCGCGTCGTCGCGCTGGCCGGCGTGATCGGGGGCGCGGACAGCGGCGTCACGGCGACGACAACGCGGGTGTTCCTCGAGTCGGCGTACTTCGAGCCGCGCGGGATCCGCAGGTCGGCGCGCCGGTACGGCTTCCACACCGAGGCGTCGCACCGGTTCGAGCGCGAGGTGGACATCTCGGGCGTGCCGCTGTCGCGCGACCGCGCGAGCGCGCTCCTCTGCGAGCTCGCGGGCGGCGGGGCGGCGGGCGAGCCGATCGACGCGTACGTCGCGCCGCGCGCCCCGCGCCGGCTGACGCTGCGCCTGCCGCGGTACGAGCGCATCATCGGCGCCGAGGCGCCGGCGCGGACGCGCGAGATCCTCGGGACGCTGGGCATCTCGATCGTGGCGGAGCTCGCGGACCAGCTCGTCGTCGAGGTGCCGGCGCACCGGCCGGACATCGTCGAGGAGATCGACGTCATCGAGGAGGTCGCGCGCGTCGCCGGCTACGACAAGATCCCGAGCCGGCTGCCGCACGTCGCGGCGGCGCCCGCGGGCGCGAAGGGCGACTACCGGCTGCGGCGCAGGGTGCGCCAGATCTGCACCGGGATCGGGCTGCACGAGGCGGTGACGTACTCGTTCCTGTCGCCGCAGGAGCTCAAGGCGGCGCGGTACGACAGCGCGTCGCTGCTGCGGCTGCTCAACCCGCTCTCCGAGGAGAAGTCGGTGATGCGGCCGTCGCTCGTGCCGGGGCTGCTCACTGTCGCGCAGCGGTCGCAGCGGTACAACGTGCCGCGGGTGCGGCTGTTCGAGGTGAGCCAGGTGTTCCTGGCGCGCCAGGGCGAGGCGGCCGGCTCGAGCGGGGCGGAGGGCGCGGCAGGCGCGAACGGGGCCGTCGGCGCCGGGCAGCGGGCGCCTGTCGAGCGGCCGCCGGTCGACGAGCCGACGCGGCTGACGGTCCTCCTGGCGGGGCCGCGCGACAGCTACCTGACGCGGCCCGAGGACGTCGATTTCTACGACGGCAAGGGCGTTGTCGAGGCGGTGCTGGCGGAGCTCGCGGGCAGCGCGGCGCCGGCGTTCGATCTGGAGGGCGAGCCGCCGCCGTGGGCGCACCCGCGCAAGGGCGCGCGCGTGACGCTCGACGGCCGGGCGGTCGGGTACGTGGCGGAGCTGCACCCGGACGTGCGCGACGCGCTGGAGATCACGAGCGGGGTCGTGGCGGCGGAGCTCGACCTCGCGGCTGTCGCGGCGGCGTACAAGGCACAGGTGGCCGCGAAGCCGAGCCGGTTCCCGGCGATGCGGCACGACGTGGCGCTGCTCTTGCCGCTCGAGGTGCCGGCGGGCCAGGTCATCGACGTGCTGCGGAGCACGGCCGGGGAGCGCTGCGAGAAGGTCGAGCTGTTCGACAGGTACCGCGGGAGCGAACTGCCGGCCGGGACGCACTCGCTGGGGTTCGCGCTGTGGTTCAGGTCGCCGGAGCGGACGCTGACCGACGACGAGGTCGACAAGTGGACGAAGGCCGCGGTGGACGCGGCGAAGGCGCGGTTCGGCGCGCAGCAGCGCTGAGCTGAGGCGGCGGCGCCGGGCGGTGGATCCGGGCTGCCCGGCCCCCGGAGAGGGTGTTCGTCGGGCGGCGCGGGGCCCCTCGACGCGCTGAGCCCCAGAGAGGCAGCCGCCGCCGCAAACCGCCGCGCGGCTGCCCCGAACCGCTCCAGCGCTGCCCCGAACCGCTCCAGCGCTGCCCCGAACCGCTTCAGCGCTGCCCCGAACCGCTTCAGCGCTGCCCCGAACCGCTCCACGCCGCCGTCAAGCGCCCGAGACCCCCCGTGGACCCCCGGTCTGGAGCCCTTTTCGCCTCGAACCCCGGGGGGCCGAGGCGGGCTCCCCTCCCCGGACGCTCTCCGGCGTCCTCGTCACCCCGGAGGGCCTCCGGCCCCGCCGGGCTCGACAGGCGCGCTCTCGCAGAGGTCGATCGCCGTCTTGCACTTGCCGAACTGGCAATACCCGTGTCTCCCGAGCGCCGGATCCGGACATTCGACGTCCGGACAATCGGCGTTCGTCGTGCACGACTGACCGGTCGCGGGCGTCGTCGCCATGTCCATGGCTCTATCGTAGTAGAAGGCGCACAGGGCCCCTGCATCGGGGTCGTGACTCCTGTCGTTCGCCTCCTGCAAGGCGCTCTTGTAGCGCTCGCTCTCCTCGAAGCACGGATGATCCCCCGCGAGATCGGCGGCCTCGACGCCCACGCCGCCCTCGCAACCCGCCTGCTGCGCCGTGCAGGTCTGCGGTCGCCGCGGCGCCCTGGGCCGGCGCACGCGCGGCAAACCTTGCCTGCGAGGCAAAGATTGCCATCGCCGAGGTGCAGCGGCATGGCAAGGATTGCCATCGCGCCGACCCCGATTGCGCCCCGCAGCGCGGCGGTGCACTACCGGAGCGGACTGTCGGTCGCCGGGAGAGGAGACAGCGAGGGGACATGCGGGCAACGATGCGAAGACGGGGCGATGAAATGAGCGGGAGCGTCACGGGCCTTCCGCACGGCGGTTGGGCACCTCGTCACGCCGTGGCGATCGTGTTCGTGATGGCTCTGGTCGCCGTCACGGGCGCATGCCTCCAGGGCGGGAGACCTTGCGGCGAGAGCTTTTGCCCGATCGACCATGAGTGCCTCCGGCGCGACCCGAAGGACGACGAGAGCAAACCCGTGTGTGTTGCCCCCGGCCACCGCAACACGTGTGGCAACAGGGTTGTCGAGGAGGAGAACGACGAGGTCTGCGACGACGGCAACACGACGGACGGCGACGGGTGCAGCGCCGACTGCACGTCCCGCTGCGGCAACGGCGTCGTCGATGACGACGCCTCTCCGTTCGAGCTGTGCGACGACGGCAACACGGTGGACGGCGACGGGTGCAGCGCCGACTGCACGTCCGACGAGCGCTGCGGCAACCGCGTCGTCGATGAGGTACGCGGCGAGGTCTGCGACGACGGCAACGCGCGCGACGGCGACGGGTGCAGCGCCGACTGCACGTCCGACGAGCGCTGCGGCAACCGCGTCGTCGATGCGGTGCGCGGCGAGGTCTGCGACGACGGCAACACGATGGGCGGCGACGGGTGCAGCGCCGACTGCACGTCCGACGAGCGCTGCGGCAACGGCGTCGTCGATGCGGTGCACGGCGAGGCGTGCGACTGCGGCGCGGGCGGGATCGTCGCGACCGACCCGTCGTGCGGCGGTGAGCGGAACTCGAAGCTCCGCGGGTATTGCAGGCCCGACTGCAAGACACACTGCGGCGACGGCGCGCTGGCGCAGGATGAAATCTGCGACCCGGGGTTGCCCGTCATGACGTCTTGCGTCTCCCTGCGCTTCGATTTCGGCCGCCCTGGGTGCCTCAACTCCTGTGATGACCTGTCCACCACCCCGTGCGGCGCCTGGAACTGGCGTCGAGAGGATCCCGTTACAGGGGAAGGGTTGCGCGACATGTGGGGGAGCGGGATGCAGGATATCTTCGCTGTGGGGACTGGCGGCGAGATCCTGCATTACAACGGCCAGGACTGGCAGAGAATGCCGTCTCCCACGTCGGAAGAGCTATGGGACGTGTGGGGGAGCGGGCCCCACGATGTCTTCGCCGTGGGTACTGGCGGCGCGATCCTGCACTACGACGGCCTGGGCTGGACGGCCATGCCCTCGACCCCAGCGCATGGGCCGTTGTTCGGCGTGTGGGGGAGCGGCCCGCACGATGTCTTCGCCGTGGGGGGTGAAGGCACGATCCTGCACTACGACGGCCTGAACTGGCAACAGCAACCCGCGCCCATGTCGGACGTGCTGTTCCGCGTGTGGGGCAGCAGGTGGGACGATGTCTTCGCCGTGGGCAGCAACGGCACGATCCTGCACTATGACGGCCTGGACTGGAAGGCCATGAGCCCGGTCGCACCGGGGGTATCGCTGAATGACGTGTGGGGGAGCGCGTGGAACGATGTCTTCGCCGTGGGCAGCAACGGCACGATCCTGCACTATGACGGCCTGGACTGGACGGTCATGCCAACCAACACGCCGCATGCATGGTGGTTGGCCGTGTGGGGGAGCGGGCCGGAAGATGTCTTCGCCGTGGAGGATCAGTCCACGATGCTGCACTACGACGGCCAGGGCTGGCAGACGATGACCTTGCCCGCGGAGACCACGCTGTTGTATGGCATCTGGGGAAGCGGGTCGCGCGATGTCCTCGCCGTGGGTGATAGCGGCACGACGCTGCGCTACAACGGCCAGGAATGGCACCCCATGAAATCGACAGCGTCGGATTATCTGCTTGGCGTGTGGGGGAGCGGGCCGCACGACGTCTTCGCCGTGGGGCATGGAACGATCCTGCACCACGACGGCCGGGGCTGGGAAGACATGACCTTCCCCGCGTCGAGCAAGCTGTTGTCCGGCGTGTGGGGGAGCGGGCCGAACGATGTCTTCGCCGTGGGTCACGACGACACGATCCTGCACTACGACGGCCGGGACTGGGAGGACATCTCCCTGACCACATCGGCGGACTCGTTGCTTGACGTGTGGGGGAGCGCGCCGGACGACGTCTTCATCGTGGGTGATGACGGCACGATCCTGCACTACGACGGCCTGGACTGGGAGGTCACGAGCCCGCCATCGTCGGTGGATGGCTTGTCCGGCGTGTGGGGGAGCGCGCCGGACGATGTCTTTGCCGTGGGTGATCCGGACACGGCGCTGCACTACGACGGCGTGGCGTGGCACGAGATGACCTTGCCCACCTCGGAACGGTTGAGTGGCGTATGGGGCAGCGGACCGGACGATGTCTTTGCCGTGGGCGACGGCGGCACGATCCTGCACTACGACGGCCAGCAGTGGCGGGCCATGAGCTCGACCACGCTGGCAGACTTGCTCGGCGTGTGGGGGAGCGCGCCGGACGATGTCTTTGCCGTGGGTGAGAACGGCACGTTCCTGCACTACGACGGGATCTCGTGGCTCAAGCTCAATTCCACGACGGATCAATCCCTTTACGCGGGGTGGGACGCAGGAACTACGTCCCTCGTCGTCGGCAGCAGCGGATCCATCTACCGTCACACGCGGACGGCACCGCGGCGGTAGCCGCGGCGCCCGCTACTTCAATCTCTCGCCGATCTTCCCCGCTGTCCGCTCGATGAGCTGCTCCTGCTCGCGCTTGCTCTGCAGCACGGCCTCGGCCGCCGCCCTGGCCTTCCGCTCCTCCTCGGTGGCCTTCACCTCGGCCGCGCGCGCCTCGGCCTCGGACCGCTGCGCCGTGTCCCGCGCCGCCCGCGCCTGGCCCACCGCCGCGCGGGCGCGCTCGGCCTCGGCCTCGGCGCGATCCCGCGCCTCCTCCGCCTCGCGCTGCATCTGCTCGGCCCGCCGCCGCTCTGCCTCGCTCTCCTGCCGCGCCCGCTCGGCCGCGCTCCGCTGCGCCGCCTCGCTCGCGAGCGCCTGCTTCAGCGTGTCCTCCCCCCGCCGGATCGCGTCGAGCTGCGCCGTGATCACCCCGTTCTGGCGGGTCAGCTTCACGATCCCCGCCCCCGCCACGCCGACGAGGATCGACAGCGCCGCGATGACCCCGGAGACGAGGCGGCGCCGCATTCGCCGCGTGTGGGACGCCAGCCGCAGCACCTCCTCGAGGAACAGCCGCTCCCGCTCGGGCAGCGCGCCCCTGTAGCGCTCGCGGAAGTCGCGCGCCTCCCTGGCCACCTTGCCGCGCCAGAGCGTGTCCGCGGCGCGGCCGCTCGCGTCCCAGAGCCGGGCCGCCGCGCGCAGCCGGTCGAGGAACACGGCGTCTTCCTGGTTCTCGTCGAGCCATCGCCTGAGCGTCGGCCACCGCTCGATGAGCGACTCGTGCACGAGCTCCACCGTGCTCTCCGCGCTGTCGCTCCCCTTCTCGATCGCCAGGAGCCGCCCGTCGGCGAGCAGGCCCACCACCCGCTCGATCTCGCCCGGGTCCCCGGGCAGCTCGCAGAGCTCGGCAAGGCTGGCCACCGCCCGCGTCCGCTCCGGCGTCACAAGGCGCTCCAGCACCGCCCGCGACAGCCTCGCCTGGCGCTCGCTCATCCCGGCCAGCAGCGTGTCCGCGTGGCTCGCCAGCGCGCCGGCCACGCCGCCGAGCGCCTCGTAGCTCGCCCGCGTGAGCAGCCGGCGCCCGCGGTCGCGCATCTCCCACAGCCTGGCCGCGGTGAACTGGAGCAGCGGCAGCGCCCCGCGCGTGGTCTCCAGCGCCTCGAGGATGCCCTCGACCATCGCCGGATCCTCGATCTCGTGCCTCGCCGCCTCCACCGGCTTCACCAGCGCCTCGCGCAGCCCCTCGCGCCCCATCGGCCGGAGGAACACGAGGCCGCGGAGCATCGCCGCCATGAAATGCTCGTGCTCCGTCAGCCGATCGAGGAAATCCGACCGCACCGACAGGACGACCCGGAGCGGCGAGGAGGCGTCGTCGGCGATCCCCTCGAGGCACGCGAGGAACGCCGCGCGCTCCTCGGCCGGCGCGCCGAGCGTGATGAGCTCCTCGAACTGATCGATGAACAGCAAGAGGCGCTTCTGCGCGCGGCCCGCCCACCCGCGCAGCGCGGCGCCGAGCAGGCCGGGCTCGGCGGGCAGCCGCTCGCTCAGGGCCGCGCGCGTCGATGCGCCGCCCTGCCCGGCGAGCTCCCGCACGTCGGTGCTCAGCGTCATGGCGGGGTGGCTGAAGAGCTCCGCGAGCGCCGCCATCGGAGCGCGCCCGGGCCGCAGGACGAGCGCCTCCCAGCCCTCGCCGGAGCGCTTGAGCGCCGGGATCACTCCGGCCCGCACGAGCGACGACTTCCCCACCCCCGACGCGCCCGCGATCGCGAGCAGCGGCTGGCTGCGGAGGCGCGCGACGACGCCCGCGAGGTCCTGCGCCCGGCCGAAGAAGCGGTCGGCGTCGGCCTCCTGGAACGACGAGAGGCCGGCGAACGGGCTCTCGTCGGCGCCGAGGTGGATCTCCCGGCGTCCGGGCAGGAGCGGCAGGAGCGCGGCCAACAGCTCCTCCGCGGAGGCGAAGCGCTCGGCCTTTCGCTTGCGCAGGCAGCGGTCGATGATCGCGCCGAGCGCGCCGACCTCCGGGTGGCGGGCGCTGACCTCGGGCATCGGCTCGTCGAGGCGCGGCACCCCGATGAGGTCCGGCATCCTGCACGGCGCGAGCGGGTGCGCCCCGAGCGCGAGCTCGTGGAGCATGATGCCCACCGCCCAGATGTCGCTGGACTTGTCGATCTCCTTCCCCGCCCACTGCTCGGGAGACATGTAAGGCAGCGTACCGACCAGCGCGCCCGTGCGGGTCAGGCGCATGTCCTCGGCGACGGGGCGCTCGGCCGCGAGGCTCGCCTCGCCCTCGCGCAGCGAGGCGACGCCGAAATCGACAACCTTGATCGCGCCCGAGGCGTCGAGCATGACGTTCTCGGGCTTCAGATCGCGATGAACGATGCCGGACGCGTGCGCGCTCGCGAGCGCGCGCACGACGGGGACCATCATCTCGACGGCCAGGCCGGGCGCGACAGGCGCCGCCCGCGCCCGGCCGGGGGCGTCGGCGGGCCGGCGCAGCTTCATCCAGGCGCGGAGGCTCTGCCCCTCGATGTACTCGAGCACCATGTACGGGAATCCGCCGTGCTCGTTGACCTCGTGGATCGTCACGATGTGCTCGTGCTTGCAACGCGCGGTGGCCTGCGCCTCGACGAGGAAGCGCTGGACTCCGATGCTGCTCAGCTTCGTGAGGAGCTTGATCGCGACGAGGCGAGCGAGCCGGAGATCGCGCGCCAGGAAGACGACCCCCATGCCACCCCGGCCGAGCTCGCGCAGGAGCTCGTAATGGCCGACACGATCGCCGGCCGACGGCGCCGGCCGGGCCTGCTCCGGGGACGACGGCTGGGGGGCCGTCGCGGGCATCGTCCGGGTCTCAATCATCTCGCGAGCGCACGCGACCACGCCGCGAGCATAGTACTCTTCCCGTGCGCGCATGTCCCCTTTCACCTCGCGGAGTACCTACGCTCCCCTGCCACACGGCCTCCCCTGGATCGCCCGCGCGGCGCGATCCAGGCATCCGACGGCACACCCCTGGCGCCGGCCCGCTCGGCAGGCCCCCAGTTCAATGTAGTCTGATCACGCACGCGCGCTCGATGTCGATCTCGACATGCGCGCGAGGTGACCAGCGAGCCTGGACTCGTGCTAGAGGCGTGCGCGAGCGGAGGTCCACGGACGCCCCGGAGGTGAGAGGGGCTCGGCTTTCATGACGACGACCCGCAAACGACACCCTCGAGTCGCGCTCTCCACAGCGCATCTCCTGCTGCCCATCGCCCTCGTGGCCGTGTGCGCTGCGCCCGCGCGAGCCCAGGCGCCGCTGCCACCATGGCATCAGGGCATCTCCGAGGAGCGGAAGCAGAGGGCACAGTCGCTCTTCGCCGAGGCGCGCGAGCTGCACCGGCGCATGATGCTGGCCGAGGCGCGGGCCAAATACGAGGAGGCGCTCGCTGCCTGGGATCACCCCGAGCTCCGGCTCTACCTGGGACGGGCGCTCAGGAGCATCGGTCTGCCGCTCCTCGCCCACGAGAACCTGCGCCTCTCCCTGCGCTGGGGGCCCGGCTCGCTCGACCCCGAGCTGGAGCAGGAGGCGCGCGCGGCGCTGCGGGCGCTCGTCGAGCGGGAGCTCGCCGCCATCGAGATCCGCTGTGACGAGCCGGGCGCCGTCGTGCTGCTGGACGGCCAGCCCTGGTTCGTCGGCCCCGGCGCCGAGCGCCGGATGGTCATGCCGGGAGAGCACGTCATCACGGCGAGAAAGAACGGCTATTTCACGGTCGTCAAGCCCGTCGTCGCGCTCGCCGGCAAAGAGGCCTCGGGCCAGCTCGCGCTGAGCGTCGACACAGTCGTCACCAGGCAGCGGTGGGCCGCCTGGATCCCGTGGGCGACGCTCGGGGCAGGCGCGGCCCTGGGCGTCGCGGGCGGCGTGCTGGCGTGGCGTGCCGAAGCGGACCACAGGGCAACCCAGAAGCGCCTCCAGGACATCTGTGGTTCGGGCTGCGAGCCGCTCGCCCTTGCCGCGGGCGGAGACAGCGTCCTCGAGAACCGGCTGGCGATCGGCGCCTTCATCGCCGGCGGAGCGACAGTGATCACGGGGACGGTCCTGCTCTTCATGAACAGGCCACAGTCGACCCGCACCGAGGATCGCGGCGGCGTGAAGGTCGAGCTCCGGCCCGCCGCGTCGCCCGACGCTGCATGGCTGTCCGCTCGGTTCGTGTTCTGAGCCCGGGAGTCGGCGCGAATCAACGGCTCCGGCGAAGACCGGTATCCCTGGCAGCGGAGGCCCCCCGGGGGAGCCGAGCCCGCCTCAGGCGCTCCGCTTCCCCTCCCGCGCGGAGATGCCGTATTGCTTGAGCTTGAACGTGAAGGTGCGGACAGGCATCCCGAGGAGCGCCGCCGCCCGCTTCTGGACCCCGTCGGCGGCGTCGAGCGCCTGGCACATGCGCGTGCGCTCGATGTCCCGGATCTCCTCGGCGATCGGCTTGAAGCGGAGGGGCGCCGCGGCGGGCGGCGCCGACGGGTCCGCCGCGGGCCGCGGCGCGACGTCGAGCCCGGCGATGCGCTCGGGCAGACACCAGGGCTCGATCACCGGGCCGTCCGCCGTCGCGGCGGCGTACTCCATGGCGTTCTTGAGCTCGCGCACGTTGCCGGGGAACGGGTGCGCGAAGAGCGCGGCGAGCGCGGCCTCCGAGAGGTCGAGCGCGGGCCGCCCCGTCCGGGCGCACGCCTCGGCGAGGAACAGGCGGGCCAGGATCGGCAGCTCACGCCGCCTGTCCCGGAGCGGGGGCAGCTCGACGACAGCGGCGCTCAGGCGGAAGAGAAGGTCTTGCCGGAAGCGGCCGGCCTGGACCTCTGCCTCGAGATCGCGGTTCGTCGCGGCGACGACGCGGATGTCCACCTCGCGATCGCGCACGTCGCCGAGGCGCGTGATCCGCTTCACCTCGAGCGCGCGGAGCAGCTTGGCCTGCGCGCCGAGGGGCAGCTCGCCGATCTCGTCGAGGAAGACGGTGCCGCCGTGCGCCCGCTCCAGCAGGCCGGGCTTGGGCGCCCGCGCGTCCGAGAACGCCCCCTTCTCGTAGCCGAAGAGCTCGCTCTCCACGAGCGTCTCGGGGAGCGCGGCGCAGTTGAGCGTGATCAGCGGCCGCTGGGCCCGCGCAGACCAGTGGTGCACAGCGGCGGCGGCGTTCTCCTTGCCCGCCCCCGTCTCGCCGAGGACGAGGACGGGCAGATCGCTCGCCGCGAGGCGCCGGATCAGCTCGAACAGCCGGATCATGGCCGCGTCGGCCACCACGATGGTGCGCTCGCCGATGACGTGCTGGACGGCCGTCTCCGAGGCGGCGGCGATCGCCCCCGGCGCGGCGATCGACGCGGCGGTCCGGGCGCCCGCGAGGAGCGTCTCCGTGTCGCCGCCGTCGAACGGATAGGCCGCCAGCCCGCCGCGCGCGTCGGGGGCCAGCGGCGCGATCGCCTCGAGCAGGTGGAGCACCGCGGCGCGCGCCGCCTCGCCGCCGAGCTCGGGGAACCCGAGGGCCAGGTGAGAGGCCCCGTCCCAGGCGACCATGTCCACGAGCCGGAGCGCCGAGAGCGACCGCTGCTCGAGCGCCGTGCGCATCTGGACGGACCCGAGGGACACAACGGCCAGGCCGAACGGCCGCGCCGAGTCGGCGGCGCGCTCGATCTCCTCCTCGACGCGCCGGCGCAGCCGGCCCATGTCGATGAGCGCCCCGCCGCTGGACGACAGCTCGCGCCGGAGGATCAGCGTGGCATCGCCGATGGTGACAACGTCGCCGGAGCCGAGCGTGCGCGAGCCCTCGATGCGCTCGCCGTTGACGAGCGTCCCATTGTGGCTGCCAAGGTCGGTGATCCGGACCTCGCCGCTGGAGACGGCGATCCTGGCGTGCCGCCGGGAGACCGCGGCGGTGTCGAGCCTCACGTCGGCCTCGTCGCTGCGGCCCACGATGAGCACGCCGTCGTCGGGGAGCGCGCGGCGGTACGACGAAGAAGCGCCGATGACGAGGAGGTATGAGCAGACTCCCCGGCTGTCCGGGGACTCCCGCAGCTCGAAGGTCTGAGTCGTCAACGGCGAGCTCGCAGGACCGCTCATGAGGCGGAGGCTATACCCGAAGTTCGAGCGCATGCAAGCAGCGAGCCGCCCGGGCCAACGCCGTGCCACAGCCGTTTCAGCGGCTCCAGCGCCGATGGATCGACCGACTCGCCCGCCGCGACGCACTTCCCTCCTTCGCCCCGGGAACCTTCTCCCCCACCGCATGTCAGCACCGCCATCGAAGGAGGTCCGCATCATGTCTGACGCGTTTCACATGGGCGGCTGGGGCATGTACCCGACGCTCGTCTTCGGGCTCCTGCTCCTCGCCGCATCCGTCCGTTACGCCATCTCGCCCGAGCGGCGCTTCGTTCCGCTCCAGATCAGCCTCGGCATCCTGACGCTGATGTCCGGCGGCCTCGGGTTCGTCAGCGGCACCATCAAGTCGCTCACGTACATGGGCGCGGTGCAGCCCGACGCGCGCTGGCTCTGGATGGTCGGCCTCGGCGAATCGCTCCACAACGTCGCCCTGGCGCTCTCGCTCCTCGTCCTCTCGTCGCTCGCCGCCACCGTGGGCGCCTATCGTTTCTCGCAGATGAACCCTGCGAGCTGACATCCGCGCGCCGATCGCAGGCCGAACGCGCGGATCGCCAGAGACGCGCCGCCGGCTTCAGGGGGCGCGCTTCGCCGCGATGATATGGCGGAGCGCCTCCCGCAGGTTCCTCCGCGTCGTGAGCAGCCCCGGGTCGAAGTCCATCTCCACGAGCGAATCGGCGACGAGCGGCTTGATCCCCGTGATCACGCATTCGGCGCCGAGCAGCCGCAGGGCGCTCGCCGCGTTGACCAGATGGCGGAGCGCCTCGCCGTCCATCGCGAGGATCCCGGTGACGTCGATGATGACGTGGCCCGCCGAGCGCTCGGAGACCGTCGCGAGCAGCTCGCTCATCACCTGCGCGCCCCGCTCGCTGTCCATGACCCCGACCACCGGGAGGCAGAGCACGCCGCTCCAGACCTCGATGACAGGCGTCGACAGCTCGCGCAGCGCGGCGCGCTGGAGCTCGATGGTGGCGCGCTGGTCCTCGACCTTCTCCACGTAATCGAGGCTCCGCGTCCGCTCCATGGCGACCGCCGCGATGAGCGCGTTGATGTCGTCCTGGAGCCCGTGGAGCGGATGGCCTTCGGGCAGCGCGTCGTCCCACCGGACGTCGAGCGCGCCGTCGCGCACGTCCGCGAGGACCTTGCGGAGGCCGTCGACGACGGCGCCGATCTCGCGCGGATCGTCCCCTGCCCCGCCTGGACGCTGGCTCATCGCGCTCTGGACGGGCGGCTCACGGCCCTGGTCGCCTCGCCCGGGGGTTCGAATCGGGGGGAGACTCGGGAGGCGAATCGAGGACGTGTCGCACGCATGGGATTGGCTGTACCTCGATCCAGGGAGAGGGGGCAATGACGGAGAGGATCGACCACTACCATCATCACCTCGACGGGGTCCGCCGCATCGTGGTGGTCAGTCACGACCACACGCCGCCCAACCTCGATCGGGGGCTGCTCACGGGCTCGCGCGCAGCACCGCACAGGTTGAAACCCCGAGAAAACGAACCACAGAGGCGCAGAGGACACAGCGTTTTTTGTTGTTCCTCTGTGTCCTCTGTGCCTCTGTGGTTCAAATCTCTTCATTCCTGGGTGTTTCAGGCTGTTCGGCGCTCTACGGCCGCGTCGCCGCGGCCACGGCGACGCGGCGCTCGATCCCGAGGAACAGCACCGGAAAGGCGATCGTGAAGGCGATCGACAGCGCGGCCACGATGGGCATCCCGTCGAGGCGGTGGTCGGGGAGCTCGTGGAGCATCCTCGCCGACCAGAACGCGGCGAGCGCGGCCGCCATGTGCTGCACGGCCGACTGGATCGAGGTGAAGCGCGCGCGCTCGGCGGGGCGCGGCACCTTCGACGTGAGCGTGTTGTACGAGACGTTGCGGAACGTCATGCCGAGCATGAACACGATGAAGATGCCGAGCACCGGCAGCCCCGGAACGTACGAGAAGAACCCGGCATAGAGCACGGCCACGAGCACCGCCGCCCCCACCGCGCCCGTCTGGAACGAGCCGAACCGGTCCACCAGCGGCCCCACCGCCCGCATCGCCGCGAAGCTGACCAGGCCGCCGACGAAGTAGAGAAGCCCGAGCCGATCGCGCGGGTACCCGAGGTTGAACTGCACGTACGCGGAGATGTTCGGGATCACCAGGAACGACGCCATCGTCACGACCGCCGTCGTCGCGAACGAGAGCATCACGATGGGCCGCCGGACGAGCGCGTGGAGCTCGCTCAGCGCGCCGCCCGACGGCCGCGCGCCCGCGAGGTGGCCGCGCATCGAGGGCAGGAGGAAGATCGCGAGCCCGGCGACGACGAGCCCGAGCGCCGCGACGGCGTAGAACGGCAGCGGAAAGCCGCCGCGACGGGCGAGCTCCAGCCCGGCGGGGATGCCGAGCACCGAGGCGGCCGAGAACGAGCCCATCACGACGCCCATCGCCTTGCCGCGCCGCTCCGGGGGGATGACGTCGGCGACGATCGAGAACGCCACCGACGTCGCGGGCCCGCCGAACGCCCCCGCGAGCACGCGCGCCGCCATCAGGCTCGGCAGCCCGGTCGCCAGGCCGCCGGCCGCGGTGCCGACAACGAGGCCGAGCATCGCGACGGCGAGCGCGCTGCGCCTGTCGAACCGGTCGAGGAAGAACGCGCCGGCCAGGCCCGAGATCGCGGCCGCCGCCGTGTAGCTGCCGCCGATGAGGCCGATGTCGGACATCGAGATGCCGAGGGCGACTGCGAAGTCGGGCCCGAGCGGCATCACCATCACGAAGTCGAGGATGTTGATGAACTGGACCGCAGCGACGAGGAAGATGATGCTCCGTTCGGAGCGCTCTCTGGACACGAGGATCGACGTTACCACCTGGGCCAGCGGAGCATCGAGGGGCGCGCAGACAACCCGCGCGCGATCCCGGTCGTCCTCGCCGCCCCTCGACCGCCGCTCCCCCCGGCAAACGCCGCGCGGCTGCGCGCCGGAGCGTCGATGGTTGCTCCCGCCGCAACGCCACGTTGCGCGCCTGCGCTGTTGTTCCTCCCTGGGCCGCGCCTTACGATGGCTGCCATGGATCGCCGCTCTGCCCTCGGTGCCCTCGCCGCCGCGCCTGTCGTTGCCGCATGCGCCCGCACCGAGCCCTCGTCCACAAGCACCGACGACGCCGCGCTCGCCGCGCAGGATGTCGTCCGCGACGTCGCGCCGCTCGGGTCGCCGTGGGAGACGCTCGACCCGTTCCTTTTCTGCGTGCACCACGACGACGCGTATCCGGCCGGCAACGACAGGATGGGGCCGGCCGCCTCGCTCGCCGGCCGCGCCATCGGGCGCGACTTCGCGGGAAAGGACGGGTGGCGCATGTACCACGGCGCCGTGGTCCCCGGCTTCCCGCAGCACCCGCACCGCGGCTTCGAGACAGTGACCGTCGTGCGGCGCGGGCTCATCGATCACTCGGACTCCCTCGGCGCGGCCGCGCGCTACGGCCGCGGCGACGTCCAGTGGCTCACGGCCGGGAGCGGCATCGTCCACGCCGAGATGTTCCCGCTCGTCGAGCGCGGCGGGCCCAACCCGCTCGAGCTCTTCCAGATCTGGCTCAACCTCCCGCGCGCGGACAAGCTCGCCGACCCGGCCTTCGTGATGATGTGGGGCGACACGATCCCGAGGCAGCTCGTGCGCGACGCCGCGGGGCGCTCGACCGAGCTCACTGTCGTCGCCGGCCGGTATGGCGAGCTCCGCCCGCCGGCGCCGCCGCCGAGGTCGTGGGCGTCGCGCGCGGACGCCGACGTGGCGATCTGGACGCTCAAGATGGCGCCCGGCGCGCGCTTCACGCTGCCGGCCGCCTCGCCCGGGACGAACCGCGCGCTCTACTTCTTCCGCGGCAGCGAGCTGCGCGTGGGCGCCCGCCGCGTCCCCGCGGGGCAGCGGATCACGCTCCGCGACGGCGCCGCCGCGCTCCTCGAGAACGGCCCCGACGAGACAGAGATCCTGCTGCTCCAGGGCCGGCCCATCGGCGAGCCCGTCGCGCAGCACGGCCCCTTCGTGATGACCTCGATGGCCGAGGTCCAGCAGGCCTTCCTCGACTACCGGCGCACAGGCTTCGGCGGGTGGCCGTGGCCGAGCGACGACCCGGTCCACGCGCGCGAGGAGGGCCGCTTCGCGCGCTACCCCGACGGGCGCATCGAGACAGCGGGCTGACGAGCGCCGCCGCGGCGCTTCGCGCCGATCGCGTCCTCGACGAGCCGGTCACGATCAGCGCCGCAGGGCGGCCGGTCCGGACGACCCTGTGGGATCGCTTCGGCGTCCTGGCCACGGTCGAGCGGCGCTGACGGCGTAGCGGATCCCGTCCTGCAGGGTACCGCGGGTGACGATGCCGGTGAGCTCCACGCCGAGCGTGACAAGGGTCTGGGCGACCTCCGGGCGGATGCCGGTGAGCACGACCTCGGCCCCGAGGAGCTGCACGCCGCGCGCGGCCTTGAGCAAGGCGTCCGCGACCTGCGTGTCCACTGTCGGCACGCCCGTGATGTCGAGGATCGCCGTGCGCGCGCCGGACGAGCTGATCCCCTGGAGCAGCGTCTCGACAACCCGCTCGGCGCGCGCGCTGTCGATCGAGCCGACGAGCGGCATGGCGATCACGCCGTCGCTGAGCGGGATGAGCGGCGTGGAGAGCTCGGCGAGGAGCCGCGCCTGCGACTGGATGATCTCCTCCCGCAGGCGCGCCTGCTCCTGCTCGGCCTGCTTGCTGGCGGTGATGTCCATGGTCACGCCGCAATAGCCGGCCAGGCTCCCGTCGTCGTTGCGAAGGGCGCGCATCTGGGTCTCGACCCAGACGAGGCGGCCGTCCTTCGTTGTCCACCGGCTCTGCGCGCTGGCGGAGCCCGTCGCGGCGAGCGTGCCGGATGCGTCTGCCGCCGGTCGATCGTCGGGGTGCGTGATCTTCGCCCAGAAGTCCGGCTCGGAGAGCCACTCGTCGGGGGTGTAGCCGCTCAGGGCAAGGGCGCGCTCGCTCACGAAGCTGACCCGCTGGCGGGACGGATCGTCGACGAACCATATCTCCCAGACGACGCCGGGCACGCTCGCGATGAGCCGATCCAGGCGGCGCCCCATCTCGTCGGCCCTGCTCGATAGCTGCACCTGCTCGGCCGCCGCGCGGGCGGCCGTCGACGCGTCGCGCGCCGTACAGCAGAGCCGGCTCTCGCCCGCCGCGCCGCCCTCCGCGTGGGCGACGATCTCGATCCGTCGGGGCGAGCCGCCGTCTCCCTGAAGCCGGACGACGAAGGAGATCGCGTCGCTCGAGCGCCTCGCCTCACCGAGCGCGACCTCCGCGTCCGCCCTGTCCTCGGGCGCGACGAGATCCTGCAAGCGACGCCCGAGGAGCGCCTCGGGCGCCACGCCGTAGACCCCGAGGGCGGCCGGCGATGCCGCGACGAAGGTGCCGTCGGCGAGGTGCAGCGACACGGCGCGACGGTCGGCTGACATCCTGGCTGCGGAGGGAGCAGGCGAGCTCATGTTTCAATGAATCTCATGGCGGGACAAACGAACATCATACAGCCAGCGACGTGCCCGCGCGCGCTCCTCAGAGCTCCTTCGGGCACCTGCCCGCCTGCTTTGCAGCGTCGAGCTCGATCCCGCGGACGCGACCGGGCTCGCCCGCCTCGATCCTGAGCTTCATCACCAGGTTCCCGCCGCGCTCGCACACGACGCGGAACGTGTGCTCCTGATCCCCGTCCGAAGCGACCGAGCCGCCGAGCTTGCACCCGTGGCGCTCCTGCAGCGCACGGAGCTCCTCCTGGACGGCGCCGGCGTCGGCGGCGCTCGAGAGCACGGGCCCGACCGCGGCTGTCGGCTGGCCTGCAGCGAGCTCGAGCACCTGCTGCGCGCTGCGCTTCATCGCCTCGGTCGGGGGCGCGATGCCGTCGAGGCGGTACGTCATGATCCTGGACGTCCCGGCGTCGAGCGCGAGCTTCGCCTCGATGCGCCCCCGCTCGCACGCCATCGCGTAGCGCGCCTCGAGCGGCGGCTGCCATGCGATCAGCCCGCCGGGCCGACAGGCCCCGTGCGTCTTCCTGAAGCGCTGGAGCGTCTCTTCGAAGGTGCTGTCCGGGATGGCTCCCCGGAACTCCGGGGTGAAGAGCGCCTCGTAGCGCGCTGGCTCGAAGCGCTCGTACAGCGCGACGGCCCCGCGGAAGGCCGACTCCAGGCGGGCGCTCGGGCGCTCCCGCCGGGGCGCTGTGACGCCGGCCTCGCGCAGCATCGAGCGCACCTCCCCGAGGATCGCCTCGACGTCGGCGTCGGCGTGGCTCACGAGCAGCACGAGCCCCACGCCGGCCCGCGGGTAGAGCTCCACCCAGGCGGAGTAGCCGTCCGTCGCCCCGTTGTGCCGGACGACAGCATCGTCCTCGCAGCTCTGGTGCGCGCGCCAGGCATACGCGTACCCGGTCGCCGTCGCGTCGACAGCATGACGCCCCTCGGCGGCCGCCGGCGCGACCGAGAGGCGCGCGGGCCGCGCGGTCGTGTGGGCTTCCCGGATCGAGCTGCGCCGCAGGGGCCCCGCGTCGTCGCCGCTGCGCGGCGGATAGGCCGAGAGCTGGAACGCTGTGTAACGGGCCATGTCGCGCAGCGAGGCGTAGAGCCCGCCGGCCGCCTCGGACGCGCCGAAGCGCCAGTGGGGCGCGGGCTCCAGCTTGCCCGCCCTCTTGCGGTGCCCCGTCGCGAGGCGCCCGGGCGGGACCGCGCGCTGCTCCCAGAACGAGGACGACATGCCGAGCGGCGCGAGGAGCCGCTCGCTCACGTGGTCGCGGTAGCGATGCCCGGAGGCGCGCTCGACGACGAGCCCGAGGAGCGCGAACCCGAAGTTCGAATAGACCTCCTTCGTCCCGGGGACGACCTCGAGCATCGCGCCGGGCACCGCCGCGCGGAGCTCGGCCTCCGTGACGTCGCGCGACGGGTCGGAGTAATTGAACCGCCCGAGCCGCGGCAGCCCCGAGGAGTGCGTGAGCAGGTGGCGTATCGTGATCCGCGGCGAGTCGGAGGTCGGATAGACCACCTTCGCGAGCTCCGGGACGTAGCGTGACGCGGGGTCGTCGAGCGCGAGCTTGCCCTCGTCCCGGAGCTGCAGGATGGCGGCGGCGGTGAGCGTCTTCGTGATCGACCCGACGCGGTAGACAGTGTCCGCGTCGGGCGCCGCCGAGCTCGCCGGATCGCGCGCGCCGAAGCCGCGCGAATACGCGAGCTCGCCGCCGACGACGACGCCGATCGTGAAGCCCGGCAGCTCCTGCCGGACGAGCTCGGCGCCGAGGTGGGCCTCGATCTGCGGCGCGAGGGCGAGGAGCTTCGCCCGGCGCCCGGGATCGTCGAGCCACACCCCCGACGCCTCCGCGACGAGGAGCGGCGGGTCGTCGATCGGCGCGGCCGGGCTCGGCGCATGGGCGGTCGGGCGCGCCGCAGGCGCCCTGGGCGCGGCGGGGGGGCCCTCGCCCGCGGCGCAGCGGGTCAGCGCCACGAGGAGCGACAGGCGGGCGACGCGAGGCAGCAGCGAGGCGCCGCGCGCGGCGATCGCCGCCGGCGCGCCAGCGCGGCGGGCGCGCGGACCTCCGCGCCTCACCTCACGACCTCCCGCGCGCGCTGCTCGTGGGGCAAGGCTCTACCGGCGTTCGCTGTCGAGCTGCCGCATCTGCGGCGCTGCGTAGCGGTCGCCGGAGATCGTCACGAGCGCCTCGAGCGCCGTCAGGTCGGCTTGCGACAGCGGCCGGTCGAGGGCGCCGAGCGCGTCGTCGAGCTGCGCGAGCGTCTTCGCGCCGATCACCGGCACGAACGCCGGCTGCCGCCCGAGCACCCAGGCGAGCGCGAGCTGCCCCGGCGTCATGCCGCGCTCCTGGGCGAAGCGCTGGAACGCGCCCACGACGTCCTCGTTCCTCTCGCGGTGCTCGCCGGTGAAGCGGGGCAAGTGGGCGCGGAGGTCGCCCGGCCCCTTCGGCTTGCTGCCGGTGAGGAGCCCCCGCGCGTAGACGCCGTAGAGGGTCGCGCTGATGCCGAGCTCGGCGAGCGCGGGGAAGATCTCGGCCTCGGGGCCGCGGGTCGCGACTGCGTACTCGATCTGCAGGTCGACGATCGGGTGGACGCGGTGCGCGCGGCGGATCGTCTCGACGCCGACCTCGGACAGCCCGATGTGGCGCACGTGGCCCGCCTTCACGAGGTCCGCGATCGCGCCGATGGTCTCCTCGATCGGCACGGCGGGGTCGAGCCGGGCGGGGCGGTAGACGTCGATGACCTCGACGCCGAGCCGCTTCAGGCTGTAGGCGGCGAAGTTCTTCACCGCGACGGGGCGCATGTCGAGCCCGCCCCAGCCCCCGTCCGGCCCCCGGAGGGCGCCGAACTTCACGGAGAGCTGGACCCGCTCCCTCCGGCCGGCGATGGCGCGCCCCACGAGGAGCTCGTTGTGCCCCATCCCGTAGAAGTCCCCCGTGTCGAGCAGGGTGACGCCGAGGTCGATCGCCGCCTGGATCGTCCGGACGCTCTCGGCGTCGTCGGTCGCGCCGTACATGCCGGACATCCCCATGCAGCCGAGCCCCAGCCGGAACACCTCGGGCCCCGTGGAGCCCAGCCTCACCATGCGCTGCGTCTTTGCCGGTTCGTGCTTGCTCATCGCTCGTCCCTCCGTACGGGGAACGATCCTGGATGCCCGCGGCGAAGTCCAGCTTCCCGCGCCGGCGCGCTCACTGCGGCGCTAGGTCGCCCGCGTGGCGCGGCGCGACCTCGTAGGTCGCCTCGTACTGCGCGGCGAGGCCGGTCACCGAGATGGCCTGATCGACGGCGAGCGACGCCACGTCGATGACGGGTCGGCCGTCCACGATGTGCACGAAGACCTGGGTCTCGCCCGAGCTGTCGTCGATATACACCTTGAAGCCGTAGGGCTGGTCGTCCTCCACGGGCCTTGTCACGGCGCCCCTCACGTTGACCAGCAGGCCCTCGACCTCCTCTCCGACATAGGCGGTCGTCACGAGGGTCGGCTCGACGGGCCCGATCGCGTCGAGCACAGTGACAGCTGCCGCGTCGGCGTTGAGCACCGTCTGCTGGGCCGTCTGCCCGAGCTTCCCCATGACGCGCACCCGGACGTCCAGCTCGAGATCGAGCGCGTCGGGCAGGCTCACGTAGATGCCCCCGGTGGCGTCCTGGAGGGCGAAGCCCTGGTCTCCTGTCGCCGAGTTGAACGTGCCGGGCGCGACGGTCACGAACCCCTCGACAGTCGCCGTGGAGCCCTCGGCGAGGGCGCGGGCTTCGGCGACGGTGAGCGCAGCGTCCTCGCTGGAGCTGCAGGCTGTCGCCGCGAGGAGGCAGGTGATCACCGCGATCGAGGCGAGATGGCGCGTCGGAAGGTGCGTACGCATCCCTGATCCCTAGCGGTGCCGCACGCAGGGAACAAGACGCCGCCCGGAGCGCTGGAGAGCGACGAAAGTCCAGCGCCCTGGCCGCGGCGCTGCTGTTGCTGCCGCCTCACGTCTCCAGATCGCGCTTCAGCCGGGCGAGGAGCTCGACCGCGGCGGAGGCGTAGCGGCTGATCCACCGGTCGTGGATCCGCTTGATGGGGAGCACGTTCAGGTAATTCCATCGGTGGCGCCCTTCCCGCTTGACGATCACCAGCTCGGCCTTCTCCAGCACCCCGAGGTGCTGCATGACCGTGCAGCGATCCCACGCCGCGAAATGGTCGCAGAGCTCGCCCGTCGTCTTCGGCCCGTCCGTGAGCAGGTCCAGGATCTCTCGCCTGCGACCGTCTGCCAGCGCCTTGAAGACGAGGTCATCCGGCTCGGCGCTTGGCTGGATGCACATGGCCTGCTGTCTGAAGGCGTACCTCGAGCACGGCATCAACCTGCGCGAGGGCTCGTTCTGAGCGGGGAGCGGGGAACCGCCCGAAGCCGAAGGTGGGCCGCGCGCTCGGCGCTCGCGAGGTCAGGCCGCCGCCACGGGCTCGTCCCTGGCTGCGCGTCCGTGATCTCGACGATCAGGCCGCCCGGCGGCAGAGGCAGGGCATGGTGGGGTGGGACGCCATCGGCGTCCGCGCCGCGCGCAGAGCGCTCTGCGCGTGGCGCGTGCCGGAGCGGGGTGCCGTGGAGGGGGCCGCGCGGCGCGGGCCGGAGAGGCTCAACCGCGCTGCTTCACGCGGCGAGGATCGACGACCGGACCATCACCCCGCTCACGCCGTCGGTCTCGGCGACGCTCACCGGGTGCTTGAGGGCATAGCGCAGGAGCTCGTTCGTCCACGGCTCGAACATCGCGAACACCTCGTCCGCGAGCGCCTTGTACCGCGCGCGCGTGGCCGGGTCGAGCGAGATGCCCGCGAGCGCGGCGTGATCCGCGTCCACTGTGTGGCCCGATTCGCGCTCGAAATGATGCGGGCCGCAGTAGCGGAGCTCCGTGCCGAGGCGCTCCTCCAGCGCCTTGGCCAGCGGGAGCATCGCCGAGAACAGGACGTTGCCGGTCTCCTCGATCGCCTCTATGATGACGAGCCGCTCGAGCCCCGACGTGCCCTTGATGAGCTCCGTCAGCCGGGTCGTGAGGATCCGATTCTGAACTGTCTCTTCCCCCCACAGGAAGTTCATCCAGTCCGAGCCCCGCGCCTCGATGTCGAAGCCGAGCTTCGTCAGATCCTCCAGGTACCACGGCCAGTGGTGATCGTCCTCCCGGGAGTGGACGTTGACCATGTCCTGGTACATGTCCGGTTCGCGCTCGTCCCGGAGTACGAACCGGTTCAGGTCGCCGAAGCTCAGGATGAAGTAAGCCATGCACGGATAGAAGCCGAGCCGCTCGATAGGATCGAGCCGGTCGTCCCGCATCCGCTCGAACAGGGGTAGACGAGCGTAAGCCTGCTTCTTCTGGAAGATGTGCCGCAAGACCTGCCGCATAAGCGATCTCCTTTCGGCTGTTGTGTCGTTGGTCTAGTTATCCCTCTGTTTGCTTATTCCGAGGAGCCGAGGGCGCCTCGTGATGCCCAAGACAAGGTCACAGCGTCACCGAAGTGAGTGCTGCCGGATCTCGCCCGGGTTGAATTCTTGCCTGCCCCCCCCAAGCTGCATTTCCGAGGTTGATTTTTCTGATCCAGCTTCGAACCGCCTCCAGTCGTCGTTCAACGCTGGGGGGTGTTCCCACTCGGTGTACCGACTGTAGCGCAAGTCCGGCGTAAGCTGAATCCAATATCTTCAGGGATCCTTCCATAGACGTCGGACGCGGCACTCAGGTGTACAAATAAGCGCCCGTGTAGGACAGCAAGACCGAGAGCGAGCAATGATGAGGGGCCGACGATTGCTCCCGCGGGGCGTCCGAGCGCGCCCGGCGACGCACCCCGCAGGCCGCGGCAGCGGGTCTCCTTTTATAGGCCCGGCCCCTGTCCTGGCCTTCACGTGGGCTCAGGTCGCAGCGACTGATGTAGAGTCTGGCTCTGACCGATCCCACACACGCTCGCACCTGTGACGATGGCGAGGCCGATGGGCGACGCTGGGGGCCGCGGCCCGAACATTCAATCAAACAGCTTGAAGGCCGGAGGCTCGGGCATGTAACTTGCCGATTTGTGCCGTGAAAGACCAACACGACTCAGCTTTGGTGTCGGAACCCGAGAGCCGCGCGATCCCGAAGACCATTCCCGTCCGGGAGGAGGTCGTGCGGCTGGTCCGTGAGAAGCGCTACGAGGAGGCGCTCGCGGTGCTGTACCGAGCGCGATCGGAGTCTCCCAACGATCGCGAGCTGCAGACGAGCATCGAACGCATCAAAGAGTTCCTCGCCGGCGCCTACGCCAAGCGGCTGGGCGGCCTCGATCAGGTGGCGGGGCCCATCCCCGTGGCGGCGGGTCGCTCGCCCGACGCGCTGATGGTGGCGCGGTACATCGACGGCTCGTCGACCTTCGACGACATCGTGCAGATGTGCCCCCTCGGGCGGCTCCGCACGCTGCAGGTGCTGGTCGGCCTGTACACGGGCAGGGAGGTGGCGTCGCCGTACAGCGAGAGGACGCCGGTGTCGTTCCGGAACGCGCCGGAGACCACCGCGTCCGAGGCTCCCATGGACGCCGGGCCGCCGACCATGCCCGCGCGCGGGCTGGAGCGGCGCTCGCAGGAGCCCGCCCCCGTGAGCGCGCGCTTCACGCTGCCGGTGGTCGAGACCGAGGAGGACCGGCGCTACCGCGAGGCGTTCTCCCGCGGCACCGCCGCCTTCGTGCAGCGCCGCTTCGCCGAGGCGGTCGAGGCGTTCGAGGCGTGCGCGCAGATGCGCCCGGGCGACAACGCGGCGGCGGTCATGCTGCGCCGGGCGCAGCGCGACCGCGACCTCGGAGGCTGATGGAATGCCCATCGTCGTGATCGCCCATCCCGATCTGCGCGAGCGCATGCGGTGCATTCGCGTCATCGCCGGGCAGGCTCAGGTGAGCGCGCTCGGCGCCGCCACGTGGGAAGAGCTCGATCAGGCGCTCGACGGCGCGGCGAGCGTGGAGCTGATCATCTACGCGCCGTCGCTCCCCGGGGCGCCGGAGGACGCCATCGCGCAGCTGAGCCGCCGCACGGCGCGGCTGGTGCTCGCCGTGCACGACGGCGCGGAGATCCCGGGCGCGGTGAGCAGCGTCACGCGCGTGACGTGGCCCATCGCCGAGGAGACGCTCGTCCTCATGGCGCACGCCGCGGGCGCGCAATCGGCGCCGGTCGGGATGAACTTCGTGCCCGTCGATTTCTTGCAGATGATCTGCATGTCCGGCGACTCTCACGTCCTCGTGGTGAGCAACGAGAGCGGCGACGTGGGTCTCATCGAGGTGCGGCGCGGCCAGGTGTGGACGGCGTTCGACGCCCTCGGCGTGGGCGAGGAGGCGTTCGCGCGGCTCATCCGCCCGGAGATGCGCGTGCGCGTCAACCCGGCCGGGGGCTCGACGAAGGAGCGCACCATCTTCAAGGACCTCGCGGAGCTGGTGCTCGACTCGCTGCGCCGCATCGACGAGGGCAGCGTCGACATGCCGCCGCCGATCTCGTCGCGGCGGCTCGCGGTCGCGCTCGCCTCGCCGGAGCAGCTCGCGGGCCGCATCAAGCAGCTCAACGCCGACGCGCGGCGCCTCTTGATGGAGCGCAGCTACAGCGAGGCGGCCCGCGTCCTCACCGACCTCTCGGCGCTCGATCCCGCATCCAGCCTCGTGCGCGCTAACCTGGAACAGCTACGCAAGCTCGGATACCCAAGATGACCCGATCCATCGCATTCGCCAGCCTGAAGGGCGGAGTCGGAAAGACCACCGTGGCGCTCAACTGCGCCTTCGCCTTCGCGCGCCGCGGCGCGCGGACCCTCCTCGTCGACACGGATCTGCAGGGCGCCATCGGCATGTCGCTCGACGGCGTGAGCGATCGCCCCGGCCTGGCCGCGTGCCTCGCGCGCAACGGCCCACCGCTCGAGGGCGTGGTGAAGACCCGGCTCCCCGAGCTCTGTCTGCTGCCCATGGGCCCCGTCGACGCGCTCGACGAGGATCGCTTCGCCGTCAACGCGCGCGAGGCGAACATCGTGGGGCGCATCCTGGAGCAGGGCCAGCGCGACTTCGATCTGGTCCTCTTCGACACGCCGGCCGGGCTCGGCGGCATGTCGCGCATCGCGCTGGAAGAGGTGGACAGCATCATCGCCGTGGCGCAGTGCGAGCCGCTCGCGCTGCGGGCCCTGCCCCGGCTGCTCGAGATGCTGGCGCGGCTGCGCGAGATCGGCGCCGCCTGCTCGCTGCTCGGCGTGATCGGCACCATGAGCTCGTTCCGCGATCCGGTGCCGCTGGCGTCGCTGGAGGAGCTGTGGTCCCTCTACCGCGAGCAGGTCTTCGACACAGCGGTGCCGCGCGACAGCACGTTCCTCCAGGCGAGCCGCGCGGGCGTGCCGCTCGGCTTGCTCAGCCGCCGACCTCCGGCGGTCTCTGCGGTGTTCGACAAGCTCGTGGCCGAGATCGAGGAGCGCCTGGGCACAACGGCAGGAGGCGAGGATGACGGTCCGATCCGTCTCGTGGACTGACGCGCAGCGGGTGAGCTCGCTGCTCGCGCAGGTGACCGCGCCGCGGTCGCAGGAGCGCACGACGCTCGTGAGCCCGATGGCGCCGCCGCGCCCCGCGGCGCAGGGGAAGCCCGCGCCGGCGAAGGCCGCGCCGGCGAAGCCCGCGCCCACGCCGCCGAAGGAGGTGCCGCGCCTCGTGCAGACCTCCGACAACCCGGCGGACCGGCTCGACACGCTCGTCGCCTGGACGCTCGACCACCACGCGTGCGTGGGCGCCTTCGTCGCCGACGACAACGGCCTCACGCTGGCGGCGCACGGCATCTCCGAGGCGCACGTGTCCCTCGTGGGCCCGCTGCTCTCGGCGCTCGTCGGCGTCCGCAGCATCCCCGGCGTCGACGCCACGGCGGGCGCGCTCTGGCTGGGCGCGCAGATGATGTCCTGGGTCGAGGCGCGCACGGCGCGCGGCGGTTTCTGCCTCGGGACCGTGGGCGACGAGGCCCTCTCCACGCGGGCGTTCGAGCAGCTCAAGGAGGCGCTCGAGACGACCCTGCACGGGCTGTAACGAATGCGGGATTTTCAACGCGGGCGCGCGCGCCCAGGAGCCACGGAAGCACGATGATCGATACCAAAGTCCTCGAGGCCGCAGTCCATGATCTCCGCAACATCCTTCGCGATGGGCTGCTGGCCACCGACATCTGGGAGCGCGCGGCGGGCCTGTCGCTCGCCGGCTTCAACCAGCAACCGGTGGCGGTGGCCCTCTTCACGCGCATCACCGAGGAGCTGGACACCTCGCTGCGCGACTCGAATTTCCCGCCGCTCGGGCGGTATTACCTGATGGACATGGCGGGCAACCACACGGTGGTGGTCCTCAACCACGGCAAGCTGCTCCAGGGCATGCTGGTGGACAACAAGCGGGCGAACCTCGGGATCCTCATCTCCGTGGCCATCCCGCGGATGATCGAGACCATCGCGCAAGCGGTCATGCGCTGAGCTGCTCAGCCCCCGACCCCGCTCCTCGACCCCCTCTCCTCGCCGAAGCAGCCGTCGTCCGCGCCCGGCCGGTGCCGCGCGCGGTACTCCGACGGGCTGAGCCCCTCGGAGCGCCGGAACTGCTCGGCGAAGCGCGACGCCGAGTCGTAGCCGCAGGCCGTCGCCACCTCGAGCACGCCGTGGCGCCCCGAGCGCAGCAGCGTCTTGCCCAGCTCGAGCCGCTCCTTCCACACGAGCGTCCTGAACGAGAGCCCCTTCGCGCCCAGCCGGCGGCGCAGCGTCGCGTTGCTCACCCCGAGCGCGCGCGCGACGTCCTGGGCGGCCCACGCGCGCGCCGGGTCGCGGCGCACCAGCGTCCGGATCGCGAGCGTGGGGTCGAGCGACAGCGTCGACGACGCGGCGCGCGCCTCCTCGAGCTGCTCGCGGTGCTGCAGCAGCAAGGTCAGGATGAGGTCCTCCAGCCGGTGCTGGAGGAGCAGCGCGTGCGCCCCGGGCAGCAGGAGCGTGTTCACGAGGTGGATCAGCGCCTGGATCGACGGCATCGCCGAGCGCAGGAGGTGCGGCCGATCCGCCTCGAAGCCGCCGAGCCCCCGCTGCACGCAGAGCGTCGGGTAGCGGCGCTGGAGCCGCTCGTCGACCTCGCTCAGGAGCTCGATGGTGAACGAGCGGTACACGCCGCGCTCCGGGTCCGGCTCGTTCACGAGCTCGAGGGGGATGCCCTGCGGCACGAGCAGGATCTGCCCCTCGCGCGCGACGAGGCGCGTGTTGCCGTCCGGCCCGTCGAGGAAGATCCGCTTCGCGCCGTCGAGGATGAGCACGACGAGCGGCCGCGAGAGCCGATGGATCTGGATCCGCTCGCGCGCGCGGGTGAAGACGCCGATCCAGCGGGCCAGGCCGGCGCCGGCCGCACCGTACGTCGAGGACGCGCGCTCCAGCCGGGAGATCGCCTCCCGGAGCGCGCTCCAGGCCTGGGCCTGATCCGTGGGCTCGAGCAGTCGGGTGAGCTGGGTGTTCATGTTCGCTCCTGGTTGCCGGATCGATCGACGGGCGGCGCGATCGCCGCGGCGACGCGCTGCAGGCCGGCCGGGGCGGATCAGCGTAAGCGCGTCGCGCTGGCGGCCAAAGCGCAGCGCCGCGGGCTCACTCGACGTCGAGCAGGACGACCTCGTCGTCGTTGAAGAGCGGGACGAGCAGGCGGCTCCTCGCGCTGTCCCAGCCGAGGTCGGCGGGGCTCGGGAGATCCTCGGCGAGGGTGGAGACGCGCGGCGCGGCGTCCCCGGCGGGGTCGACCTCGAAGATCGCGCTCGCGTCCCAGCTCGACACGAGGAGCCGGCCATCGTCGAGGCGCACGAGGCCGTCCAGCGTGCCCGCGGGCAGCGCGATCTCGCGCCGCGGCTCGCCCGAGGCGGCGACCGCGTCGAGGCGCGCGGCCCCGAGGTAGGCCACCCAGATCTCGCCGTCGGCGTACGCGACGCCGTTCGGGTGCGGCAGCGCGGGGTCGGCGAGCAGCCTCGACGGCTGCCCGCCCGGATCGATCACGACGAGCGCGTCCGTGCCCGTCCCGGTGATCGCGCCGTCCATGACCGTCACGCCCGAGTCCGAGACGACGATCGACCCGCCGGGCAGGACGGCGATGTCGTTGAGCAGGCCGGCGCCGGGCACCTCGATGTCCTGGATCGGCGCGCCGTCGCTCGCGTCGAAGACGCGGATCGCGTCGATGTCGGCCACGTAGAGCTTGCCGTCCGCGAGGGCCATGCCCTTGGGCGCGCTCAGCGTCACGCCCTCGGACGCGCCGTCGATCCAGGTGAGGTCGAGGATCTCGCCGTCCGGCGACACGCGCGAGATGAACCCGCGATCGTCCTTCTCGACGGGCGAGCCGACGATGTTCGAGACCAGGTACACGTCGCGCTCCTCGTCGTGGAGCACGGACTCGGGCGTCGTGAAGCCGCCGACGCGGCGGCGCTCCGGCGCGGCCGGGGTCGGGCTCTCGGCGCACGCCTGGAGGACGGCGGTGAGGCAGACGAGGACGGCGGTGAGGCGCTTCGGGTGCGTGTTCATGGGGGTGACCTTCTCGGTTGAGCGGGCCCGGCGACGCGCTGGACCGTGCGCTCACCGTGCGCCCCGCCGCCGCGCGGCGCGCGCCCGCGGCGCTCATTGACGCGCCCGAAACGCTCACGCCGTGGCGCCCTGGAGGATCAACCCCTCTTGGCGACGACCCCCTGTCCAGCGCGACGGCTCAGCCCGACACCAGCATCCGGCGAGACCACCGCTTCGAGCGGCCCTCGAGTCAACGCGGCATCTCCTGCCGAGGGGGCGAGCCTGAGCTTGCGTTACCGCGCGCGTGGAACCCGGACGAGCGGGCGCGAGGTGAGTCGATATGCTCTCTTGCCATGCAGGGTCCTGAGCGCGAAGCGCGGGGCCTGTACACCGGTCCCGCGGACCAGCGTTGCGTCCCGAAGCATCTTCGGATACTGCGATCAAGCTGACACCTGGTACCCTGAATGCAGCCCGATCCAGATAACGAGATGTCGCTCAGTGAGCAGGTCGTGGCGCTTCGCGAGCGTGTTGCGGAGCTGGAGCAGGAGCTGGCGGAGGCGCGGCGAGCGGGCGCGACGCGGCGCGACGCCCGCCCTGCCGAGCAGGAAGAGGGGCTGCTCGCCAGGTTCTTCTCGGTGGAGGCCGCCGGGCACGCCGCGCTGCTCGACGCGATCCCGGCGATGGTCTTCTTCAAGGATCGAGCTCACCGGTACCTCGCCGTCAACAAGGCCTACACGGCGCATTACCGCCTCTCGGCCGACAAGATCGTCGGGAGGCGCGATGAGGACATCTTCATCCCCGAGGTCGCGCGCAGCTACCACGACAACGACGAGGCCATCATGGCCGACGGGATCCCCCGGCTGAACGTGGAGCTCCAGTGGAAGCTCGAGGACGGCAGCGACGGGTGGACCCTGGAGAACATCGTCCCCTTCCGTGACGCGCGCGGGCGCGTGATCGGGATGGTGGGCGTCGTTGTCGACGTGACAGCGCGAAAGCGGACCGAAGAGGCCTTGCGGCGCACCGAGTCCGAGCTGCTCGCCAGCCAGGCGCGCCTCCTCGAGACGGTCGCCGCGCTCGCGACGCCGGTGCTGCCGATCGAGCACGGCATCCTCGTCCTGCCGCTCGTGGGCCACCTCGACGGGACGCGGAGCAGCCAGCTCATGGAGGCGCTCCTGCAAGGCGTGGAGCGCCACGACGCCGAGTTCGTGATCATCGACCTCACCGGCGTACCCGTCATCGACAGCCACGTCGCGCGCCACCTGCTGCGCGCTGTGCAGGCCGCGGTCCTGCTCGGCGCGCAGTGCGTCCTCGTCGGCATGTCCGCGGCCACCGCGGCGTCCCTGGCGAGCACCGGCGAGGCGCTGGAGGAGCTCGTCCTCCTGAGAGACCTCCGGGCCGGCGTGCGTTACGCGATGTCGCGGCGAAAGGCCAGGGCCCGCGCCCTCCCCATGTCGCTCCCGTGAACGACACGCGACCCCCGAGAGGCCGTGGCGCTCAGCCCCTCTCCTCGCACACGCACCCATCCTCCCGGACGCAGCGCGAACGATGCTGCGATGAGGGCAACCCGCCCACCTCGATGCGCGCGCTCCAGCGCGCCAGATCGCGCTTGACGGTGTGGCGCCGGACTGATGACATCTATTCAGGCCAATCCTGATGAAGGTACCTGGCCCGCCTGCTTCCCGGGCGCCGACATGAACCCACGTCGGGACCAGATCTCCTCTGTCCCGACTCGGTCTGTCTCGAGAGAACGTCACGATGGGAGGCTCGGAGGCCTTCACGAGGATGCTTGTCGACACGAAGCCGCTCGCGCCGTCGCGCCAGTGCGGGCGGGCGCCGCCGCGCTGGCTCGCGCTCGGCCGCGCCATTCCGGGCCGCGCCCGCCTCGCGCTCGGCGCGGCGAGCCTCCTCTCGATGGTGGCGGCGTACGCGTGGCTCCCGGCCCGCAGCGGGTCGGACGCCGCGATCGTCCCGACGCTCTCGAGCATCGGGGGCGCCACGGCCGAGGCGCTCGCGTCGAGGGAGCTGTGGACCGACGTCCAGCACAGCTTCCTGCGCGTCACGGCGGGGTTCGCGGCCGCCGCCGTCCTCGCGGTCCCGCTCGGCGTGCTCGCGGGCGCGTTCCGCGGGGTCGCCGCGCTGCTCGAGCCGCCGACCGAGTTCCTCCGCTATGTCCCGGTGCCGGCGCTGATCCCGCTGGTCATGATCGCGGCCGGCATCGGCGAGGGAGCGAAGGTGCTGCTCGTGTTCCTGGGCACCTTCTTTCAGCTCCTGATCATGACAGCGGACGAGGTGCGGCGGGTCCCGACGCCGCTCGTCCAGATCAGCCAGAGCCTCGGGGCGACGCGGCGCGAGATCGTCTGGCGCGTCCTGGCCCCGGCCGCCCTCCCCGGCGTCTGGGGCGCGCTGCGCATCTGCAACGGCTGGGCGTGGAGCTACGTCGTCGTCGCGGAGCTCGTGGCCGCCACCGAGGGGCTCGGCTTTCGCATCCTGCGCTTCTACCGCTTCCTCCAGACGCCGAGCATCTACGCCTATCTGCTGGTGCTGGGGCTGCTCGGCCTCGGGCTCGACTGGATGTTCCGCGCGGCCTCTCGCCGGCTCTTCCCCTGGGCGCGGGGGCGCGAGACATGAAGCTGTCGCTGCGCGGCGTCGCGAAGTCGTACCCCGGTCGCCGCGGCGAGACGGTCGCCCTCTGCCCGCTCGACATGGATGTCCGAGAGGGCGAGTTCGTCAGCCTCGTGGGCCCCTCCGGGTGCGGCAAGTCCACGCTGCTCCACATCGTGGCCGGGCTCGAGCCGGCGACGACGGGGACGGTCGATCTCGACGGCGAGCGCGTCCTCGGCCCCGGCGCCGAGATCGGCCTCCTGTTCCAGCAGCAGACGCTGTTCCCCTGGCTGAGCGTGCGCGAGAACGTCCGGTTTCCGCTGACCCTCGCGCGCGCCCGCGCGGTCGAGCGCGATCGGCAGGCGGCGGCCCGGGTCGACGGCCTCCTCCGCCTCGTCGGGCTCTGGGACTTCCGCGACAGCCTCCCCGCGGAGCTGAGCGGCGGCATGCAGCAGCGCGCCGCGCTGGCGCGGGCGCTCGTGGGGCAGCCCGAGGTGCTGCTGATGGATGAGCCGTTCGGCGCGCTCGACGCGCAGACCCGCGAGGACATGCAGGAGCTCTTGCTCCACCTCATCCAGCATCACCGCATCACGACGCTGCTCGTCACGCACGACGTGGACGAGGCCCTGCTCCTCTCCGATCGCGTCGCTGTCTTCTCCGAGCGGCCGGGCCGGGTCCTGGCCAGCCTCGACGTCACGTTCGCGCGCCAGGCGCGCTCGTCGGAGCTCAAGCTCGACGAGGCGTTCCTGCACCAGAAGCGGGAGATCCTGGCGCTCCTGCGCGGGCGCGCGCGCGCCGGGGCGCAGCGCGACCGCTTGCTCTTCGGGCTCACCAACACGCCACTGGAAGGGGGATCATGAATCGAAGAACCGTCATGCAAGAGCTCGGGGCAGCGCTCGCGTGCCTCGCGCTGTCCGTGGGCTGCTCGAACAAGGACGCCGCGCCGGACGAGGCGTCCGCCGCAGCACCCGCCCCGGGCGAGCGCCCCGGGGCCGCGGCGCCCCCCGCCGAGCCGCTGAAGCTCACCGTCGGCCACGACCTGTGGATCGGCTACTCGGGCGTCTTCCTCGCGAACGATCTCGGGTACTTCAAGCAGGCCGGGCTCGACGTCGGGCTCAAGCCGTTCTCGAACCCCGGGGACACGCTCGCGGCGCTGGCGTCGAGCCAGCTCGACGTCGGGCTCACCACCCTGCAGAACCTGGCCGTGCTGAACGGCAACAGCGAGACGGACGTCGTGGCGATCGCGCTTGTCGACAGCTCGAACGGCGCGGACGCCGTGGTGGCCAAGGACAGCATCGCGTCGATGGCCGATCTCAAGGGCAAGACGGTCGCCCTCACGCTCGGCGAGGTCAATCACATGCTCTTCCTGTTCGGCCTCGAGAAGAGCGGGATCAGCCCCGGCGACGTGAAGATCACGAGCATGAGCGCCGACGACGCCGGGGCGGCGTTCGTCGCGGGCAAGGTCGACGCCGCGGTCACGTGGGAGCCGTGGATCACCAAGGCGACAAAGACCGGCGGCCACGTGATCTTCTCGAGCGCCAGCATGCCCGACACGATCACGAACTCGGTGGTCGTGCACAAGGCGAAGCTCGACGCGGGGGGCGACGCCTACAAGAAGTTCCTCGGCGCCGTCGATCGCGGGGTCCAGACGCTGCGCAGCGAGCCCGACAAGGCGTACCCCATCATCGGCAAGTACCTGAGCGCCTCGCCCGAGGACGTGAAGGGCATGCTGGCCGGCGACAAGATCTACGATCTCGCCGACAACAAGCGGCTCTTCGGCGCCGCGGAGAAGGCCGGCCCCGCGGTGGCCTCGATGAAGTCGGTCGTCGACTTCGCGGTCCAGTCCAAGCTCGTCAAGAAGGCGCCGGCGCCGGAGTCGCTGCTCGACGCGAGGCTCGTCCGATGAGCCGCGACGAGGAGCTGATGGCGCGGGCTCTGGAGGTCGCGCGCGGCGCGCAGCGGGCGGGCGAGCCGCCGTTCGGCGCCCTCGTCGTGGCCCCGGACGGCGCGGTCGTGGCCGAGGCGACCGACGAGGTGAACGCCCAGCGCGACTTCACGTGGCACGCCGAGGTGGGCGCCGTCCGCCGCGCCTGCGCGGCCGTCGGGCCGGATCTGCAGGGGTACACGCTGTACACGACCGTGGAGCCGTGCCCGATGTGCTTCACCGCGGCGTGGCTCGCCCGGATCAGCCGCATCGTCTTCGGCTGCACGATGGCCGAGGTCACGAAGGCGACCGGTGGCGCGCAGCGCGAGCTGGCCGTCCCGGCGCAATGGATGAACGAGCACTCCGGCGCGCCGCTCGATCTCGTCGGCGGCGTCCTCGACGATCAGTGTCTCGCCCTGTTCGGGCAAGCCGGCGTTCAGCGCGGGTAGCCGCGCCACAGCCAGAGCAGCGTCTCGGGGAGCGTCTGCGTGATGACGCCGGAGTCGCAGTGGCGGGCGTCGCGCGCGAAGACGAACCGGTAGTGATAGTCCTTGGCCGCGAGCTCTCGCGCCATGTTCCGATTGGCCGAGACCCAGTTGTGGAGGTCGGTGGCGGGCCTCGACGCGCCGAGGTCGTGCTCGCCCACCTGCAGGAACACGCGCAGCGGCTTGCGCTTCGACGTGCGGATGAGGTTCTCGTGGTACTCCCACGCGCCGTGGGGGTACTCGTCGTCGGGGTGCTGGTTCACGAACGTCCCCGAGTAGGTGAGGATACGGCGGTAGAGGTCCGGCCGGAACCAGCCCATCGTGAAGGCCGCCGCGCCCCCGGAGCTGCAGCCGAAGCTGGCTCTCCCCTCGGGATCGTCCGTGAACGTCACGCCATGGTCGGCCTCGATCCCGGGCAAGACCTCGGTCTCGATGAAGTTCACGTAGGCGTCGGAGACGGTATCGTACTCCAGGCCGCGCTCGCTCCCCGGCCCATCGCCCGGGCCGGGGTTGATGAACACGCCGATCAGCTTCGGCAGGCGGCTGCAGCCGAGGCCCACGAGCGCCGCGAGGCCCACGGTCAGGAGGGACGTTCGCATCGCCTGGGCGAGCGAGGGCGGCGCGTGCGGACAGGATGTTGAGATTTGATCGCAGCCGACGTGTCGTGTTCAAGGTAAGGACTCCTCTCTCGCCGCCGCGCCGGACCATGGCGGGAGACTTCCACCAACTCGCAATCGCCTGAAAACGGATGAACGCGTGGCGCCCGGAGGGCGCCGTCAGGGCCGCGCCGGTGTACGGCTGCGGAACGCCTCGCTCAGGAGCACGGTCTTGATGATCTCACCGAGCGAGCCGCCGCGCGCTTCGGCCTCCGCGGTGACCTGCTCGACCCAGGGGTCGTCGTGGTTGGCGAGCAGGCGCCCGACCGCGAAGGTCGTGAACTTCCGTGTGATGCACCGGGAGAGCCTCGGATCCTCGGCCAGGCCGGCGCCCAGCGCCACCGCGCCCTCGAACTCGGTTCCATCGGGCAATTTCCCGCTGGCGTCGATCTCGAGATCGCCGTCGTGCGTGCGGAACCTGCCGACGGCATCGTAGTTCTCGAGGCCGAACCCGATCGGATCCATGGCCGCGTGGCAGGCGTTGCACGCCGGATCTTCCCGATGGAGCTCCATGCGCTCGCGCAGCGTCAGGCCAGGCACATCCGGGGGCTCGGTGGCGACGCCCGGCGGCGGCGGCGGGATGGCCTGGCACAGGAGCCGGGAGATCACGAAGTCTCCTCGCTTCACGGGCGAGGTCCGCGAGGGCAGCGATGTCGTCGTGAGCAGCGCGCCCAGGGTCAGCAGCCCCGACCTGGGCACGGAGGACGTGTCGACGCGCCACATGCCGTCCGCCTCCGGCTCGGCCTCGCCTTCATCGGGCAAGCCGTACAGCCCTGCGAGCGTGGCGTCGACGAAGGTGAAGCGCGCGGACATCATCTCGGTGGCGGGCCGCTCGGAGGTCAAGAACGCGCGGATGAAGTTGCGCGCCTCGAGCTTCATGGATCGCAGGACATCGGCGCTCGCGTCACCGAGCACCTCCGCGTCGAACTCGTGCGACTCCAGGTGCGCGAAGTCGAGCCACTCCGCAGCGAAGCTGTCGAGCAGGCTGTCGGACCTCGGGTCCGCCAGCATCCGATCGATCTGCGCCTTCAGCTCGGCGTCGCTCCTCAGCGCGCCGCTGTCGGCGGCCGGGGAGAGCGCCTCGTCGGGCATCGTGCTCCACAGGGCATAGGAGAGGCGGGTCGCGAGCTCGTGCGCCTCGAGGCGCCGGGGCTCCGTGGCGGACAGGTCCGGATCGATCTCCAGCTTGAACACGAAGAACGGCGACAGCAGGACCGCCGCCAGCGCATGCCTCAGGCCCTCGCCGGGTTCGGCCCCGATCTCCCGCGCCGTGGTGACCGGGAGCATCAGGCTCTCCAGGTGCTCCTCGAGGATCGGCCTGCGCCACGCGCGCCGGGCGAACGCGCGCAGGATGGACCTCGCGCACGCCTCACCTTCCTTGAAGACATCACAGGAGATCACGCGGCCCCTGCGGTCCTCCGGCGCCTCGAGCAGGTCGTCGATCAGCGCATACGCCGCCTCCTCGTAAGCCCGCACGTACGCCGGAGACAGGCTCAGCGCGGAGCCGACGGTGGAGAACTCCGCGCCCAGATCGTCCGCCGGGAACTCGTCCGCCGGCCGGAGCTCGGTGCCGAGGAGGTCACGGACCGTGTTATTGTACTCCAGCCGGTTGAGCCGCCGCACGACGAGCGGCTGCCTGCCCGACGTGGTTTGCTCGCCCGGATCCCCGGTGTCGCCGCCGGGGTCGCTTCCGGGGTCGCTTCCGGGGCCGCTGTCCGACGAGGATCTGAGCACGCCGGTGCAGGCGGAGGCGATGAGCAGCGCGGAAGCCCACGGAGCGCGACGCAACCAGCTCAGCTTTGCCATACGATTGCCTCCTTGCCGTCGTTACCGAACTCGTTGACACGAACACCGTACAGACCGAGCAGCGTGATGAAGAAATCGCCGTAGGTCTTCACCTTCGAGTAATCCCTGCTCGTCGGGAACCTCACATGACGATCGGTGGTCACGAGCCCTCCCAGCCGTCCCGCCAGGAGGATCGGCTTGTCGTCGTGGTTGTGCAGGTTGCCGTCGGCGATCTCGCTGTTGATCCAGACCAGCGTGTTGTTGAGGAGCGGCTGATCGTCGAAGTCCGTGAGATCGCGGAGCTTGCGCAGAAACGCCGCGATCTGCTCCATCTTCCACAGCGTCATGGCCCGGAACTTCTTGACCAGCCCGTCCTGGCCGCTGTGGTGCGAGACCGAGTGATCGCCCGCGTCGCCACCCAGGCGCTCGACGTCGTCGATGAATCCGAGATTACGATTGCTGAGCGCGTCTCCCATCATGAAGGTGATGACCCGGGTGAGATCGCACTGGAACGCGATGGCCATGAGCGTGTGGAGGAAGTCGAGCTTCTGCTGGAAGTCCTTGACGTTCGTGGGCTCGGGCGGGGGCGAGCAGGTCGGGCCCATGCCGCTGGCCGCGATGTCGCGCTCGAGCTCCCGGATCCCGGTGAACAGCTGGTCGACCTTCGCGCGATCGGCCGGGTTGAGCCGCGTCTGCAGCCACCCGCCATGCGGGACCACGGCGTCCAGCACGCTCTTCCTGAGCGCGCGGCGCATCTCCGCCTGGGCCGCGCTGGCCCCGGGATCGCTGCCGGCGAACAGCCGGTCGAAGGCGCGCTGGGCGTCGATCTCCTTGCCCAGCGGCGTGGCCTCGCCGGCAGGGAACGACATGGATCCGTCGTCGTTCTTCACGACGGGCCCGCGCCAGGAGATGCTCCGGGTGTAGTAGGTGCCGAACTGGTCGCTCGGGCCCGCGTCGTGGGTGCCCAGCTGGAGCGAGGGGATCCGGGCACAGCCCTGCTGCGCGTCGGCGATGATCTGATCGACCGAGCTGTTCGTGAACGGCTTGTTCTTCGTCGGCTTGCGCGCGGTGAGCAGCGCGCCGCAGCCGATGGCGTGGTCACCGAACTCCTTGCGCCTGTGCTGGTTCTCGAGGCCGCTGACGAAGACGAGCTCTGATTTCAGGTCTTCCATGGAGGCGAGCATCGGCGGCAACTTCCATTGGTTGCCCGCGCCCGCGCCCTCGGGCTTGTGCTCGGGCATGTGGTGCCCGTTCGGGAACATGTACGCGAGAAATCGCCTCACGGGCGCGCACGGCGCGGCCGCGGCGTTCGGCGTGTGCATCAA
The DNA here is from genome assembly GCF_001589285.1 of Sorangium cellulosum. Classification (GTDB taxonomy): domain Bacteria; phylum Myxococcota_A; class Polyangia; order Polyangiales; family Polyangiaceae; genus Sorangium; species Sorangium cellulosum_G. The sequence continues at coordinate 7,150 of NZ_JEMA01000306.1, read as the reverse complement.
GGAAGGCAAGAGAGGAAGGGTTATGGTCACCCCTGCAGAAGCGAGGAATCGTCGACGTGAAAGGCGTCCACTGGCCATGCGGACCTCCCGTGGCGTACCGGTGTTCGGTGTCCCAGCCGACCGGACGTACCGCGGCTGGAAGCCCGTGTTGAAGAAAGGACGCGATGCGACCGCCGTGCGTCGCGTCTTGCCCTAAGGAGGACGCGAGCGTCCGAGATCAATCACGATTCGCGCGACATTTCTCGAGAGGCCGTGAAGATCGCTCATCAAAGCATTTCTGCGCCGGGGGTGGATGCGGCGGACTCGGCCGGTCAGGTCACCCGATGAGCCATCGAGCTCCTGCCTGGCCGCGCCATCTCCATGTCGTCCCCCCGACCGTCGCTCCACGGCAAGGTGCCGACCGCGGTGATGTCGCAGGCGAGCGCCATGATGCCCCTCGGTCACGATGTGAACGGTCGCATGTCCATCGTCCGTGCCAATCGTCGCCGCCAGAGCCATCTGCGCGAGCTCAGGCTTGCACGGTACGCTCGAAGAGCCAGCACGCGCCCGCGACGGCGATGAAGAGTGACGCGACGCGCGCGCCGATGGGCCAGTGGGACAGGCGCTGGAGCTTCAGCAGAGCGGGCAAGGCGACGGCTGCGAGCACGACCTGGCCGAGCTCGATCCCGATGTTGAACGACAGAAGAGGCGTCACGATCGACGCTCCGTCCCATCCCCCCAGGCCGGTCTCCCGGAGCGCACCGGCGAAGCCGAGCCCATGGATGAGCCCGAAGCAGAGAGTGAGCAGCAGGCGCTGCTTCGGCTCGCCGCCGGACAGCGAATTCTGGAGCCCGACCACGACGATGGAAGCCGCGATCAGCGGTTCGACGATGCGCGACGGGAGCACGATGACATCGAGGACGGTGAGGGCCAGCGTCAGCGAGTGCGCCACCGTGAAGCAGCTCACGAGGTGCAGCGTCGAGCGCAGCTTCCGGCAGCCGATGAGCAGCCCCCCGAGAAAGAGCAGGTGGTCGTGACCAGCGAGGATGTGCTCCACACCCAGTTGAAGAAAGCTCTGGATGATCGCAAGGCGCGGCGCCGCCGGCGCCGAGGTGGCCGGGGCGGAGGGCGCCTCGGCCGAGCGCTCCGGCAGCACCGCGTCGAGCACGGGGTCCGAGGCGCTGAGGACCTTCAGGCCGAGCACGAGCCGAGGCGCCTCGCTCGTGAAGGTCACCGCGTTCGCGTAGCCTTCGGCGAGCCAGCCCAGGTGGGTGGCGCGGACCCGAAGCGGCCCCGGCTGCGGGCGGGAGTAGCTGAGGCGGAACTCGACTTCGTTCTCTTCCGAGAGCCCGACCTCGGCAGTCCGTGGAACGAGCTCCTCGCCCCGCGAGGTCACTTCGTAGAGCTCCAGGGCCGCGCTTCTCAATCGTTCCTCGAGCTCGGCGAGCTGCTCGGGCCGAAAAGAACCCCGCACGTTCCCGTCCTTCGCGACCAGCGCCACCGCACTGGCGCCGGTCATCGTCACGAGCAGGTCCATGCTCTCCGAACGCACCTGCCCGACGGTCGTGATCTCGAATGGATCGTGAGCCGACGTCGGACGGACGAGCGCGACGATCGCGAGGGCCATCGGGATCCAGAGCGGAGCTGGACGGCAGCGGCGTGCGACCTGGTTCATTGTGGGTTGACCAGGCGGATGGATGGCGGGGGCGGCGCGCCCATGCCGTAGCCCAGGAAGTAGTCGACGAGGTTCGATTGCCGGTAGCCGTGGACCGTTAGGCAGTTCCGATACCCGGGGTTGTGCACCAACGTGTAGAGCCGGACGTCTGTCTCGTACGTCGTCGTGTAGATGCGAAGCTCCGCGTGATCCCTGCTCTCGAGCAGCGCTTCTTCACGCCAATCGCCGAACACGTCGCCGTAGAACGGAATGGCGCCGCGGGCCTGGACGAGCCCGTCGAACGTCCGTCGCCAGCTATAGGAATTTCTGTCCCGCGCGGTGAGATTCCAGTCGCCGACACGGTTGTTGTCGAGGAGCTCACCCCCCAGATCTCCGTCCCACTGCATGAGGAAGTTCGGCCAAGGCACGTTCGAGTCCCTCTCCGCGATCACCAGGTCACCCGTGCTCGCGGCGTACATCCCGTTGAAGCTCCAGTACTCGTAACCGGGGTGTTCCGGGAAGAGGTCGGCCGCGGTGCCCCGGCCCATGTCGGCGCCTGCGCCGTTCGGATTCCGATACTCGCGCAAGAGCTTCCCCGTCCGCGCGTCGTAGTAGTAGGTCTCGAGGCCATTCGGGTTGTCCTGCTGGATGCCCCATCCTTCAAGGCCGGGTCGCGCCGGATCGAGGTCGGTGATGTGGAAGCGATCTCCGTGCACAACGCCCTGGGGGGCCAGGTTGTACAGGACCTTCCCGTTGTCATCGATCACGTAGCCGCCGTCCGCGATCTCGTCCTTGCCGTCGCCGTCCACGTCGAGGATGCGCATCTGGTGGTAGTCCGCACCGCCGCTCCCGTCGCGAACGTACTTCCAGCGCTGGGTCAACCGGCTGCCGTCGAAATCGTACACGGCGACGACCAGGTTGAACCCGCCCCTGCCGATTCGATTCTTGCACTTGGTCACGACGCTGGGCCGCACGCCGTCGAAGTAACCCACCCCGAAGTGGCACTGGAGCGGACCGTCGCGCTCGAAGTCGTCGGGCAGCGGAGCGCGCGCGACCTCGGCCCCGGTCGTGCCGGACACGATAGAGACGAACTGGTCCTGGTCGTTGCCGTGGTCGAGGGTCGTACCATTTCCGAAGACGAAGCCGTTGGCGGTCTTGATCGCCACTTCTGCTCGGCCGTCGCTGTCGAAGTCGAAGACGGTCAGCCCGTCCCAGTGACCGTTGCTGATGGTGGTCGCGCCGCCTTCGATGTTGTTCTGGTCCGCCCCGAGGGGGCCCGTATTCAGGCGTCAGAGGAACTCACCGCGACGCGAGTAGGCGTCCACGAGAGGCGCAGCGGTGCTGATGCGATCGACCACGAGATCGTATTCGCCGTCTCCGTCGAGGTCGCCCACCCACGCGAGGTGCACGAACGCGCCGTCGCCGGCCGCGCGGAGCGGGATACGCAGGTAGTCTTGCGCGAGCAGCGTCGCCGCGCCGCTCGGGGCTCCCTCCGCGCCTCCGACCACCGGCCGCACGAAATAAGATGCGCCGGCAGTGTCGTTCGCGTCGAGACACCAAGTTCCGGCGTTCGGTCCCGTGGAGCAGACGAGAGCCGGCGCTTCGTCGCCGTTCTGACGATAGAGGTTGAAGGAGATGTCGGGTGGGTCGGTGCCGAACAAGCGCCAGCTCACGAAAGCGCTGTCCCCGCTGGGAGCGGCGACCACGCCGCGATCGAGGCATTCCATCCTGCGGCCGTTCTCGACGCCGCCTCCGCAGCGGCCCTCGTGGGGAACGGACCCGCCCGTACCCGCAGCGCCGCCGGCACCGGAGCCACCCGAGCCCACGCTGGTGCCCATGCCGGCCGTGTTCTCGCCAGCGGCGGCGCTCACGCTCGAGGCTCCTCCGGATGCAGCGGATGCAGCGGTGGCGCTGCCTCCGCTGGGCTCGGGCTCGCCTCCTTTGTTGCCTTCACCTTCGCCGCAGGCGACGAACATGAGGAGGAATGTGGCACCAATCCACGTCATTGAAAGACACGTCGATCGTCGCATTTTCAAGTTGCTTTCTCGGGAAGGTCAGTGCGTCGCTGGGTGTCACGCCGTCGCCACCCATGTCAGCGTGAGCAATCCGAGCTTCATGGATCCCGCTGTACGCCGTGGTGCCGGTGGTTCGGAGGGATCGTTTGAAGAGCGGATGTAGCCGCAGTATCGCCGCCTGCGCTGCTGCTGCCGCTGCGGTTGCTCCCTGCGCTGCCGGCCGAGGTGATGGCAGGAGCAGCGTCGGCGGAGGGGTCGCAACACGACCCCGCCTGGCGCTGTTCCGATCCTCCCGTGGATCGGAGCGCCCGGGGTCAATCACGCGTTGAACACGTTTCTCCCGAAGGCCGGAGCGATCGCGCTGGATGGTATTTTTTTGATGAGAAAGGAAGCCATCGCCCCGATATCGCACGCGGCGCGGTCACGGGGAGCCGAGGTCGCGCGCCTCGAATGATTCGGCTCTCACGCGAATCGTCCAGTCCGCCGATGGGGGCGTGACGTCTCGCGTCGAGGCATAGGCGAGTATGCCTATGCCTCGATCCAGAGGACCTGGGTTACGAAGTGTTTGCGGTCACCTGCATCGGGTGATGCGAGCAAGGGCGGCGATCTTCGAACAGAGAGGCGATGACGAATGGAAACGCTTCGCAATTTCGGCACGACCGCACCAGGGGTCGTCGTGCTCGCGGCGTTCGCGGCGCTCGCGGCGCTGGCCTGCTCCAGCCAGGAGGATGGGACGGCCGAGGCATCGTCCGGCAGCAGCAGCGCCGGAGGGCCCGGCACCAGCGGCTCCGGTGCCACGGGGGGCTCGTCGGCGACGGCGGGCTCGTCGACGACGGTGGGCTCGTCGGCGACGGCGGGCTCGTCGGGGGGCGGCGGCGTCGGCGGCAGCGGCGGGAGCACGGCCTCGGGAGAAGCGGGCGCGGGCGCCGCCGGCTCCGGCTCGAGCGGCTCTGGAGGAGAGACGCAGAGCGCGGGCTGCGGCAGCGCGACGGCGCCGAGGAGCGGCCGTTTCAGCATCGATGTCGGGGGCGCGACGCGCGAGTACATCCTCGCCGTGCCGGACGACTATGATGCGAGCCATGCTTACCGGCTGATCTTCGCGTGGCATCCCCGCGGGGGCTCGGCCGACCAGGTCGCGACCGGGTTCGGCGGCGGCTATTACGGCCTCCAGGGCCGCGCCGACGGCTCGGCGATCTTCGTCTCGCCCGAGGGCATCGACCAGGGCTGGGAGAACAGGGGCGGCCGCGACATCGCGTTCCTCCGCGCCATGCTCGACCGCCTCAACGCCGAGCTCTGCATCGACCAGAGCAGGGTCTTTTCGACCGGATTCAGCTACGGCGGCATGATGTCCTACGCGATCGGCTGCGCGATGGGCGATGTCTTCCGCGCCATCGGCTCCATGTCCGGCGCGCTCTACAGCGGCTGCGAGGACGGCGACAGCCCCGTGGCCATGTGGGGCGCCCACGGCGACGCCGACGACATCGTTCCGGTCGAGAACGGTCGGTCCGCTCGCGATGTCTTCCTCGAACGAAACCACTGCGATCAGCAGACAAAGCCGGTCTCGCCGACCCCCTGCGTCAGCTACGAAGGTTGCGACGCGGGCTATCCCGTCGTCTGGTGTGAGTTCAGCGGGGGCCACGCCCCGCAGAACAATTCCGGTGAGTCGATCTGGAATTTCTTCTCACAGTTCTGAAGCGGGTCTCGCTTGAACCAGCGTGGTTCAGCCTGCGGCCAGCTCCAACGATCCCGGGCAACGGGACGGAAACGGGAGATCTCCCATGGGCGCATCGCCCCCTCACGCGCCGCGCGGCGCCGTCACGCTGTCGCTGTGCTTCTTGATCGCCCTGCTGGAAGGGTTCGACATCCAGGCCATCGGCGTCGCCGCCCCCCTGCTGATCCCCGCGCTCGGGCTGACGCCCGGGCAGGCGGGCGTCGTGTTCGGGGCCGGCATGGCGGGGCTGGTCTGCGGCGCGCTCGCCGGCGGCTGGCTGGCCGACCGCATGGGCCGCAAGCCGCTGCTGATGATGGCTGTCGGCGTCTTCGGCCTGTTCACGCTGGCCACCGTGGTGGCGGGAGGACCGGTGTCGCTGGGTCTCTACCGGCTCCTGGCTGGGGCCGGCCTGGGGGCGGCGATGCCCACGCTGGTGGCCGTCGCCCTGGAGATCGCCCCGCCCGACCGGCGGACCCGCACCACCACCTTGATGTTCAGCGGCATGCCGGCCGGCGGCGCGCTGGCAGCGCTGTTCGCGGCCGGCTTCCTGGCGCGGTTCGGATGGCACAGCATCTTCCTGGCCGGCGGCGTGCTGCCGCTCTTGCTGCTGCCGGTCATGGCGCGGCTGATGCCCGACAGCCGCGCGCCGGCGGCCGGCGGCGCCCAGCGGCCGGGCGCCGTGGAGGCGCTCTTCGGCCAGGGCCGGCTGCTGATCACGGTGCTGGCCTGGTTCACCTTCGGCTTGACGCTGCTGGTGCTGTATCTGCTGCTGAACTGGCTGCCGTCGCTGGTGGCGGCCAAGGGCCTGGGCGGGGTGGGGGGCGCCGGCGCCGCCTTCGCCTTCAATGTCGGCAGCGTCATCGGCTGCTGGGTCATCGGCATGCTGGTGGATCGGCTGGGGCCGCGTCTGCCCATCATCGCGGCCTATCCCGCCCTGGCGCTGTCGCTGTTCGGGCTGGCGGGGGCCGACAGCCTGCTGCCCGTGCTGGTGCTGGCCGGCCTGGCCGGCTTCTTCCTGCTGGGCGCGCAATACTCGCTCTACGGCGTCATCCCGCTCTATTACCCGGCGCGGTCGCGCGGGCTGGCCGTCGGCGCCTCCATCGCCGCCGGACGGCTGGGTTCCATCGGCGGGCCGCTGATAGCGGGCCACCTGCTGGGCCAGGGCTGGGGCCCCGCCGGCGTGGCCATGGCCATGGTGCCTGTGGTGCTGTCGGCCGGGGTGGCGGCCGCGGTGATGACCATCCGCGGCCACCATGCCGGTGACTGAGGCATGGCGGCGGCTTCAACAAGGGGCGGCGTCAAGCCGCATGTCTGCGGGAGAATATCATGCAAGTGATCGTCGTGGGCGCCGGGATCGGCGGCCTGGCCGCGGCTCTGGCGCTGCACGCCTCGGGCCATGAGGTGACGGTGTTCGAGGCCGCGCCCACCATCCTGCCGCTCGGGGTCGGCATCAACCTCCTGCCCCACGCCGGGGAGGTGCTGGACGAGCTGGGCCTGGTCGCGGCCCTCCTGGCGCAGGGGGTGGCGACCCGCGAGCTTGTCTATTTCAACCGCTTCGGCCAGCGCATCTGGGGCGAGCCGCGCGGCCGCTTCGCGGGTCACTCCGCGCCGCAGATCTCCCTGCACCGCGGCGCCCTGCAGGGCGTGTTGTTCGACGCCGCCATCGAACGGCTGGGCGAAGGCCGGGTGATCTGCGACCGGCGCCTCTCGGGCCACGAGGAGGGCGAAGGCCGCATCGTGGCGCGCTTCCTCGACCGCGAGGGCGCGACCAGGACGGTGGATGCCGACCTC
>NZ_JEMA01000305.1 GCF_001589285.1 Sorangium cellulosum | reverse complement strand
GGGGTCGCCGGCGCGCTCGAGCGCGTCTCCGGCCTCGACGAGCCCGCGCCGCGCCTCGCCGAGCTCCCGCTGCGCGAGCGCGATCTCCCCGAGGGCCGCGCTCGCCCGCGCCCGCGCGCGCTCCGCGCCCGACGCCGCGAACACCCGCGCGGCGCGCTCGAGCGCCGCCCTGGCCTCGGCGTAGGCGCCGATCTGCGCGAGCGCGATCCCGCGGAGCGCGAGCGCGTGTGGACCTCCGAACGGGCCAGCCACCTTCAGCGCGTCGAGCGCGTCCCCCGCCGCGAGCGACCGGACCGCTCGCGCGCCGAGGTCGGCGGGGATCTCGACGGTCGCGTCCATCGCCTCAGCATCTCACGCCGGACCGCGCGCGCCAACCGATCGCGACATCGATGTTGCTGTCGCGGCCCCGGGCGGCGTGGTCATCTCTCCGCGTCGGCGACAGAACGCCGCGCGCGGCGGACAGCCGCGCGCGGCGCCGGCAGGAGGAGAGGAGTCCCATGTGTCCTGCGTGTCTCACGTCTCTCGGATTGGTCCTCGCCAAGGCGGCGTCGGCGGGCGCCGTGACAGCGATCGTCGTCAAGAAGCTCCGGGGCACGAAGGCCGCCGGCGCGCCCGCCTCGCAGGTGGGGAGCCCATGAGCCGCGCCAGGGTTGTCTCGAGGGAGGAGTGGCTGGCGGCGCGCCTCGCGCTCCTGGAGAGGGAGAAAGAGCACGACAGGCGGCGCGACGCGCTGAGCGCCGCGCGCCGCGAGCTGCCGTGGGTGAAGGTCGAGAAGGGGTATTGGTTCGACGGCCCTTCGGGCAAGGCGACGCTGCGCGAGCTCTTCGGCGCGCGCCGGCAGCTCATCGTCTATCATTTCATGTTCCACCCGAGCTGGGACGAGGGGTGCAAGAGCTGCTCGTACGTGGCCGACAACATCGAGGGGGGCCACGTCCACCTCGCGGCCCGCGACACGGCCTACTGCGCCGTTTCCCGCGCGCCGCTCGCCAAGATCGAGGCGTTCAAGGCGCGCATGGGCTGGACGTTCCCGTGGGTCTCCTCGAACGAGACGGATTTCAACTACGATTACGCCGTGTCGTTCCGGGAGGAGGAGTACGCTCGAGGCGACATCGAGTACAACTACAAGAAGTCGCGGTTCCCCCAGCCCGAGGCGCCGGGGCTCAGCGTCTTCGCCCGCGAGGGGGACGAGGTATTCCACACCTACTCGACCTACGCGCGCGGGCTCGACATCCTGATGGGCACCTACAACTACCTCGACCTCACGCCCCTGGGCCGCGACGAGGCCGCGCTCCCGTACGGGATGGCGTGGGTCCGCCACCACGACAGGTACGGCACGACGTGATGTGCCGGGCGCGTGGAAGAAGCACGTGGCCGGCGCTCGCCATGAGCCAGAGAAGCGCGCCGTCGGGGCGCGCTCCGAGGCCGGTCACGCGGTGTCCGTCGTGATTCCGTACCTCCGCATCAGCCGGTAAAGCACATACCGGCTCGACAACCCCAGCGCCTGCGCCGTGCGCACGATGTTCCCGTCGTGCGCCGAGAGGCTCGCCCGCACCTCCGCCTCCGATGGCTCCGGCGCGTCCCGGACCCGCGCGGGCTCCACGTCGGCGGGACGGTCGTCCTCCGGGGGCTCCGGGGCGCCCGGGGGCGCCGAGCCGGTCGACGGGGCGCCGCCGCTCCACGCGATCGCGTCGCCCGCGCTCGTCGACATCGCCCGCCAGAGGAGCGCATCGAGCTCCCGGATGTTCGTCGTGTACGAGCGCTTCAGCAGATGCTCGATGAGGCTCGGCCGGAGGTTCGGCTCCAGCGCCCCATCGCTCGACGGCGTGAAGAACCGCCGGACGGCGTCCGGGCTCCTCGCGACCGCGCGGCGGAGCAGATGGCGAATCAGCAAGGGCACGTCGTCGCGGCGCTCGTCGAGGCCCGGGACCTCCAGCCGGAGCACGAGGCGCGCGGCCAGGTCGTGCTTCAAGGCGTCGGGATCCCGGTTCGTCGCGCCGAGCAGGCGGAAATGGGAGCGCTTCGTCGTGGATCCGCCGAGGTGATGGTACTCGCCTCCCTCGTCGAGCACGCGCAGCAGGTTGGCCTGGAGGCCCTGGGGCAGCTCGCCGATCTCGTCGAGGAACAGCGTGCCGCCGTTCGCCGACCCGATCAGCCCGGGTCGCTCGGGCATCCCCGGGTTCGGATACCCCTTGATGTTCCCGAACAGCTCGGCGTCGACGAGGCTCCCGGGGATCGTCGCGGCGTTGCGCGCCACGAAGGGCCCGCGCGCGCGGGCGGAGAGCGCGTGCACGGCGCGCGCGCACAGCTCCTTGCCCGAGCCGCTCCCGCCGAGCAGCAGCGTGTGCGCGTCGGCCTTCGCCGTCCAGGCGAGCCGATCCCGCAGGCGCCAGACGGCGGGGCTCTCACCGAGGATCCCGTGAGCGTCCGGCATGCCGAAGGGAGGCGCATCGTCGAGCGACGCGCTGCGGAGCGGCTCGAGCGTCCGGGGGCGAGCGGCGCAGAAGAGCAGCAGCTGCCCTTTGAGCAGCAACGTGTCGCCGCGCGCGAGGACGCACCGATCCACCCGCTCGCCGGCGAACTCCATCGCGCATTTGCCGATCCGCTCGATCCGCAGGCCGTCGCCCGCGGGGCGGATACGGAGCTGCTCCCGCGACAGCCCGGGGCTCGCGAGGGGCGGCGTTCGCTCGCTGATCCCGGGGCGCTGGCGGTGAAACACGACCCGCTCGCCGCCCGATCCGTCCGCAGGCGCGCCGCGGCCGAGGATCCGCGCGCCGTCGCCCGCCTCGAAGAGCGCCACTTCGCCCAAGCGCGAAGGCTCGGCGGGGGCCCAGGCGATCACCAGCGCGAGCGTCTCCTGGTCGTGATGGCCCGGTCCCAGGGCGGCTGAGCTGCCGAGATCGAGGGTCGAATCACGCTGGATCATGCCGGCTGCCAACCTACACGATCCGAGGTCCTCCCGGCATCGGCCGTGGCGCGCGCTCGCGGCGACGATGCGAGAGCTGGCGCAGCGCTTGCTGTGACAGGCGGTTCATCCGACGATGCCAGCGCCGACGCTCGTTCGGTCGCGCCACGCCCGGCGCGGCCCCGCTCTCGGCGAGCAGCTCACCCACGGAGATGACGATGACCAAGACAGACTCCCCCGTCGAGCGTGACGCGCCGAGCGCCGTGAAGCCCGTTCTGGCCGCTGCCAGGGAGCAGATATCCCGTCTGCGCGGCGGCGCGCTGCTGATCGGCGTGGAGCGGTACCCGGATCTCACCGACAAGGACCTTCCGGCGGGGCGCAACGACGTGCTCGCGTTCTGGAAGGTCTGCCGTCGACTGGGCTACACGCAGATCCGGGCGCTCTCCAGCCCGGCGCTCACGGAGGACGATCTCGTCCGCGCCGAGCTGGAGCTGGCGCCCGAGCTGTCCCCGGGGGAGACCCGAGAGGAGGTCGAGGCGCGCGTCAGGCGCTGGCTGTCGCGCAAGGAGCCGGAGCCGACCGCCGAGCTCGCGGGGGAGACCGCGGCAGAGGTCGCGGAGCGCGCCCAGGAGTGGCTGTCGAGGATGCGGCGGGAGCCCGGCGATCTCGAGGTGACCCTCGGCGAGGCCACCTCCGACGAGGTGAAACGAGGCGCCGCGTGGCTGGCCAGGGGGCTCGTGACCCACGTGAAGCTCACGTGGGGAGCCTGGGAGATCGATGAGGACTGGATGGCCCTCCCCGGGCTCATGACGTATTCCGGCCACGGCGCGCAGCGGGACGGCGACCTCGTCCTGTGCCCGGCGGACACCGGCCGCGGGCTCGAGAACGCCGTCTCGTTCTCGGAGCTTCACGCGCTCTTCAACCCCGCGCTCGATCGCCCCGGCAGAAAGCGCCCCTCGGACAACCTCACCATCGTGCTCGACTGCTGCTTCGCGGCTGCGAATGAGCCGACAGGCAACGCCCAGCGGGTGCCGACCCTGACGCCGGCCGGGCCGGCCAGCGGGACGACGCCCCTCGCGGCGAAGGAGATCGGCAGCCGCGTCTTCTGCGCCTCCGGGCGCGACGAGCCGTCGTACCAGGCCATGCTGGGCGGACACTGGCACGGCGCTTTCACCTGGGCGCTCACGGTGGCGCTGGAGCAGTGGAAGGTCCAGCAGGACGGCCAGTTCAAGCGGAGCACGATGTCGCACGCCGAGCTGCTCTTCCGGGCGAGGATGCTTCTCCAGGCGCTCTCGTTCCGGCAGCACCCGATCCTGGTGGACGGGCTGGGGAACCTGCCGGTGTTCCACCACGGCGCGAGCGACGGCGGCGCGACGAGCCCGGTGCCCGACGCCGAGCGGCCGGGGGGGCAGATCGACCCGACCGGAGACCGTGATTATGCGTACTACCGGATCCTCGCGAACGGCGCGCTCCTGCTGGAGATCGTCGCGACCCGCACAGCCAGCCCCCAGGGCGGCTTCACCAAAGGCAAGGAGTACTGGAAGATCCGTGATGGCCTCACGCAGATCGACACCAACCAGGCGTCGTCCATCAAGGTCGTCAAGCGCGGCCGCATGTGGAGCGACGGGAACAACCCGCCGCCGTTCGCAGCGGCGGCCGCGAGCTTCACCTGCTCCCTGGACGCGACGTGGACGGCCCGCAACCACGCCTCGGATTACCGTGCCTATGCGGACCCGAGCGGTGGACACCAGGGCTTCCGGCTGAACGCCGGGCGCAGCCAGGACGGCACGTGGGCCGGAACCATCGAATGGTTCAGGCCGGCCTCCCAGGTCCATCCCATGTTCTTCAGCAACACCACGGACGCAGAGTTCACGCTGACCGCGCGGCGCGACGCTGTCGGCACGACGTTCGTGAATCACCTGGGGCCACAGCGGGCCTGACAAGGGCCCGCTTCACCGCCGGAGCGGCGCGCCTCTCGCCACCCGGACGCCCACCACCGAGCGGCGAATGCCCGGCCGCCCGCCGAACCGCGCCGGCGCGCGGCCCTGGCTCAGCGCGCCGGTCCACGCGCCGCCCTTGATCACGCGGAGGTCCGGATCGTCCGGCGCCGCGGCGTCGAGCCGGAGCCGTCCGGCCTCGACGCGCGGGCCGTCGTGCTTCCAGACATCGAGGCACCAGTCGCGCGCGTTGCCCGCGAGGCCCCGCACGCCGTAGGGGCTCTCGTCGAACGGGTGGCCCTCCACGCCCTCGCGCGCCGCCTCCGAGGGGCTCGTGTCGGCCACGCAGGCGAAGGTCGGGTCCGCGTGGTCGCCCCACGGGAAGAGGCGGCCGTCGACGCCGCGCGTCGCCTTCTCGCGCTCGAGCTCGCCGGGCAGCCGCCAGGGTTGCCCGGTGCGCTCGGCCAGCCACCTCGCGTGAGCCGTCGCCGCGTGCCAGTCGATGAGCACCACCGGCCAGTCGAGGCGCCAGCGCAACCCCTCGCGATCCGGCGGCAGGCAGAAGAGGCCGGACGCGTCGCGGTGGAGCGCCGGCTCGTCGGCGACGGCCGAGACGCCCTCATGCACCTTGGGACACGCCGCGACGGCCTCGGCCTCGCGCCCGCGGATCACGAGGTCGTTCAGGAAGTCGATGTACTCCGCCGTCGTGACAGGGAACCGCCGGATCACGAACCCGGCGATCCAGATCCGCCGCCGAGGCAGGCTGTCCGGCGTCGCCGCGTCACCGCCCGTCCAGCACCACCCCGCCGGCACCACCACGTCGTGCGGACCGAGCTCGCCCTCCGCGGGCAGCGCGATCGGATACGGCTCCTCCTCCCCGGGCGCCCGCCCGTCCCAGTGCCCGTCTCGCTCGATCAGCACCGGATACCGCACCTCGGCCCGCCCGGGCGCGCGCAGCCGCAGCAGATAGCTCCCCCGCCCGAGCGGCACCTCGACGAGCGGCGTCGGCCCCAGCGCGCGCTCGGGCACCGGCACGAGCCGCCGGTCCTGCAGGACGAAGCGCTCGAGGACGACCTCCGCGCCCGGCGGATCGGTCACCAGCGTGAGCGCCCCGTCGCCGCGCAGGAAGGCCGCGTGCCGGCCGCGATCGTGGATGCGCAGCATCTCCTCGGCGCGCGCCGCTTCCTCGTCGTCGTGGGCCAGCTCCGCCTCGGCGAGGCGCGCCCGGTGGTGGTCCGCGAGGAGCGCGTGCGCCTCGGCGAGCTCCGGATCCAGGCTCAGGGCGCCGTGCACCGCCTCCAGCCACCTCGCCTCGGCGAGCGCGGCGGCGCGGCCCAGGCGTGCGGCCTCGTCCTCCTGCGCCCACGCGGGGCGCTTGCTCGCGACGGGGTCGAACGGCCGCAGCGCGCTCCGGAGCGCCCGGGCCCGCGCCTCGGCCTCGGCGGCCTGCGCGCGCAGGGAGGCGATCTCGGCGTCGAACGAGCGCGCCCGATCGAGGGCCGCGAGGGCCTGCTCGCGGCGGCGCACGCCGTCGAGCCAGCCGAGCACGCCGGCGGCCAGCGCCTCGGCGCTCGGGGTGCGGTCGGCGATCGCGGGGCGCATGGCGCGATCGCAGAGCGCGCACAGCTCCTCCGGGACCGGCGGCCCGCCGCGCGCCGCCGCCATCGCGGGCGCGGGGGGGCCCGAGAGGATGGCCGCGAGCACCTCCGCCGCGCTGCTGCCCAGGTACGGGGGGCGCCCCGTCAGGAGGCAATACAGCACGGCGCCGAGCGCGTAGACGTCGCTCGCCGGGCCGTGCAGGGACGTGTCGCCGCGGGCCTGCTCGGGCGGCATGTACGCGGGCGTGCCCAGGATATCGCCCTGGCGGGTGAGCGCGGGAGATCGCAGGTCGAGCGCGCTGTCGTCGCCGGGCTCGGCCGGCTCGTCGACGTCGATCCTGCGCGCGAGGCCCCAGTCCATGACGAGGACCTCGCCCAGCTCGCCGACCATGAGGTTGTCGGGCTTGATGTCGCGGTGCACGACGCCGCGGCCGTGCGCGTGCGCGATCGCCTGCGCGATGCGCGCGAAGGCGTCGACGAGGCGGCGGAAGGTCCAGCCCGCGGCCGTGGCGCCGAACCCGCCGGGGCCCGAGGCGGCGCGCAGCTCGTCGATGGCCTCGCGCAGCGTGCGGCCGCGGACCTCCCGCATCGTGAACCAGAGGCGGCCGTCCTCGAGCTCCCCGCGGTCGTACAGCGCGATGATGCCAGGGTGCTGGAGCTGCGCGGTGATCCGCGCCTCGGCGAGGAAGCGGCGGCGCAGGTGGGCCGCGCCCGCGTGCTCGGCGTGGAGCAGCTTCATCGCGACGACGCGGTCGAGGAACGTGTCGCGCACGCGGCGGACCTCGCCGAACGAGCCGCCGGCGATGAGGCCGAGATCCTCGTAGCGGCCGGGCAGCGCGATCCTCGCCGCCGCGCCGCGCGGGACGACGCCGCTGCCGAGCGCCGCGAGCGTCTCGCCGCGAGCGCTCTCTGCACCTTTCGTCGCGTCGTCGGGGAGGGGCTTCTTCACCTGCTCGCGCTCGGTCGGGCAGGGTACCACGGCGAACATCCGGCAGACATCCGCGGAGGGCCTCGCGCCGCGCCGCAGCGGGCGCCGCCTTCCACGACGGCGCGGCGACGCGCCCCTCGGGGACCCGGGCGAGCTGGCGTGCGAGGCCGCCGCGCTTTCGCGCGCGCCTCGCAGGAGCTCACGTCGCCGCGTCGTGGAACGAGATGATGCCGCTGAAGTTGTATTTCTGGAAGCCATCCTCATCCAGTCGATTCTTGACGACCAGATCGCCCCACGTGACGTCGCTCGTCTGCAGCGCGCCGCTGCACCTGTTGTAGGCGTCTTCCGCCGACGTCGTGTCGCCCTTCGGGAACTGCTCGATGGAGTAATGAGCGTCCTTGTAGATGTCGTTTCGAATGCAGAGGATCAGGGACGAACCGTCCTCCTTCTGGAACTTCATCGAGACGCCGATCCCCCTGATCTTGCTGTAGTTGTCGATGTTGACAACCACGTCGGAGTAGAACTCGAACGGGCCGGCCTCCTGGAGCGGGCCGAGCGTGGCGGCGATGAGCTTGCTGTCGCCGATGTTGTAGACGTAGTGATCGACGAGCTTGATGGTCTTGCTGCTCCGGTTCTCGTAGATGAGATTCAGCATGATCTCGCGCCCGACGGCGTAGGCGATCCAGACGCCGATGAAGGCGAGCACCGCGACGACGATGCCGACCCCTGGAAAGATGGTCGTCTCGACCCCGCAGAAGGTCGCCACGGCCTCCCCCGCGTCGATGGCCGCCTGCGCGGCGGCCGCCCCGTTGGCCAGGTTGACGGTGAACACGAGGGCCGCAAAGACGATCGTGAGCGAGGCCACCCCGGCGGACTGGACGGTGAAGGTGTGGGTCGACTCCAGCCCGTTGTTCGACGAGGTGATGGAGTACACGGTGGACTCCCCCGGGTTATCCATCAGGTGGCGGTCGAGGGTCCCGTCCTCGTTGTGGCTCAGGTTGAGCTTGCCGTCGCGCGTCTTCAGGCGCACGGTGAGGACGCTCCCGTTGTATTCGTGTCCGTACACCACCTCGCCATCGACGGTCGCCTTCGCCCACCGGCTGTCGGACACGTCGAAGAGCTTCATGTCCTGCAAGTAGGCCAGGTGTTCCCTCGTCTTGAGCCGGTGCTGGAACTCCTTCTCCGGCGCGGCCCGGAAGGCGGGGCGGTTCTTGACGGTGAAGGTGCTCTCGTTGAATCTGATGGATTGTTGCATGGTGTTTGACCTCGGCAGCAGGGGTGCCAGAGCGGGCGTTGTGTTCGACAGCGATCCTCGAAGCGCGGCGCCCTCCCTCGTCGGGGCGTCGCTTCGTCGGAGAGGCCCATTGCAGGGAGGGTGCCAGGGCGAGAGGCGCTGACTCCCGCGCTCCGCCGGGGGGATCGCGCGTGTGCGGCTCGACCGGGGCCTGTGCGCGAACATGTGCGGCGCCGGCTCCGGCGTGTGCGCCGGGCCGGGCGTGATCAGGCCGCCCCGGGCCTCACGGGGGCTGCCAGGGGGGCTCGGTCGGGCGGCGCAGCGACGTCGCGGCGACGGGCGCCGCTGCCGGGCTCACCCGGGCGGCGCCCGCCGGAGGCGGCTGATGAGCACGAAGAACAGCGGCGCGAAGAAGATGCTGAAGATCGTCGCCGTGATCATGCCGCCGAACACGCCCGTGCCGATCGCGTGCTGCGTGGCCGAGCCGGCGCTCCTCGCGAAGACGAGGGGCACGACGCCCAGGATGAACGCGAGCGACGTCATCAAGATCGGCCGGAAGCGCAGGCGCGCCGCCTCGATCGCCGCCTCCCGGGCGCTCTTGCCCTGCTCGCGCAGGCTCTTCGCGAACTCGATGATCAAGATCGCGTTCTTCGCCGAGAGCCCCATGATGGTGATCAGCCCGACCTTGAAGAACACGTCGTTCGGCAGCCCGCGCACCGTCATCGCCAGCACCGCGCCCACCACGCCGAGCGGCACGACAAGGATCACCGCGAGCGGGATCGACCAGCTCTCGTAGAGGGCCGCGAGCACCAGGAACACCACCACCAGCGCCAGCGCGAGCAGCGCCGGCGCCTCGGCGCCCGACAGCCGCTCCTGGTACGACTGGCCCGTCCACTCCACCCCGAAGCCGGGCGGGAGTTGCGCCGAGAGGCGCTCGATCTCGGCCATCGCCTCGCCGCTGCTGCGCCCCGGCGCCGGCTGCCCGTTGATCCCGGCGGCGGGGTAGCCGTTGAAGCGCGCGAGCTGGAGCGGGCCGCGCTCCCACTGCGCCGTGGCGAACGCGGCGAGCGGCACCATCTGCCCAGCGCCGTTGGGGACGAAGAGCGCAAGCAGATCCTCCACCTGCATCCGGCTCGCGGCCTCGGCCTGGACGATGACCTGCTGGAGCCGGCCCTGGTTCGGGAAGTCGTTCACGTAGGCGGAGCCCAGCGTCGTCGACAACACGGCGGCGACGCTCTCGAACCGCACGCCGAGCGCGTTCGCCTTCTGGCGGTCGATCCGGAGGCGGATCTGCGCGGCGTCGCTCTGCGCCTCGGCGCGCACCTGCTCGAAGACGGGGTTGCCCGACGTGAGCTCGATGAGCCGCTGCTGCGCGGCCACGAGCGCGGCGTTGCCGCGGCCGCCGCGGTCTTGCAGCTTCAGGCTGAAGCCCGAGGTCACGCTGAGCTCCATG
Source organism: Sorangium cellulosum (assembly GCF_001589285.1). Taxonomy (GTDB): domain Bacteria; phylum Myxococcota_A; class Polyangia; order Polyangiales; family Polyangiaceae; genus Sorangium; species Sorangium cellulosum_G. The sequence continues at coordinate 12,263 of NZ_JEMA01000305.1, read as the reverse complement.
ATCGGCGGCGGCACGAGGCTGAAGATCGCCCCGTCGCGCACGGCGCCGAGCTTCTCGTTCGCCAGCGCCGCCTCCGCCTGCGCCGTCGCGCCGGCGGGGCGCTCGTCCCAGTCCTTCATCATCATGAAGATGAGCGCCACGTTCTGCCCCGACCCCGAGAAGCCGAAGCCAGGGTAGGCGGAGACGAAGCGAACGGCGGGGCGGCCCTCGAAATGCGCCTCGATCTCCTTCACGGCCCTGAGCGTGCGGTGGAGCGTGGCCTCGGGCGGGAGCTGGACGTCGACCATGACAACGCCCTGATCCTCCTCGGGCAAGAACGAGGTCGGCAGCCGCACGTAGAGCACGCCGAGCGCCGTCGTGATGAGCGCGAACGCGAGGAGCATCCGGAGGGGCCTGTCGAGCGAGCCCGCGGCCCACCGCTTGTACCCGCCGGTGAGCCGCGCGAAGCCCGCGTTGAACCACCCGAACGCCCCGCGGCGCTCGCCGTGTCCTGCCGGGATGGGCCTGAGGAGCTTCACGCAGAGCGCCGGCGTCAGCGTCAGCGCCAGGAACGCCGAGAACAGGATCGAGACCGCCATCGAGAGCGAGAACTGCCGGTAAATCGCGCCCGTGGACCCCGACGCGAACGCCATCGGGAGGAACACCGCCGACAGGACGAGCGTGATGCCCACGACAGCGCCGGAGATCTCGCTCATCGCCTTGATCGTCGCGTCGCGCGGGGACAGGCCCTCCTCGGCCATGATCCGCTCCACGTTCTCGACGACGACGATCGCGTCGTCGACGATGATGCCGATCGCGAGCACCATCCCGAACAGGCTCAGCATGTTGATCGAGGAGCCGGCGAAGAGCATCACCGCGCACGTGCCGAGCAGCGCGATCGGCACGACGATCGCCGGGATGAGCGTGTAGCGGATGTTCTGCAGGAACAGGAACATCACCACGAACACGAGCAGCATCGCCTCGGCCAGCGTCTCGATCACCTTGTGGACCGACACCCGGACGAACGGCGCCGTGTCGAACGGGACGCTGTAGGTCACGTTGGGCGGCAGGCCGCGCGAGAGCTCCTCCATGCGGGCGCGCACGAGGTCGGACGTCTTCATCGCGTTGGCGCCGCTCGCGAGCTGGATGCCGATGGCCGCGTCGGGCTTGCCGTTGCTCCGCGACGACGACGCCATGTTCTGCGCGGCGATCTCGATCCGCGCGACGTCGCGGAGGAGCACGCGCGAGCCGTCCGGCCGCGCGCGCAGGACGATCTCCCCGAACTCCTCGGGCGTCGTGAGCTGGCCCTCGGCGATGAGCGTCGCGCTGATCTGCTGCGTCGGCGGGCTCGGCAGGTCCCCCACGCGGCCCGAGGCGAACTGGATGTTCTGCGCGGCGATCGCGCTCGACACGTCGGCGGGCGAGAGCGAGAGGGCCGCGAGCTTCGCCGGGTCGATCCAGACGCGCATCGCGCGCTCGCTGGCCCAGAGCTGCACGCGGCCGACGCCGGGGACGCGCTTGATCTCGTCGATGACGCTGCGGGCGAGGAGGTCGCCGAGCGCCGTCGGGTCCACGCTGCCGTCGCGCGACGACAGGCTGACGATCATCAGGAAGCTCGACGTCGAGGCCTCGACGAAGAGCCCGTACTGCCGGACGGCCGGCGGCAGGCGCGGCTCGACCGCCTTGAGGCGGTTCTGCACGTCGACCTGCGCCAGGTCGGGGTCGGTGCCCGGCTGAAAGGTCGCTGTGATCTGGGCGCCGCCGGAGGCGTCGCTCGACGACTGGAAGTAGAGCAGCCGCTTGACGCTGCTCAGCTCGCGCTCGATCAGGCTGACGACGCTCTGGTCGAGCGTCTGCGGCGTCGCGCCGGGGTAGCTCGCGTAGATGGAGACGGTGGGCGGCGCCACCGAGGGGTACTGCGCGACGGGCAGGCGCGGGAGCGCCATCGCGCCGAGGATCGCGATGAACATCGCGATGACGATCGCGAAGATGGGCCTGTCGATGAAGAAGCGCGGCATGCTCGCCTCGGATCGGCTCAGGGCGCGGCCGGGGCCGCGGCCCCGGGGGGCGCCCAGGACACGGCGCGGACCTCCGCGCCGGGCGCGATCTTCTGCTGGCCTTCGACGACCACCCGGTCGCCGGGCGCGAGCCCCTCGGTGACGATGTAGCGGTCGCGATCGACGCCGCCCGTCTGGATCGGCCGCACGACCGCCTTGCCGTCCGCCTGGACGACGACGACCGTCGCCTTGCCGCCGGTGTCGCGCCCCACCGCTTGCTGCGGCACCATGAGCGCCGCCGGGTCGACGCGCCGCGCGAGCTTCACGCGCGCGAACATGCCGGGCAGGAGCAGGCGGTCGGGGTTGGGGAAGGCGGCGCGGAGCGTGACCTCGCCGGTGCCGGGATCCACGCTGATGTCGGAGAAGAGCAGCGCGCCCTTCTCGGGGTACTCGGTCCCGTCGTCGAGCACGAGCGTCACCGGCGCCTCACCGGATGCGCCCTCCGCGCCGGCGCCGCCCGTGGCCGCGCGCCGCAGGCGCGTGAGCTGCGATACGGGCTGCTTGATGTCGACGTAGACGGTGTCGATCTGCTGGATCACGGCGAGCGGCGTGGCCTCGCTCTGGCCGACGAGCGCGCCCTCGGTGACGAGCTCGCCGCCGATCCGGCCGCTGATCGGCGCGGTCACGGTGGCGTGGCCGAGGTCGAGGAGCGCCTGCGCCTGCGCCGCGCGCGCCTGCGCGAGATCGGCGCGCGCCATGGCCTGCGCCGCGACGGCGTTGTCGAACTGCTCGCGCGTCATGAGCCCCTCCTCGACGAGCGCCGTCGCGCGCCTGGCCTGGGCCTCCGCCAGGGCGAGGCTCGCCTGCCCCTTCTCGATGGCGGCGCGGGCGCTCGCGGCGGCGGCCTTGAACGGCCCCGGGTCGATCTGGAAGAGCGTCTGGCCCTGCTTGACCTCGCTGCCCGGCTTGAAGGTGCGCTCGAGCACGACGCCGGGCACGCGCGCGCGCACCTGCGCCATGCGGAAGGGCTCGACGCGGCCGGGGAGCTCGTCGCGGATCGTGACGGGCTCGGGCTTCACCTCGATGACGGCGACCTCGGTCGGGGGCGGCGGCGGCGGCGCATCCGGCGTCGATCGGCAGGCGCCGAGGAGCAGGAGGACGGCCGCGAGGCCCGCGCCGCGCTTGGGTTGTCGGGACATGGGTCGCTTCCGTCGGGGGTTGCGCGCGGCGCCTGGCGCTGTGCGGCGCGTGCCCGCCTCCCGGGCTCCGGACGACGCTATCTGGGCGTGGTCCAGTTGAATTCGAGGACGCTATCGTTGTAGTCGTTGTCGTCCCCGTTCTCGGCGACGATCACCATGAAATTGTGGTTGCCCACCGTATAAGGACCGCCCGATTTCAGCTGGCTCGACTTGCGCCACTCTGCGTTGATGTCCGTTTGATACTCGAACGTCGCTCGCAGCTTCGCTCTTGAACTGGCAACGACCGTCGACTGACCCGTCATCGCGTTGCGCTCACCGGAGCCCGTGAAGGCGCACAGGTCCTCATCGTTGCGAGTCACGATGATCTTCTGGGTGTACCGCGAGTTGGTCGTCGCTCTGATGGTCACGGTCACACCATCCGGAAGTTCATCGATCTCGCAGGTGTTGCCGTTCAATTGAGGCATGTGCTCGTGTCCCTTCCTATGGATCGCGTCCCGCGGCCGGGACGATGACCGTCGAGACCGGGGACGGTCTCGCGGTGCGCGGTGAGCGGTGAGCGGTGCGCGGTACCAGAGGATGGCTATCAAACCTCCCGCAAGCGTGCAACGACAAACAGAAGTGCTGTGTGGACGTGTGGTCCTGTATCGCCTGTCCGCGGTGGCGTGTCGGCGAGCGCCGCGTCGATGCCGCGCTCGCTCATCTTTCGCGGCGCGGTGCGGTCAAGGTCGCGTCGCGCGCGCTCGATCTCGACCCGCCCGCTCCGCGCGTCCGCTCGCCTGAGGTCTCGTGGCTCGTAGGCGGAGCGGCTGGCCAGGAAGTACGGGTCGTGGCCGGGCGACGCGGCGCTCGCTACGGCGCGCTCACGAACGGGTCGATGAAGTCGGTGTAGAGGTCGACGCGCGTATGCCAGCCGTCCACACAGACATTGCCGTCGATCGCGGCGCCGAATGACGTCACGCCGATGATGCTGGGGACGCCGTTCACATCCATCAACGCGGGCCCGCCCGAATCGCCCGTGCACGTGTGGTGGTCCGCGTCGCCGAGGCCGACCAGCAGCGGCGTGACCGTGTTGATGAAGGTGGTCACGTGGCGCTTCGTGCCGTCCCAGAAATCCTCGTCCAGGCCGAAGCCGATCAGCCGGCCTGACGCGCCGACCATGTCCTCGGTCATCGGCGCGCGGTTGTAGGGCAGCGGCTCGATGGCGACGGGCTCCTCGAGGATGGCCACCGCGATGTCGTGCCCCGCGTGCACGTTGGAGCCGTTGAACTCTGGGTCGTAGTGGACCTCTTTCACGTTCACCCAGTACCCTGCTTCCGAGACCTCGGTGCCGAAGAGGGCCCTGCCGACAGGACCGCTGTCCACCAGCCGGAAGTCCATGCAGTGGGCCGCCGTCAGGAGCACCGTCGGGGCGATGAGCGAAGCGGTGCAGTTGTGGGTCATCACGTTTCCAGCCGGCCTCTTCTCGTAGACCTGCAGATTCGCCACGGCCGGATCGCCCTCGTCGATGGTGCCTCCGATGATGGCCGCGGAGTCGGCGTCCGTCGGGCTCGGGGGCAGATCGTCCGCCCCTCCCACGCACGCTGCAAGGAAGGCCGCCGCCGCGAAAGGTATTCTCTTCATGACAATCTCCGTCGAAGTTTCAAGTCCTGTCAGACAACCATCCGAGAGGAGCGCCAGCGCCGCCGGGCTCCGCCGGTTGACCACGGAAATGCGCCCACAGCTCCAGCGGCCCCGAGGCGCGAGGCGCTGCCGGTCGCTGCGTCGACGCTCCACCGTCAGCCAGTGGATGCCGGCAACCTCGGTCGTCCTTCGCGCGAACGAAGAAGCCGCGGCGTTTTTGCTGCTGTGCGGGACCGGGGAGGGGGTGGTGGTCCCTGTCGGGCGAGCGGCGGGCTCGACGATACGCCGAGCCCGCTCACCTCACGTCTCGCGATGACGCGCTGGATCCGGCAAGACGTCGGTCGCCGGCGTCGTCTCCGCCCGCCTGACGAAGCCCAGCACAACGACGGCCATGAGCGTGCAATAGGCCGCCAGCGGCCATGCAGTATCCCCGGGCAGCAGGACGACCAGCGTCGTTCCCACGACGCCGACGACGAGGCTCTCGATGCAGTAGTAGAGCGCTGTCGCGGTGCCGGCGACGTGGCCGAAGCGCTGGAGCGCGCCGTTCGCCGTCACCGAGCTGGCGAACACGATGCCTATCGCGATGATCCACATGGGCGGGATGAACGTCCAGAACGACGGAGCGGCGATCACCTGCCCGACGACAAGCAGCGCGGCGCCCAGGAGCAGCATCCCCATCCCGCGGACGAGGCTCCCGGCGCTTCCCCATCGCGCCACGAATCGCTTCGCGAACCGGGTCGTCGCGATCATGACGAGCGCGACGGTGGCGAAGAGGAGGCTGAAGACGAGCTGAGAGAAGCCCGCGCGTTCGATCAGGACGCGTGACGCCGTCGAGAAGAAGACGAAGAACGCGCCCATCGCCGCGCTGAAGCCGAGCGTGTAAGTCCAGAACGATGCGTCCCCGAGGATCCGGCCGAACGCCGCGCGTGGCCTCGACGCGTTCACGGGCCGAGTCTCGGGCCACCTCGGCGCCGCGTTCAGCGCGGCCGCGGTGGCGGCGACGCCGAGCGCGAGGAAGATCGCGCGCCAGCCGAGATGGTCCGCGACCAGCGCGCCGACAACGGGCCCCAGCGCTGGCACGAACGCCAGCATCGAGCCGAACAGGCTGTAGATCACCGCCCCCTCGGCGCGCTCCGCATAGACGTCGCGCACGGTCGCGAACGTCGCGACGAGCGCCGCGGCCGCGCCCAGCCCCTGCAGGACGCGAAGAGCGACGAACACAGCGGCGGACACGGTGCCCGCGAGCAGATACGACGCGGCGGCAAACAGGGCCGCACCGGTGAGCAGGACCGGCCGCCGGCCGATCCTGTCCGAGATGGGTCCGAACACGAGCTGCCCCGCGCCCAGGACGACCATGTAGAGGCTCAAGGTCAACTGAACGACCGCCGGCGACGTGCCGAGGATGCCTGGCATGATCGGCACCACCGGCAGGTAGACATCCATGGCCAGCGAGGCCAGCAGGTCGAAGGGGGCCATCAGCAGCAGCGCTGCGGCCAGCGAGAAATTCCAGGTTGTTGATGTTGTTCGAGGCACGACGAACCATCCGCGCAAATGGTGGACATTCGGCGGCGATCTGCCTCCAGGACGGCACTCGTCGAACGATCGAGAGCAGATAGCCGCAGCAACGAGCTCAGGGGTTGCTGCGGCTCAATCGTCTGACGTGATGGTGTCCATGCTTCCGCCTCGGGCGTGCCTTCGTTGCAGACGGCGCAGGATAACGGTCATCGGGCAGCCCGTCGAGGGATCACGAAGCCTCGACGCCCAGCCGCTCCTCGTGCGTCCTCCGCGTGCGTCCTCCGCTTCGCCGCTCCGAGAGCGCGCGCGGGCGCCGCGGCCGCGCCGGTCGCGGGGGGAGCCATGTCCTGCCGGCGGTGTACGACGCGGCGCCGCTCGTGGGCCCGCAGCAGGCCCCGCGGGCGGCACGGTGCCACCGCGATCAGAGCGCGCGGCCTCTTCGCGCTTGTTTCCTCCCCGCAGCGCGAGCAGATGTGGGGCCGGGAACAGCAGTTGCATGACCCGTCCCGATCATGAGGTGGACAATGGCACAGATCGGCAAGGTTCCGGGGTTGTTGCTCGCGCTCGCGGCCCTCGTGGGCTGCACCGAGGTCATGGTGGTGCCTCAAGAGGAAGGGGATCCGACTGCAGGGGAGGGGGCCGCGCCGACGGAGGAGGGTGCTGTGCCAGCAGAGGAGGGTGCTGTGCCAGCAGAGGAGGGTGCTGTGCCAGCCGAGGAGGCGGCTGTGCCCGTGGGTGTCGTGACCGACTCCTGCATGGCCGGAGCCCTCGTCTCGCTCTTCGCGCCATCAGGGCTGGACGCCAACACGCTTCTTCCCGCCGGGGGCGATGGGTTCATCGCGATCGGGGCGCCGCACAACGGGGGCGTCGCGGAGCTCGACGGCGCGGGAAACATCGTGTGGAGCTCGGTCCCGCTGGCCGAGGGGTTTCTGCATACAGGCGTCCCGACAGGTGATGGGGGGCTCATGGTGGCGGGACAGACGTATGATCCTGCCTCACCCTCGAGCCAGGGGCTGTGGCTCGGCCGGCTCGACGGTGCCGGTACGCTGCTCGCCGCCCACGCGCTCGGACCGACGCATTACATGGCGGGCGTCGACATCGAGCTGCTCCAGCACCCGGACGGCGGATACGTGCTGTCCACGCACGAGAGCCTGCTGGATGGAGAGGCGCCGCAGCTGGTGCTCCTCCGGCTCGACGACGAGGGCCAGCTCGTCCACCGGCGGTCGACGCCGCTCTCCCCGGGATCCGAGGTGGGGTACAACTGGAGCCACGGCGCCGCAGCGCTCCTGCCCGGAGGGGACGTCGTCCAGCTCACCGCGGACGGCGCGCATGTGCGCATGATCCGCAGCAACGGGGCGACCGAGCCGGTCCTCGACCGCGTTCTGGAGGAGATCGGCGAGGCCTGGCCGCAGGACGTCACCGTCCTGCCGGACGGCCGCATCGCCGTCGTCGCGCTCAGCGTCGGGCACAACCACGTGATCCTGCTGGACACCGAGGGCTCGGTGCTCTGGCACAGGACGTATCGACCCGAGCGCGACACCGAGCTGAGCGCCGTCGCCCACGACCCGAGCACAGGCCTCCTGCACCTCGCCGGGACGACGCGGGGAGCGGATGGCGGCACGCAGCGCATGTGGCTGATCTCCGTCGATACCGACGGCGCGCTGCGCTGGGAGCACGAGGGGGCGGTCGGGACGCCGACAGGGATCACCACGGTCACGGCGCTCCCCGGCGGAGGCTTCGCGGCGGCCGGCTTCGGCGACTTCGCGTATGCCGTGGTCCGCCCTGACGCGTGCCCCTGAGCTGATCGCCGCGCCGGGCCGCCTTGCGCGCGACGCGTCCGGTTCGAGCAAACCCGGCGCAACTTGCGCAAGACCGCCGCGACCGATGATCCCGCGTCTGGCGGAAAAGCCTGCCCCACCCCGCTGGCACGCCGGTTGATCCTACGTCCGGCACGCTGGGCGCGTCGCGGGCCCCGGGGGCGCACGCGCAGCCGCTCCGCGGGGCGCCGCCCGCGCCCGGCGCGAAAGGACACGTTTATCTCATGCAGATGTTCGTCAGAACTCTCGCCCTCGCCCTCGCCGGCGCCGCGATCGTCGTCGCGTGCAGCGGCTCGCCCGAAGACGCCATGTCCGAAGATGCCATGTCCGAAGATGTCGTCTCGCACAGCGAGGCGGCCCGGTGCGAGGACTGCGAACCGCCGCCCCCGCCGCCGTGCACGCCGAGCTGTGCGGGCAAGGCGTGCGGGGCGCCCAACGGCTGCGGCGGCAAGTGCAGCAGCGGCAGCTGTCCGGCGGGGACGACCTGCGGCGGCGGCGGCGTCTCCTATCAGTGTGGGTGCTCGCCCCAGTGCTCGGGCAAGGCGTGCGGGGCGCCCGACGGCTGCGGCGGCATCTGCACCGGCGGCGCGTGCCCGGCGGGCGAGGCGTGCGGCGCGGCGGGCGCGCCGGGCCAGTGCGCGACGCTGCCGATCGGGCAGGGCGTCGAGTGCTTCGTCTTCAACGACGGCTACACCGACATGGCCGGGCCGACGCAGGCGCTCTACATCTCGGGATCGGGCCAGGCGTGCATGCCCGACGGCAGCCCGGGCGGCACCTGCCGCAAGTGGTTCGGCGCCTGCCGCACCATCGACCCGAGCCACACGCCGGTGCTCTTCTGGGTCTTCAACGACGGCGGGGCCGACATGGCGGGCCCGTCGGACGCGGTGTTCGCGCCGGGGGGCAACATGGCGTGCGTGCCGGGCAACGGCGCCGCGGGGATCTGCCGGCGCTGGTTCGGCGAGGCGACGCTGCCCGACGGGCGCCCTGTCGAGTGCCGGCTGTTCGACGACGGCGGCGCGCGGAAGACGAAGTTCACGGACGACGAGATCTACAACCATGGCTATGGGAGCGTGTGCTTCCCCGACGGCAGCCGGCACGGCCTGTGCCGCAAGTGGTTCGGCGAGTGCATGGTGACCGGCTGCGGTGACGGCGCGTGCAACGGCGGCGAGACGCCGTCGAGCTGCCCGTCCGACTGCAAGTGCGGCGACGGGATCTGCAACGGCGCCGAGTGGTGCGGCAGCTGCGCGCAGGACTGCGGCTCGTGCTGCGGCAACGGCACCTGCAACAGCAGCGTCGGCGAGACGTGCAGCACATGCTCGCAAGACTGCGGCTCGTGCTGCGGCAACGGCGCCTGCGACAACGACGAGACGTGCGACAGCTGCTCGCGAGACTGCGGCTCGTGCGCCCCGAAGACGTGCTCGGGGCAGACGGCCGGGTCGCAGGCCCAGTACTTCACCGTGGGCATCGAGGACGGCTGGGGCTGCCTGCAGCAGACCCAGGTCTACTTCGCCAACTCGCTGAGCGAGGCAGCGCAGTGCGGGCAGGCGGCCTACCCCGGTTACACAATCGTCACGAGCGGCTCGGTCGGGACGTACGTCTACCACACAGGCACGATCAACGGCTGCGCCTCCCTCACGTTCGCCGCTGTGTCGTCGTCGAAGGCGGCCTCGTGCGCGACGGCGCGCGGCTACCCGTACGCAGGCCCCTGCCCCTGAAGCGCGCCGGCAGGGCGTGCTCCCCGAGCCGACCGCGCCGCCGCTGTCGGCTCACGCGCGGATGTCGCTCTGGAACGGGGAGACGTTCTCCGGGAACATGAGCCACACGAAGACGCAGCGCATCTCGAAGTACTCGTCGGCCGCGATGACAGCGAGCGTCGGGTCGAGCTCGTCGACAGCGTGCCCTTCCCACACGAAGCCTGGCACGCCGCGCGCCCGGCTGACGAGCCCGCTTGTCTGCAGCTGATCGCGCGCGCGGAAGCAACGGGTGAGCGACATGTTGACCGCCGCGGTGAAGTCGGGCCGGGGCGCGACGCGCTCCGGCAGGGCGACGCTGTCGAGGCCGGCCGACCAGCAAAGCCAGCAGAGGGCGGCCCACTCGGCCCGGGCCCTTCGCATCAGGTGAGAGACAGGCAGGGCTCCCGGGTCGAGCGTCTCGTCCACGGTGAGCTCGACGGTCTCGACCCCGTTCTCTGTCTCCTCGGTCAAGGTCGCCGCCGTCCGCGCGAGCTCCACCGGCCCGTCCGGCAGCACGTGCGACAGGTCGGGCGGGAGCCACGGGCAGGGCTCCGTCCCCGGCAGGCTGCGCTGCACCGCCTCGCGCAGGCGCAGCAAGCGGGTGGCGTAGAGCTGGATCTTCTTCCGGATCTGCTCGATCGGCTGGCCTACATCGACAGTGACCGACGCGTCGTCGGGCATCGGATCGAGGGCCTCGCGCGCCGGCCAGAAAGCAAACTCCGGGGACAGGAGCCGCACGAAGGTCCTGAGGTGCTCGGCCACGGCGGGGGCCCCCGGCGCGATGCGGTCGGCGTCCTCGAGCACCCCGCGCGTGTCGCCGAGATCGAGCCGCAGGAGCGCGCGCGTGACGCAGGTCGAGCGGCGCTCGGGCTCGAGCAGCAGCGCCGCCTCGACGAGCGAGAGCGCGACGCGGCGCGAGCCCGGCGAGACGGCGGCGAGCGTGCGGTAGGCCGCGCTCGGCTCGGCGCCGAGCAGCAGCTCGTCCAGGACGCCGAGCGCTGTCGCGCCGGACGCCTCGAGCAGCGCTTGCCCGCGTCGCTCCGCGACCTCGGGCCTCGGCCGCAGCGTCGCGGCGTCCAGGAACGCGACGAGCCTGTCGCGCTCGCCCCCACGCACGGCCGCGCGGGCCGCGGCGCAGCAGGCCTCGCGCGCGCGGCCGCCCTGCAAGAGCGCTCGCGCGAGGGCCCAGACGCGCTCGGCGTCCCACCCGGCGAGGTCCTCGGCGAGCGCGGGCGACGCGCCGAGGCTGGCCTCGTCGAGCGCCGCGCCGAGCTCGCGCCGGACGACCGGCGCCCCGTCCGCGGCGAGCAGCGTGAACGCTCCGACGGGGTGACCGTGCTCGTACTGGCCTCGCTCCTCGCGCACGCGCGGATCGAGGTAAGGGCTCGCGTCCGGATCGGGAAACCACCGGACCGACGGGCCGTGAAGGCGCCCCTGGGGATCGACGTGCCGCTCCTCGGAAGGGCGGCCCAGCGCGTCGTACCGGAGCTCGCGACAGCGCGCTCCGGCGCGGATCTCGATCTCCTGAGAGGGCTTGCCCTCGCGCGTGAAGTAGCGGTGGATGGCCGAGGCCTCGTCCTCCTCGCTGGCCAGCCAGCGTTGCGAGCCGTTGTCGTAGTCCGCCTCGCCGACGCCGGCGGGTCTGTCGGGCCAGCGGGAGCCGTCCGCGGAGATCGGGTATCCGGCGCGGTCGTGAAACACCTGGCGCACGACGCGCCCCTGCCGGTACTGCGTTCGCAGCTCCCAGGCGCCGGGCGGCACGCAGCACGGTCGCAGCCTGAGCTCGGTCGGGGCGTCGCTGCGGTACAGCACCACCTCGCCGTCGAGCTGGCCGCCCCGGTAGCGCCCGCGCTGCGCGGGTTGACCGTTCGGGTGGAACACGGTGAACGGCCCGTCCTTCACCCCGTCCGCGTAGCGGCAGCACGAGAGCAACGAGCCGTCGCTCGCGCGGTACACGCGGCACTCGCCCGAAGGACGTCCGTCGGCGTCGGTCTCCACGAGCTCGAACGTCCCGTGCTCGGGGTTGTACCTGGCCGAAGGCGGAACCGACGGAGGTCGCTCCGCGCCGGGCTGTGTCGTGGCGTCCATGCACCGCAGCCTATCGGGGTTACGACCGACACGGCGGGCGGCCTCGCCACGGCGTCACGAGCGCGTGCGTCTGTTCGGGAACCGGGGTTCAGTCCTGTACAACTGTTTGCGCAGCGTGGTACACGCCCGAACAGCTCTCCCTCGGGAGAAGCTGCTCGCATGTCCAGCAAGAAAGCCCTCCCGCACGTCACCGCCGCCCGCGCCGCCGGGCTCGTCGCGCTGCTCGACGCGGCCGATCCCGCCGCGGCGGACGAGCGCGCCGGGAGCGCGGCGAGGCACTTCGAGCGGGCGCGGGCGCGCGCGGCGCGGCCCCTC
>NZ_JEMA01000304.1 GCF_001589285.1 Sorangium cellulosum | reverse complement strand
CGGCGCAGCCAGCGCCGGCGCGCGCGGGGCGCCGGCCAGATGCTCGCTGCCCGTGAGGCGCAGCGTGAGCGCGGCGGCCGCGGCGCNAGATGCTCGCTGCCCGTGAGGCGCAGCGTGAGCGCGGCGGCCGCGGCGCCGCCGAGGATGGCGACCGCGGCGAGCGCTGCCCTCCGCCGCGACACCGCGGCCGGCGTGCTCTCCACCTTGCCCGGCAGCGACCGCTGCAGCACCGTCTCGGTCCCGTTGCGGTCCGTGCTCGCGTCCGCGACGGGACCCGGCTGCGTCGGCGCGAGCTCGGCGGCCAGCGGCTCCGCGGCTGCGATGCGCGCGCGGGGCCCGGCGGCGTCGCTCCCGCCGCGCCCGACGGCGGCGTCGCTCGCCCGCAGCAGGCTCGTGGGCACGTCGTAACCTGCGCCCCGCGCGGCCTCCACGAGCGCCGCGGTCGCCTCGAGCAGCGATGCCGGGCGGCTCGCGGGGTCCTTCTCGAGCATCCGCAGGAGCGGCGCGTCGAGCGCCGGCGACAGGTGCGTGGCCAGGCTCGACACGGGGGGAGCCGGCTCCGACGCGTGCTTGGTCAGGAGGTCGAACGCGCTCTCGCCGTCGAACGGCGGCGCGCCGGCGAGCAGCTCGTGCGCCAGGATCCCGAACGAGTAGACGTCCGTCCGGTGATCGACGTTCCTGCCGCGGCACTGCTCGGGGGACATGTAGAGCGGCGTCCCGATCAGGTGCCCCGTCCGCGTCTTGTGCGCTGTCGTCGAGGGCTCGCCGAGCAGCTTGGCGATGCCGAAGTCGAGCAGCTTCGGGAAGATCGCCCCGTCCTCGTCGAAGACAAGGAACACGTTCTCGGGCTTGAGGTCGCGGTGGGCGATGCCGGCGGCGTGCGCGGCGTCGAGCGCGCGCGCGATCTTGACGAGGATGGGCAGCGCCTCGGCGGGCGGGAGGCGCCCGCGCTTGCGGAGGTAGGCGTCGAGGGTCATCCCCTCGAGCAGCTCCATCACGTAGTAGTGCCGGCCGTCCCCGAGGGCGCCGAACGAGAAGATGTCGATGATGTTGCGGTGCCGGATCTGGTTCACGGCCCGCGCCTCGGCGACGAAGCGGGAGACGAGCTGCGGGTTCGCAGAGCACTGGCGGCTGAGGACCTTGATGGCCGCCGCCTTGCCGATGACGGGGTGCGTGGCGCGGTAGACCGTGCCGAAGCCCCCTACCCCGATCTTCGCATCGATGCGGTACTCGCCGACCGGAGTGCCTGGCGCGAGATCCGGATCGGCGCCCGGCAGCGCGGGGTCTGGCGAGAGGGTGTCAGCGTCCGACGGGCAAGCGACGACGCCGTCCGCATGCTCGGTTCGGCACGTAGGGCATGTCGACATGAGAAAGCCAGGGGGAGCGTACACGGGGAGCCCGTCGCAGCACAGACCCCGAGCGTCGCAAACCGGCCGGAGCTGTGGCGGGCGGGCGCCGCGCGCCCCTGCCTGGTGGCGCGCCTCGGTGAGCGCCGCGCTGCGCGCCTCGGTGAGCGCCTCGGTGAGCGCCGCGCTGGCACGCCTCGGTGAGCGCCGCGCTGCGCGGTCCCGGCCTCGAGGCGCGGCCTCGGTCTCCGGTCTCCTGCGCGGCGCGAGCCGCTCGCCGGAGCGGCTGACCCCCCGAGGCGCCGAGCAGGAGGGCTGCTCGCATTTCCTCACATGGGGTGTTGTCCTACAGGGCCACGCGAGCCATGCGTGTCGTGCGGCGCGATCGATGGAGGCGCGGGTCCGCGTGCTGCTGAAGCGCGCGCTGGTGGGCGCGTCGGTGCTCCTGTCCTCGCTGGCGGCGCGCCGCTTCGGCCGCGCGGTGGGCGGCACGATCGCCGGATTGCCGATGATCGTGGGCCCGATCATGGGCTGTAGGTCCGTGGCGTGAATCGAACCTCAGAATCGCGCGCCGAGCGCAGCGGCAGCGCCGCCGGGCAAGGGGACGACGTGCACCGCAGCGGCGGCGGGCGCCGCCGGCATGGGGCCGCGCAGGAGGAGCGCGGCCACCGCGCCGCCGAGCGCCGCCACGCCGACGCCGAACGCGACGTTGGCGGCGATGACCTTGGTCCGCACCGCGTCGACGTCCGCCTCGGCGCAGCGCGGCGCGCAGGTCGCCCGGAGGCGGTCGGCGTCGGCGCGCGCGCTCAGGCCGAGCGCCGCGTAGGCGACGCCCCCGGCGGCGGCGACGCCGCCGAGCGCGATGGGCAGGAGGAGCGAGCTCGCGGGCCGCGACGCGGCCTGGTCCTCGCTGGGCGCGAGGGGGCCTCCTCCCGGCGCGATGGCGCCTCCTCCCGGCGTGGCCGCGCCTGCGCGCGCCGTGGCGGGCGGCGCGAGGCGGGCCGAGACGCGGCGCAGCTTCTCCCCCTCGCGCACGACGAGCCGCAGCGCGACGGGATCGCTGCCCGCGCGCTCGAAGCGGAGCACGTGCTCGCCCGGGTCGACCTCGACGGCCTTGCCGTCCAGGCGCGCGGCGAGGGGTGCGCCGTCGAGGGTCACCCGCACGTCGGCCGCGTCCTGGCCCTGGTCGTCCTCCGCGCTCAGGATCAGCGTCGGGACGCGCGCCGTGACGTCGGCGAGCCAGCCCGCGCAGTCCGACCGGACGAGCGCGGGACACGCGGCGGCGCCGCAGGCGATGAAGCGCGCGCGCGCCTCGCGCAGCCGGCCCTCGTCGCGCAGGCGCTGGCCCTCCTCGGAGGCCGTGAAGCACGCCTCGACGTCGCCGGCGCGGGCGCGGGCGGGCTGGAGGCACGCGAGCGCCGCGAGGGCGGCGGCGACGAGGGAGCGGCGAGCGGTGCGCTGGTTCATCCGGCCTCCGTCAGAAGCATTCGCGCTTGTAGCGCTTGTGGCCCTGTCCATCGATGATGAACGGCGGATTGCACCCGGCGCGCGCCGGCGCGCGGCGCGGC
>NZ_JEMA01000303.1 GCF_001589285.1 Sorangium cellulosum | reverse complement strand
ATCGTACAGCTCCGCGCTCCCGAGAGGGTCGCCACCAGGGCCGTAGCCGCCCGCGACCAGCACCCGCCCGCGCGGCAGCAGCGTCGCGGTGTGCGATCTGCGAGGGGTGCTCATCGGCTCGGCTGGCAGCCAGCTGTGGGTCGCCGGATCGTACAGCTCCGCGCGTGCGAGCGAGTCACCCGTGGGGCCGGAGCCACCCGCGACGAGCACCCGCCGGCTTAGCAGCCACGTGGCGGTGTGCATCACGCGGACGGCGCTCATCGCGCCGGCTGACTGCCAACTGTGGGTTGCCGGATCGTACAGCTCCGGGAAACCCGCACCCGCGATCAGCACCCGCCCGCTCCGCAGCAGCGTCGCGGTGTGCCAATAATTGGCAGCGCTCATCGCGCCGGCTGGCAGCCAGCTGTGGGTCGTCGGATCGTAGAGTTCCGCGCTCGCGAGAAGGCGACTCCGGCCTTGGCCGCCCGCAACCAGCACCTGCCCGCTCGGCAGCAGCGTCGCGGTGTGCCCCGCACGTGGAGCGCTCATCACGCCGGCTGGCAGCCAGCGGTCGATCACCGGGTCGTACAGCTCCGCGCTCGCGAGAAGATCATCGGGGCCATAGCCGCCCGCGACCAGCACCTGCCCGCTCGACAGCAGCATCGCGGTGTGCTCCACGCGGGCGGTGCTCATCGCGCCGGCTGGCATCCAGATGCCGGTCGCCGGGTCGTACAGCTCCGCGCTCTCGACAGGAGCTTCGCCGGTGCCGTTACAGTGGCCACCGGTGTCACTATAGCCGCCCGCGACCAGCACCTTCCCGCTCTGTAGCAGCGTCGCAGTGTGCTCCACGCGGGCGGTGCTCATCACGGCGGCTGGCAGCCAGCTACGAGTCGCCGGGTCGTACAGCTCCGCGCTCCAGACAGGAGCGCCACTGAGACCGCAGCCGCCCGCGACCAGCACCTGCCCGCTCGGCAGCAGCGTCGCTGTGTGCTCCATGCGGGCGGTGCTGATCTCACCGGCTGGCAACCAGCTGCCGGTCGCGGGATCGAACAGCTCCGCGCTCGCGAGAGGACCGTCGGGGCCATAGCCACCGGCAACCAGCACCTGCCCGCTCGGCAGCAGCGTCGCTGTGTGCTCCATGCGGGCGGTGTTCATCTCACCGGCTGGCAACCAGCTGTCTGTCGCCGGGTCGTACAGCTCCGCGCTCGTGAGATAATCCTCACCGGGGCTGTCGTAGTCTTCACCGCCTGTGACCAGCACCTGGCCGCTCAGCAGCAGCGTCGCGGTGTGACGATAGCGGGCCTTGATCATCTTGTCGGCCGGCAGCCACAGCGGATCGACCAGCACCGCCTCGCCGCTTGCCTCCACCCACAGTTCGAGCCGCGCCCCGCTCGCCACGAGCCGCGCCTCGATGCGCCTCCCCCCTTCGGCATAGGCTCGCGGCGCGGTCACGCGCAGCCGTGCTCTGCCGGAATCGTCGACCACCTCCACCGCCTCGCCCTGCTGCCGCAAAGCTGCTCCGTCCACCTCCCACACCGCAATGGGCGCGACGCTCGATACCGCCTCCGCTTCCAGCAGCAACCACTCCTCGGCGCTCCCGCCTGCATTCGCCGTCCAGTACGACCTGCCTCCCGCCCGCGCGTACGTCACCGCGCTGCCCTCGATCCCTCCCACCCCCGCGGCACCGAGTTCGCGCACGGTGACCGCGAACCCCCGCTCCCCCCGCAGGTGCAGCCCCTCTTCGCCCTTCGCGGGCAGCACCACCTCGATCGTCTCGCCGGCTGGCCGGAAACCGCCGGCCGCCTCCCGCTTCCGGCCGACGAACCCCTCGCCGGTCGCGACGAACCCCGCCCCCGCCGCGAGCACCTGCGTCACCTGCTCGGGGAAGCGCGCCCGCAACGCCTCCGTCGAGCCCGGCGCCGGCTCGCCCCAAGCGCTGCATCCGGAAAGCGCGCCCTGCAGCAGCAAGACCAGCGAGAGGACCACAACGCCCCTCGACAAGCACCGTGAATACATACTCCCTCCCAGGAAACCTCAGAGATCGAAGCGAGCGCCCACCGTCGGCGCCACGAGAACGAACGCGCCGCTCACCAGTGGATCAGCGCTGAACCAGCCGTAGCCGTCGGCTCCTGCGTCGACGCCTTGCGCCTCGCTCCACCTCGGCCGCGACAGCACGGCGAAGCACACGGGCACCTCCAGGCCGGCGTTCAGCTCGACGTGCCGGCCCAGCGGCAGCCCGACGCGCACCTCGGGAGTCACGAAGACGAAGCGGGCTGGCTGGGTCTGTACAAGAGTGCCTATCGCGTAGCGCTGCACCTCACCGCTCTCCGTCCTCTTGCTCGCGGTGAAGCTACCCCACCGACCGTCCGACATCGACCCCGAGAGACCGCCGGCGCCGAGCCGGAAACGGATCGGCAAGCCCGCGTCGGTCGCGTAGCCTATCCATGCGCCCAGGAAGAGGCCACGGAGCCGGAGCACATCATGGACAACCGCGTCGTCCTCCGAATCGGCCCTGGCAGCCGGCGTTCCCGTGGTCGCCACAGGGTCGCCGACGATGTTCAACGAGGTGCTCCGGTCGCTGATCCTCTGCGTCGCCGAGAGCGCGCCGATCGAGACGCCGTAGCTCAGGCCGGAGCTCTTCTCGTACCCGCCGCGCAGCACCTGGTAGCCCCCGACGCCGACGCCGCTGCGGCACGCCTCGTTGCACGTGCCCGCGACGTCGCCTCCGAAGCTCGGCACGATCAACGGCGCCGTGCTCATCTCCACGAGGAAATGCGGCGGCGGCGGCGGCTTGCGCCAGAAGGGCGATCTGGGGTCGCGCGCGAGCGGCACGGTCAGGGCCGCGCGTCCGCCGCGCCGGAGCGAGACCTCGCGCCGCTCGGGCAGGAACCCCTCGGCCGCGACCTCGACGGTGTGCTTGCCCGCGCGGACCTGGCCCTCCCACACGCCACGGCCGAGCTCCACGGCGTCGATCGACACCCGCGCGTCCACGGGCACGGGCGCGATGCGCAGCGCGGCGTCGAGCACCTCTGCCTCCAGCCGCAGGGGCTCGACCTCATTCACGCGGACGGTCACGTTCACCGGCACGGTGCCCAGGCGCCCCTCGCCGCGCAGCAGCACCACGTGCCTGCCCGGCGCGAGCGGCAGCGACATCGGCGCCGCGGATGTCGTGCCAACACGGGTGCCGTCGACCACCACCTCCAGCGCCCGGCCGCGCGCCTCGGTCACCTGGAGCGTCCCCGTCTGCCGCAGCCGGCGCAGCCGCGCCGAGACGCGCGCGGTCTGACCGCCGGCGATCTCGACGCGCGTCTCGAACGGCTCGAAGCCTTCCTTGTAGACGCGCACGCCGTGGCTGCCCGCCGCCACCCGGAGCGGCGCCAGCAGCGGGAACTCGCCTCGGCTCTGCCCATCGACGGTGATCGCCGCGCCGGGCTCGGCGCCCTGGATGTCGACGGTGCCGACGAGGCCGCGCATCCTGACCACCCCGCGCTGGTCGGCGTCCTTGGCCGTGACATCCATGGTGTCCGAGAAGTCGCGCAGCGCGGCCTCGAACAGGTCGAGCGCCTCGTCGAAGCGATGAAGACGCTCGAGGCAGAGGGCCGCGCTCCTCGTGGCGCTCTCGGTGGGGTAGAGCCTCCTGGATTCCTGGAACTCCGCGAGCGCCGCGCTGACGGCGCCCTCGCCAAAGAGCCTCCTGCCCTTGTGAAAGTGCTCCTCTGCCCTGCGCCTCCTGTCCTCTGCACCATCGATGGCAGCCGGCGCAGACTGGGCGAGCGCGGTCCCCCTCGGCAGGAGCGCGGTGAAGAGGAACATCGCCAGCGCTGCTGCCCTGCTATCAAGCATCGTAAGACTTTCTCTCGGCGGTCATCGCTGATACTCTGGCCGCGTGGCGAGCGGTCCTATTTGAAGTCTTTGGGAAGATCGTCCGGAGCGGCCACCGGCGGCGCCGTCGCTGTCTGCGCTGCCCTTGGCTTCGCGCGCGTCAGCACCTTCCCGTTCGGCTGCGGCTTCACGCCGGATGGCGACGTGGGGCTGGGCTCCTTCGGCTCGAGCTGCAGCGAGGAGGGAGAAGGACCGGCGTCGGTCACGATCACCTCGTCCCTGCGTTGGTCCTCCCCCTTGAAGAGCCGGACCTGATGCCTGCTCCCGAGCGCGCCCTCGAGCGCCACCTCCCCGTCCCGGACCTCCACCCGCTTTCCGTCGATCTCGACCGAAACATCGGCCGGCGCGACGCGCAGCTTCCTATGGCGGACGGCGGCCACCGGCGCGCTCGCTGGCGGCGCAGGCGGCGGCGCGAGGTCACCGGTCGCGCTCGACGCAGGATCGCTGGGACGTGCGCTCTCCTCGTGGCGCGACGACCTGGCCAGGAGGACGCCGGCGACGCCGGCGGCTGCCACGAGCCCCGCCGCCGCGGCGGCCGCCCTCCCTCGCCAGCGCGCTCGAGGAGCGCTGGCGCCCGTCGCCTGCGGGGCCGCCTCGCGGTCGCGGGTCGTGCTCGTGCTGAGGTTCGACTCCGCGGTCGTCGTGTTGAACGCACGGCCGGCCGGTCCGAGCGCCGCGTCGCCAGCGTCCGCGGTCACCGTCTCATCCGCTGCGCCGGCCCCGCCTGGCACGACGATGCGCGCAAGCCGTCGCAGCGCGTCGTCCTCGGCCTGAGCCAGCGGGAGCTTCGCCGCGACCCTCGCGCGGGTCGCCTCACTGACGGGGACCAGGAGATCGTCCCGGAGGGCGAAGCCGTCGGGCAGGAGCGGGCGGATCGCGTCGAGCATCGCCGCCGCGGTGGGGAATCGCTCGCGGGTGTCGAGCCGGAGCGCGCCGTGCACCACGGCCGCCACCTCCGGCTCGACCCAGGGCGCGAGCGCCTGGATCGGGGCAGGCGCCTGCGAGCAGATCGCCATGATCAGATCGCCGAAGGCGGAGATGTGCTCGTGCGGGAGCTTCCCCGCGAGGGCGAAGTAGAGCACCATGCCGAGCGACCAGAGGTCGGTGCGGTAGTCGATGTCGCTGATGCCCCGCGCCTGCTCGGGCGACATGTAGAGCGGCGAGCCGAGGATCCCTCCGGTGCGGGTGAGACCCGTGGTCGGCCCGCCATGGCTCGGCTCCGGCTTGATCTTGGCGATCCCGAAATCGAGGATCTTGACGACGATCTCGCCCTCCCCACGCCGGGCGAGAAAGAGGTTGGCGGGCTTGATGTCCCGGTGCACGACGCGCGCCTCGTGCGCCTTCTGGAGGCCGAGACAGACCTGCGCCGCGATCCGGAGGGCCGTGTCGGGCTCGAGGCTGCCAACCCGGTCGAGCAGGTGCTGGAGGTCCTCTCCGTCCAGGAGCTCCATCACCATGTAGGGGACCTTGCGCTCCGGATCCGTTCCCGCGTCGAGCACCCGGACCATGTGCTCGGTGTCGACAGCGCTCATGGCCTTCGCCTCGCGCTGGAAGCGCACGAGGCTGTTCTTGCCTGGAGCGACGAGGGATCCGTCGATGCACTTCAGCGCGACGCGCTCGCCAGTGTCGACGTGCTCGGCCTCGTAGACCGCGCCCATCCCCCCTTGCCCGAGCAAGCGGATGATCCGGTATTTCCCGCCGAATTGCTCCCCGATCAAAGCGCTGGCAGCGTAGAGGAGACGGGTCGCCGGAGGCAACAGGCGTCCGGCCTGTGCAAGGTGTCGCCTCCTCACCGGCGATCCCAGCGATCTCAACAGTTCGAGAAGCTGCTCGTCCGGGACATTCGCCGCGTCAACACATCCAGGCAAGCCCGCAGGCCAGATCCAGAACGCCGCCGGCGCTGGGCCAGCGTGAATTTTGTTACAATTCAATGAGGGTCCCCCCGGTCGAGTCCACCGCAGGCTCGTCCACTTCCTTCCCAGCGCAGCTCGCCCCTTCCCCTGGAACCGAGGGCTCCTGCTCGCTGACGAGTGCGCTGCCGCCCGCACCGCGCGCGGAAACGTCGATGCCTGAGCCGGAGCAAGCCGGGGCGACCGAGAGAGCCACGAGACCAGGAAAGGCCCAGGCCCGAGAGAGACATGGAATCTGGCTCATGAGCTCAGATCCTTTCGTGCAACCCTGGTGCTCGGATATCCGACCATGACCTTGTCGAGCTTGCGCCCAAGTACATAGCCAGCACGCCGGCCTGACTGCAGCGCGACGAGCTCGATCGCTCACCCGGCCCCGGACCGCCGTTGCCCTCTTCGCCACAGCATCGACCGGCGGATGTCGACCCCCTCCACGGCCTCCCGTCGTGTCCCGCCGCCGCTGAGCCGATCGGCGCTGGTGTCGTCATGCATCGCTGCGAGCGTCGTCATGCCTGCCCCGACCGGGCTCCCAGAGGTCACGAGCTCCGGCGCGATCTCCACGAGCTCCTTGCGCCCGAGCTCCCCTCCGGAGGCCACGCAGAACACCCGCTCGATCACGTTGCACAGCTCGATCACGTTGCCCGGCCATGCGTACGAGAGCAGGGTCGTCTCCGCCGCCGGCGATAGCCGGACGACACGCCCCCGATCGTGCTCTGCCACGAGCTTCTTGATGAGCGCCGCGAGATCCCCCGGCCGCTCCCGGAGCGGCGGGATGTCGACGACGAACGTGGCCACGCGGAAATACAGATCCGCTCGGAATTCGCCGTGCAGAACAGCGCGAAGGACGTCGCGGCGGGTCGCCGCAACGATGCGCACATCGAGGCGCGGCGCGCCCGACGGTCCGACCTCCCAGACGCTCGCGTCCTCCAAGGCCCGTAGCAGCGCGGCCTGGGCCGGTGCGCCGAGCTCGCCGAGCTTGTCGAGGAACAGCGTGCCCTGGTGCGCCTTCACGAGAGCCCCGGGGGCGCGGCGCGCCACCCCCGTGAGCGCGCCGCGCTCCTGCCCGAAGAGAGCCATCTCGACCAGACTCTCGGTGAGGCCCGCGCAATCGAGCGCGACGAACGCGCCGACGCGCCCCGAGCGCTCATGGATATACCGCGCGAGCGACTCCTTCCCCACGCCGATCGGGCCCGCGACGAGCACACCGCCTCGCCGCGGCGCCGCGCGCTCGATGGTCCGCAGCGCCGCCCGCAGGGGCGGGTCGACAGCGATGATCCGCCCCGGTTCGGCGTGGCCCCTGGTCGCGAATGCGACCGCTGCACATGCCCCAGGCTCGCCACGTCGATTGGCCATCGATGCCTCCATGGTGTGTAGATCCCTGTCTGCCGCTCGATCGGCTGCGAGGACGACGACGAGCCCGCCGGGCCCGAGCGCGCAACGCCGGCCAACCAGCACGCCGCGCTCGCCGGCGGGCGGGTTCAACGTCCCGGTGTCTTCGGAGAAATATGCAGCCTGCGGCGCCTCGATGCGCGGTCAGGATCTCGACGCTCAACCGATCGCGCCGCCCTCGAGCATCGAGAGTCCGTGCATCGATGTCGGCCAGGAAAGCACACGACGTGCCGCGTCCGAGGGACGTCAGCGGGCCGCCACTTCGAGGAGCTCGTCCCGTGGATGCCGCCCGATGACCTGGGCTCTCCGGCGGTCCGGTGTCCTGGCCAGATCTACCGCCCGGGTCCAGCCGGCAACTTTGGCCACCCCGGCAATTGTTGCCGGCCGCTATCGACCTGAGTGGGTCCTCGCCGCTGGTTGGACCATCAGCGCGCGTGGGAGAAGGCACCGGCGCGTGGCCTCCCCGCGTACTGTCAATTCGGCGATGATGACCCACTTCGTGTAAGAGTTGCATGCATGCAGCGGCGCTGCACCGCTCCGGAAGACGACACAAAAGCAGACGGCAGTGCCGCCGTGGAACCAACGGCATATGTCTTGCACAAGCCAAGAGAGGGCGTCTTCCTGGAGCTGAGTCATCGGCCGGCCAGGGTGGGGTCGAAGCCGTCCTTGAGACCCAGGAAGGGGTCATCTCGCGTCAGGATGCGGCCACTCGGACGGGGAGGGAGAGTTGCTCGGGCGGGGAGGAGAACAGGGCGCGGGATGCAGGTAGGGCAGCAACCTCCCGCCATGGATAACAAATTATATTATGGCAGGAGATACTCGCACATCCGTGACCACACACAGGAACATGCGATCACCGGAAGGGAGCAGGGCCATGACATCGCGTTTGAGAACAGCGCTCGCCGCTGGGGTGATTACGACGTCGATCTTCACCGTTCACGAGGTCTTCGCCGAAACGAAGGATGACGGGCTCGAGGAGCAGGTTGCAGCTTGCAACGATAATGTCGCCTATTTTCGGTCAAGGATCGATGGCGTCGTCATGTGGTCTAGCATCTTCATGATCTCTGGCGCAGTCATCTCCGCGACCGGGAGCGCTCTCGCAGGATTCCTGAATAGCACATCACGAAGGAAGACAGCAGCCATCGTTGGAGCGCTCGGAGCCGTCCTGACGGTGACGCCGAAGGCGCTTCCTGACAAGGAACATTTGCTCACGCAGCTAAGCTCTGCCGAAAAGCATCGCCTGGTCGGGACGAAGATACGAAACCAGTTTCAGTTTGCCAGGCCGGGCGAGTCTCTGGTTGAGGCGCAAAAATACGTGTCCGCGAGATTCACCGACTGCGCGAGCCTTCATCCGCCTCAAGGCGTGCCTGAGCTGCCTTCGGTAGAATCCGTGTCGCTACATGCATCGTCAGTGACGGGACAGAAGCCGGCGGATAGAGTTTCTGCCGTCGCGACGCGGGCGGTCTCCGCAACAGAGCCGCCGTTGGGCTCAACGGCGCATCCTCGTCCGGCGACTTCGGCTTATGCCAGCCGTGATGCGTCGAAGCAGAAGGAGCCCGGAGCCAAGCCGATTGATCCAGGGGAGCCGCGAGTGACGGAGACGAAGCCGACGAATACACCTTCTTTCGTCCCGATACCGGGTGCTGCCAGCACACGGCCGTCATTCGCACCGATAAGGCATCATCCTCTCCCTAGGGGATCGTCTCCTGCCAGTCGTGATGAGTCGAAGCAGAAGGAGCTCGGAGCCAAGCCGAGTGATGCAGGAAGCCGGTGATGGGGGTCATTGTGGCAGCCTGATCGAATCGTTGCGGCCGAGCGCGGATTTCGCGCCTACGATGCCGATCCGAGGCGTGAGAGATCCGGCGCCATAAACGGAGCACCTTGAAAGAAAGGCTCCGCGTGGCGACCCGCCCGGGTTGCTATGACCGAACGAAGACGCACGCCGAACATCTCCAAGGTGCGCCGACGCGAGCTCGGGTTCACGAGCCAAGGCGACGGGCGACACCAGAACCGAATCCTGCGGCCAGACCCTTCCACCTCCAGGATACACGTCGAGCCCACGGAGAAGAACCTGACGGGCCTCGCACGGCTTGCCCCGTTTGGCGCCTTCATCCGCGAGCTCGACGTCGACGCGGCCTCGAGCGCAGGTGCTCCCGGCTGAAGACGGGCCGCTTGATCATCTACTCGATTGCCACGCCGATGCGCCTCCTGATGGACTGCGCGCAGGTCGGCGAGGAGCGCGTCTCAGGAATCGATGCGCTCCTCGCCGATCCGCGGTTTGTACACCTCGCGCCCGCGCCCTGAGCGCGCCGCGCTTCTGGCCGGAGAGCGCGCTCTCGACCAGGCTCTCGGTGAGGGCCGCGCGATCGAGCTCGACGAACGTGCCGGCGCGCCCCGAGCGATCATGGATACGCCGCGCGAGCAGCTCCTTCCCCCTTCGGAGAAATATGCAGCCAGCGGCGCCTGACGCGGTCAGGCTCTCGACGATCAATCGCTCACGACGCCCTCGAGCATCGAGTGTCGGTGCGTCGATGTCGACCGGGAGAGCGGAGGACGTGCCACTTCCGTTCGATTTCGTGTCAGTTGCCCCTGCGAGGAGCTCGCCCCGTGGAGCTGCCGGACGCCATGGTCCCTCCTGCGGCGCGGCGCCCTGACCAGCGGTGCCGAAGTCCTGCAGACAGCTCTGGCCTCTCCGGCCATGGTCGCCGATTGCTCTCGGGTCCACGAGGAATGCCAGACCGCGTCCGCGGTCATCACCATCCGGATGGACGCTCGCTGCCGGGACGACATCAGGGACCTCGTCGCGGTTGGTATCAGTCCGCTGCCCTGGGCGGGAGCGCGCCGAACGCTCAAACCGGAGCGGCGTTGGTCCGGGCGAGCTCCGACGAGCACGGCTTTCAGGAGTTGTCGGGGGTCTGGCAAGCAGGCGGCCGGTCACCGCCGGGCAGCAGCGCGGCGACTCCAGGTGAGCGCAGGCTCAGCGTTCTAGCGTCGGAGGTGGTGCTCGTCCTGCAACCACTTCAGGGTCTTCGGAGCGACGATCGAATAGACGGCACCGAAGCCGCACCCGCTGGAGTCGGATCCGACGAGGCTGACGCTGCCGGACAAGACGCCGTACACAGCGAGCCCGCGTTCCGTCTGCCGGAGGAGAGGGCCGCCCGAGTCGCCTTTGCAGGGTTGCGCGCCGTCGGGGCCATCGTCCAGCCACACCTGATAGCCCCGGAGCAGCTTTTGCTGGTAGGCGTCTTCGATCGAAGGGAAGCCAGACTGTCCATCATCTGATATCGAGAGCGGGCAACGGATCCAGAACGGGCCGCCAGACAGGGAAAGAGCGCTGATCTTCGGCGTCAGGCGCGCAGCGGCGCTGCACTGCTCGAAGTTCTCCTTCGTCAGGAAGGCGTCCTCGAGGAAACGGCCATCGGTAGCGCGAAGCGTGAAGCCGGCGATCCGGCGCGCCCCGTCTGGGATCGTTCCGTTCCTCTGGAAGTAATAGCCAACGCCGTAGAAGGGCTCGTCTTTCCCCACGCGGTGCATGTCAAGAACACGGACGTCGAGCGGTTCGATGGGACCGTCGGCCTCGGCCTCGAGCTCCATGACGGCGACATCGCTCCCCTGATTCATGTACCCACCGTCCAAAGGAGAATTCCGATCGCGGTCAGAGTTCAAGACATTGATGGAAGAGCCCATGCCGCTCTTCAGATTGGAACTGAGACGGAACCGGACATCTTTGCCCTTGCTGCCTTTCACACAATGATACGCGGTGAGCACCGTCTTCACGCCGATGAGCGAGCCAGTGCAGAACGGCACCCACCTCTCGTCGTCTTCTATCTCTCTCTGCTCGACGTCGTCTTCTATCTCTCTCTGCTCGACGTCGTCTTCTATCTCTCTCTGCTCGAGGATGCCCACCGCGGACAGATATGGGTCGCTCGCGAGCAGATCCGGCACGACTGGCTTGGGGCCGCTCGTCGGGTAGTTGCACTTCAACGGAGGCTCACTCGGAGGGTAGCCCGGCTCGTCGTCCGGCTCAGGCGGGGGCGACCCGCAACCGGAGAGCCCGATAGCGACCGCAGCAAGCAAGGCGGCGGAGAGGGATGAACGGCACTTCGTGAACCTCGCTCGAGAATCCATGTCGATCTCCAATCAATGACGTGAGCTGCACCGTGGCGAGCCCGTCGATATGCCCGCCCCTTCCTCAGGGGCGATGACACATACCGCCGAGGATCCACGGCGCGCTCTGTTGATGAGATGCCCTAGTGTAAGCTGAAGCCTCGAAGCTCTCCCGGAGGGGCACCCCCTCCACGAGTCACTTCGGCGCGCCGGGACGCGGCCGCGACGCGTTGAAGAGCAGCTTCTTGCCAGGGCCCGCCAGCGCCTGGGCCTCCTCCGCAGAGCGGCACGTCGGGATCTTCGTGAGGCATTCCCGCTTCGGCTTACGATCCCCCTCGGCGAAGAAGAGCTCTGGCCAGCGCGGATGATCCATGCAGACCGCTCCATCCCGCGTCCAGGCAGCCTCGAAGCGATATCCCTGCGCTTGCGCCTCCGGATCGGGTCTCTCCACGTTCGCGCTGTCCCAGACGTCGACCATGGTGCCTTCGCGTGTCGCGGAGACACCGTCTCCGCAATAGTCGGCGGTCGCCATCCTCATGCACGCCTCGTACAGCTCGGAGACGTCCGGGCTCGCCCCGGCGGCACCGGGGTTGTACCTCCACGAGCTTGCGCACTTTCCTGCGACGGTCTCCGGACATGCGAAGCTGAATATGCCCTCCTCGCTCCTGTGGACTCCCTTCTCGTCCCAACGTCCGGGCACGACGAGGGCCGGCTTGCCCTCCTTGCAGAGCGGCGCGAACCGAGGTCCCGCGCCCGGTTCGCTCGGCTCCGACGTCTGGACCTCCACACGGTATTCCCACGCTCCAGTGAGCTTCCGGGGGGGCGTCGCGGCAACGATCTTCGCGGAGATCGGGAACGTCATCGTCGGGTCCAGCGTGCAGCCGTCGAAGACGCCGCGCAGCTTGACGCCCGTCCATTGCCCGCCTTCGAGATCCGTACCCCCTCCGCCCTGGAGCGACGGAGCGGCCGCGCCGCGGACGAGCGCGCCGTGCTCGATCCGCGCGCCTTCGATCGGACGATCGTGCGCGTCGTACATCGAGCTCAAGGAGAAGTGGACGTGCTTGGCGATCCTGGGCCCTTGCGGGTTGATGCTGAACAGGTCGGCGAACGGCACGTTCACCGGGACACACTGACGCCAGGACGGCGCGCGCGTCGCGAGGGCCGTCGACGGCTGGCGCGACGGGAGCGTCGGAAGGGCCACCGGACGCACGGGCGACGACGCATGACACCCGGACACACCGACCAGGAGCGCGGAAGAGACGATGAACCTCGCCAGCGCCGACACCTCCGCCCGGACGAAGCGCCCGCCGATGCCGCCGCAAGATCCAGAGTTCAATGACAGCGATCGATAGCGAAACAATGAATCCAGATGAGTCATGCCGACTTCTCCGCTGTATCGCGTGCGCGTGAGCACGGTCTATTGCTACCGCGGCGTGGCGCAGACGCGGACCCCGGCGAACGCTTCACGGCGCGCCCGCACGTCGGGCGCACGGTTCTCCGGCCTCATGTTGCTGCTCGGGTGGAAGAAGCTGCCACCCCGCAAGACGGGTACGCCTTTGCCCTCCGCGGACGAGACCCACTCCCAGACGTTGCCAGCCAGGTCGTGGATTCCGAAGGGACTGTCGGAAGCAGGATGCGTACCAACCTCATCGGGACCAAAGCCGAAGAGGTCGCGGCCATAGGTCAGCTCGTAGTTCGCCAGGTCGGCTTCCAGGCGCTCGCCCCACGGGAACGGACGGCCATCGGCCCCGCGCGCGGCGCGCTCCCACTCCCGCTCGTCGCAGACACGCGCTCCCGGGACACGGCCCGACCGATCGAGCCAGTCGGCGTAGGCCAGCGCATCGTCGAACGAGACGCCGAGCACGGGGACGCGCAGCCAATCCTGGGCGACCCGGCGGCGACGGCCCGGGTACCGGATCGGCTCCCCCATCCGGGCGACAGCAGGTTGCTTCTCCGGTCCGAACGTGAGCCGGTAGCGGCCGTCTGGCAGCTCTTCCAGCGCGACCTTCATCCCGGACACGCTCGCTCCCGGAAGCAGATTTCGCCTCTCCTCCGGCGGCAAGGCGCGCAGAAACTCGATCCACTCGGCGAACGTCGTCTCGTTCTCCGCGATGAGGTAGGCGCCCCTGTCGACCGGATGCAGCGGCTGGCTGAGGTAGTAGTCCCGCCCTGCGCCGACGCTGCCGTACAGGAAGCGGCCCGGCGGCACGTAGACGAAGCCCCGCGGGATGGCCGCCTCGGGCGGCAGATGGAGATGTTCTACCTGCCGCATCTCGCCGCGGCCGAGCAATAGCGGCAGGCGGACCCTGGCCCGGCCAGGCGCCGAGAACGTGAGGATGACCGAGCCAGGGTCGACCATCCTAGCGGCGATCGGCGTCGCGCCCATCCGCTCAGCGTCAGGCCGTGCGCCGTCGAGCACGACCCGCTCGATCGAGACCTCGGCGCCCGGCGGCGACGTTGTTATCGAGAGATGCGCAGGAGCATCCCAGCAGCTCGCTTGCCGGCGCTCATAGAGCCTGAGCTGCCGCACGAGCTCGCGACGCTCCGCAACGCGCCCGTCCTGATCGGCCAGCGCGGCGCGCTCGCAGAGCGTGTCGGCGAGCATCTCTCGCGCGTCCTCCCGATCACCGTCCTGGAGCACGACGGACGCGAGGAGCCCCGAGACGTCCGCATAGGCACCCTCCACCGCCACGCCCTGCTGGCGCGCTCGCTCCCAGGCCTGCTCCGCGGGCTTGCCCTGGCCCGCGTCGAAGCGCTCGAACGCGTCGCGCCTCAGGGCGTCGAGCTTCGCGCGATCCGCGCGCGCCTGCTCCAGCAATCGCTGCGCGTCGTCCACACGCTGCGTGAGATTCCGGTACGCGGTGTGCCGCGTGCTGAGAAACGTGAGCCCGATCGCGGCCGGCACGGCGAGCGCCGCCGCCCAGCGGCCGAGGCGCCGGCGCCGATCCGCGCGGCGCGACGCGGCCAGGAACGCCGCCTCGCGCGCCGCGAGCGAGGCCCCCTTGATGTCGGCCGCCGCCGAGAGCAGCCGTCCGCTCCAGAGGACATCCGTGTCCCACCCCGCCCGATCCCACTCCGCGGCGGCGCGCTCGAGCTGCTGCCGCAGCGCCCGCCCCTCGATGTCGCGGCCGATCCACCCGCGCAGCGTGTCCCAGCCGGTGAGCAGCGCCTCGTGCGCGATGCCGTAGACCGAGCCCGCGCCGCCCTCGGCCTCGCGGGCGACGAGCAGCCGCCCCCGCACGAGCGCCGAGAGCGCGGCCGGCGCCCCCGGCGACGCGCCGGCGGCGGCGAGCAGCTCCGCCTCGACGCGCCAGGCCCGCGTCCCCTCCGCCGTGACCAGCGCGAGGAGCATCGCCTGCGCGGCCGCGCGCTGCGGCGGTGGCAGGCGCGCGAGCACCCCGTCCGCGTGCCGCGCGAGCGCGCCGCTCACGCCGCCGATGGCGTCGAGCGCCGAGGCCGGAATCACCCCCCGCGCCTGGTCGCGGGCCTCCCAGAGCTCCTCCAGCGCGAACTGGAGCAGCGGGAGCCCGCCCTCGGCGTGCAGCGCCGCCTGCACCAGCGCCTCGACGACGGCCTCGGACTCGAACGAGACGCCCTTCGCGGCGGCGGGGCCGGTGACGGCCTCACGCAGCCGCGCGGCGGTGAGCGGGCGGAGCACGTACAGCGCCCTCGAGATCGCGTCGGTGAGCCCCGGGAGCGCGGAGAGCCGCGTGAGGAAGTCGCTGCGCGCGGTGGCCAGCACGCGCAGGCCCCCCGGCCCGTCGGCGAGCGCGCCGAGCGCCTCGGCCGTCGCGGCGGCCTCGTCCGGCGGCGCGTACGTGCAGAGCTCCTCGAGCTGATCGACGAACAGCAGCACCTCGCCGTGACGCCGCCGGAGCGCGCGCGCGAGCGCCCCCGGCTCGGCGCGGAGGCGCGCCGCGAGCGCCGCCTCGTCCGCGAGCGCGTCGTGGCCCCCGCCCCCGAGCAGCGGCAGGAGCGCGGCGGCGAGGCTGTCGAGCGGACGCCGGCCCAGGGTCACGGAGACGGTCGCGACGCGGGGCCCGAGCGCGCCATCGGCGACCGCGGGCAGCACGCCCGCGCGACAGAGCGACGACTTGCCCGTCCCCGAGTCGCCGGCCACGAGGAGGAAGGGCTCGGCGCGGAGCCGATCGACGATGGCGAGGACCTCGGCGCCGCGACCGAAGAACAGGCGCCGGTGCGCTGCCTCGAACGCGAGGAGTCCGCGGTACGGGTTGCCCTCGGGGAGGATCGACGCCGAGCCGACCTCGGAGGCGGCGATCTGCTCGAGCGCCTCGCGGAGCGCGTCGCCGTCCGCGAAGCGCCGGGCCGGGTCCCGGGCGAGGCAGCGATCCACGACGGCGGCGAGCCGTGGATCGACGCCGGGCGCGGCCTGCGCGAGCGGGGGCGCGTCGTTCTCCAGCGTCGCCCGGATGAGGGCGCGCATCTCCAGGATCCCGTGGGGCGGCGAGCCGGCGCAGAGCTCGTAGATCACGACGCCCAGCCCGTAGACGTCGGCGCGCGGCGTCGGGGGCTCGCCGCGCCAGGTCTCGGGGGCCATGTAGAGCGGCGTCCCCACGATGCGCCGGCGGCGGGTGAAGAGGCCGGTAGCCGCGTGCGTCGCCGTCGCGCGCCGGCTGCGCGGCGGCGCAGCGTCGGTGGCCTCCTGCACCTGCGGCAGCGACGCGTCGGCGGTCGACGCCAGCG